>JAZUEK010000038.1:0-5374 GCA_045640165.1 Acutalibacteraceae bacterium | reverse complement strand
CGATTTTGGATAATTTAGACCGTGCGTGTCAATCGCCGGTCGGGCCGGAATATCGCCAAGGCGTGGAGATGATTGTGCGGCAGTTGCACGGCACCTTCGAAAAAATCGGCGTAACCGAGATTAACCCGCTAAACGAGCCGTTTGACCCGGAATGCCACAACGCCATCCAGCGTGAGGATGCCGCCGACGGTGTAGAGCCGGATACGGTGACGGGCGTGTTCCAAAGCGGCTATAAATTCGGCGAGCGGCTGATTCGCCCTGCGATTGTGAAAGTCGCCAACTGACAAAGCACATATTAAATGTATATAATATAATGTATATAGAAAGAGGTAATCAACATGGCAAAAATTATTGGTATTGACTTGGGCACCACCAACTCCTGCGTGTCCGTTATTGAGGGCGGCGAAGCCGTTGTCATCCCGAACCCCGAAGGGGCTCGCACCACCCCGTCTGTGGTGGCGTTCAAAAAGGATGGCGAGCGTATCATCGGTCGTGGCGCCAAACAGCAGGCGGTCACCAACCCCGACCGCACCGTGTCGTCTATCAAACGCGAAATGGGTTCGGATTACAAAGTGAGCATCGACAACGACAGCTTCACTCCGCAACAGATTTCCGCGATGATTCTCCGCAAGCTGAAAGAGGACGCGGAGGCGTATCTCGGCGACACCGTCACCGAAGCGGTTATCACCGTTCCGGCGTACTTCACCGATCCGCAACGCCAGGCGACCAAAGATGCCGGTAAAATCGCCGGTCTCGAGGTGAAACGTATCATCAACGAGCCGACGGCGGCGGCGCTCGCCTATGGCATTGACAAAGAAACCGACCAAAAGATTATGGTCTATGACCTCGGCGGCGGTACGTTCGACGTCTCCATCATCGAGATGGGCGACGGCGTGCAGGAAGTGCTCGCTACTGCCGGTAACAACCGTCTCGGCGGCGACGACTTTGACCAGAAAATCGTCGATTGGATGGTTGCGGAGTTCAAAGCGGAGCAGGGCGTTGATTTGTCCGCGGACCGTGCGGCGGTGGGTCGTCTGCGCGATGCGGCGGAAAAAGCCAAAATCGACCTGTCCGGTATGACCACCACCCAAATCAACCTGCCGTTTATCACCGCGGACCAAAACGGCCCGAAACACCTGGATATGACCCTCTCCCGTGCGAAGTTCAACGAACTGACCGCGGACCTCGTCAACAAAACGCTCGAGCCGATGAAACAGGCGCTGTCCGACAGCGGCCTTTCCACGTCGCAGATTGACAAAGTGCTTCTCGTCGGCGGTTCGACCCGTATTCCGGCGGTGCAGGATGCGGTGAAGAAATTTACCGGCAAAGAGCCGTTCAAAGGCATTAACCCGGACGAATGTGTCGCGATGGGTGCCGCGCTGCAAGGCGGCGTGCTCGGCGGCGAGGTCAAAGGTCTCCTGCTTCTCGACGTGACTCCGTTGTCGCTCGGTGTTGAGACGATGGGTGGCGTGATGACGCGCATTATCGAGCGCAACACCACCATCCCGACCAAAAAGAGCCAAATCTTCTCTACTGCCGCGGACAACCAGCCGTCGGTGGAGATTCACGTGTTGCAGGGCGAGCGCGAATTTGCCCGTGACAACAAATCGCTCGGTATGTTCCACCTCGACGGTATCGCTCCGGCGCGTCGCGGTGTGCCGCAGATTGAGGTGACTTTTGATATCGACGCGAACGGTATCGTGAACGTGTCCGCGAAAGACCTCGGCACCGGCAAAGAACAGCACATCACCATTACCGCGAGCTCCAATATGTCCAAAGAGGACGTGGAAAAAGCGGTCAAAGATGCCGAACAGTATGCGGCGGAAGACAAGAAAAACCGTGAGAACGTCGATACGCGCAACGCCGGCGACCAAGCGGTGTATCAATGCGAGCAGGCGATTGAGGAACTCGGCGACAAACTTGACGAGGCGGACAAAACCACCTTGCAGGGCAAAATCGACGAGCTCAAAGAAAAACTCAAAGGCGACGACTACGACGCCATCAAAGCCGCGAACGAAGAACTGATGAAAGCGTTCTACGACGTGTCTGCCAAAGTGTATCAGGCGAACGCGCCGCAGGGTGCGGAGGGCGCCGAGGGCTTTAACGGCGATGCCGGCGACAACGGTGCGGCCGGCGGTGCGGATGCCGACGGGTTCTATAATGGCGAAGTCCACTAATCATAAGAAAAGAGCGGCGGGGAAATCCCGCCGCTTTTGAGGGTTTTACTTATGGCTGAAAAACGCGATTATTACGAGGTGCTCGGCGTTTCCAAAAGTGCCTCGGACGACGAAATCAAAAAAGCCTACCGTCAGCAGGCGAAAAAATATCACCCCGACTTAAACCCCGGCGACGCCGAGGCGGAAAAGCATTTCAAAGAGGCGAACGAGGCCTATGAGGTGCTGTCGGACAAAGACAAGAAAGCGCGGTATGACCAATTCGGCCACGCCGGCGTTGACCCGAACTTCGGCGCAGGTGGCGCCGGCGGTTGGGGCGGCGGCTTCGGTGGGGTGGATATTGACCTCGGCGACTTGTTCTCCTCTTTCTTTGGCGGCGGTGCGTCTCGACGCGCCAACCCCAATGCGCCTCAACGGGGCAGTGACGTGGGAGCTCAAGTGGTTATCGACTTTTCTGAGGCGGCGTTCGGCTGCAAGAAGCAGGTGGACGTGCGTGTTGTAGAAGCGTGCTCCGTTTGTGGCGGCTCGGGTGCGGCCAAGGGCTCCTCGCCTAAGACGTGCCCCGATTGCGGCGGCCGTGGTCAAGTGGCGCGGCAACAGCGCACGCCGTTCGGCGTGATGCAGACGCAAAGTCCGTGCTCCCGTTGCCGCGGCACGGGTAAAATTATCGACAATCCCTGCCGTGCCTGCTCCGGAAGTGGCGTGGCGCGCAAGTCGAACAAGGTGGGCATCAACATTCCTGCCGGCATCGACGATGGGCAGGTCATCACCATTCCGGGCAAGGGCAACGCCGGCAAAAACGGCGGACCTTCCGGCGACTTGCAGGTGCAGGTGGCGGTGCGACCCCACCCGATTTTCGAGCGCCGCGGTTATGACGTGCTGTGCGACTTCCCTGTGACGTTCGCTCAAGTGGCGCTCGGCGCGGAGGTGGAGATTCCCACGCTGGACGGCAAAGAAAAATACACCATCAAGGACGGCACACAGCCGGGCGACACCGCGCGACTGAAAGGCAAGGGCGTTCCGTATCTGAACGGACGCGGACGCGGCGACCAAATCGTGCGCTTTGTGGTGGAGGTGCCGAAAAACCTCACCGCCGACCAAAAACGCATTTTGGAGGAGTTTGAGGGCACGACCGGCGACCGCAATTACCAAAAACGCAAATCGTTTAGGGATAAATTCAAAAAATTATAATCGTTTAACCCCCCGCAGAGTTCTGCGGGGGGTTTTGCTATTATCAGCGGCGGCTTTGTAGGGGTCATTCACGAATGACCCTTTTTGCGATTGTGAGAAATTTTTGAACGGGGCGATTCGTGAATCGCCCCTGCAAAATCACCCAAAGCGAGTGTAAAACCCCACAACGGTGACGGTTTTTTGTGTTTTTTGCGCGGTTTTTTACTATATATGGTGTGTCGAAAAAATTTTTTGAAAAAATTTCAAAAAAATGAAAAAAACACTTGCATTTTTGACATAGGTGTTGTATATTAGTTAGGCACGCGATTGCGCCAAGGGGGTATTTTGCGCCCAAATCGCCTCGCGATGCGACTGCACGATATGCGATGAAGCGGGAGGTTGCGACCCGAATACGGGTCGGTTTTTCCGTGGAGTATGTCCGATTTCAAACCGGGCGATTAGAAAACACCTGTGCAGCAAATGCGATGTACAACGTGACTGCCTACTTGCGGGGCACGGCACGGGCTTGACATTGCGGCTGCCTGGCAAAAGTCAAACCGCACCCCGGCCATTCGAAAAACCGAGCCGGTTTTTTGATGGGAAACAATGAAACACCCGGCAGGGTGGAGGTTTGGCGTGGCCCGCCAACCAAAAAAGAAAACAAATTCAGGAGGCGTTTTACAGTGGCAGTCAAAGAAAAAATCCGTATTCGTATCAAAGGATACGACCACCAGTTGGTGGATCAAGCAGCTGAAAAGATCGTGGAGACCGCTCGCCGCACCGGCGCGCGCGTTTCGGGTCCGGTTCCGCTGCCGACCGAGAAGGAAGTCGTTACCATTCTTCGCGCGGTGCACAAATACAAGGATTCTCGCGAACAGTTCGAGACTCGCACCCACAAACGTTTGATCGACATTCTTCGTCCGTCTAACAAGACCGTCGAGGCTCTTATGGGCCTTGAACTCCCCGTCGGTGTGGAAATCGAAATCAAACTTTAATCCTTATCTATATAAGGACGGTTTGGCAGATTCCGCAGACGAGGTCAAGTTGCACACCGCAGCCGATATGGCGGTGCGCAACCAATAACCAAAGGAGGCATATACAATGCAGAAAGGTATCATCGGCAAGAAGATCGGCATGACGCAGATCTTCGACGAAAAGGGCAACGTTGTCCCGGTTACCGTCATTGAAGCGGGTCCGTGCGTGGTTGTCCAAAAGAAAACCGTCGAGAACGACGGTTACGAAGCGGTGCAGTTCGGTTTCGGTGACGTGACTCCGAAACACGTGAACAAACCGCAGCAGGGTCACTTCGCGAAGGCGGACGTCGCCGCGAAACGCACTCTGCGTGAATTCCGTTTCGACGATTGCTCCGCTCTTAACCTGGGCGACATCGTGAAAGCGGACACCTTCGCGGTGGGCGATCACGTGGACGTGGTCGGCATCAGCAAAGGTAAAGGTTACGCGGGTGCTATCAAACGCTGGAATCACTCCCGTTTGAAAGAGACCCACGGTTCCGGTCCTGTGGCTCGCCACGCCGGCTCTCTCGGTGCGTGCTCGTCCCCGTCCCGTGTCTTCAAAGGCATGAAGGCGGCCGGTCACCTCGGTGTGGAGCGTGTGACGGTGCAGAACCAAGCCATTGTGAAAATCGACGCTGAGAACAACCTCATCGCCATCAAGGGTGCCATTCCGGGCCCGCGCGGCGGTATCGTGGTCGTTTCCGACAGCGTGAAAGCGTAAGGGAGGAGGAATGCATCATGCCTACAGTTTCTACTTTTGACATGACCGGTAAAAAGACCGGCAGCATCGATTTGGCGGAAGCCATCTTCGGCATCACCCCGAACAAATCGGTTATGCACAGCATGGTCGTTAACTACTTGGCGAACCAGCGTCAGGGCACGCAGTCCGCTCTCACCCGTTCCGAAGTGAGCGGCGGTGGCAAAAAACCGTATCGCCAAAAAGGTACCGGCCGCGCCCGTCAGGGTTCGACTCGTGCCGTCCAGTGGTACCACGGTGGTATCGCTTTCGCTCCGAAG
>JAZUEK010000037.1:0-65065 GCA_045640165.1 Acutalibacteraceae bacterium | reverse complement strand
ACTTCTTCCGCGGCTTTTTCGGCAGCTTCTTCCGCGGCTTTTTCCGCGGCGATGCGGTCACGCTCCGCCTGTTCGGCGGCGAGTTCTTCCGGCGTTTTCTCTTTAAACACCATCACCGGACCCTCGTCGCTCATCAGCGCGGAGGATACGTGGGCGTTTTGGGTTTTCAAATGGGTGACGGGCGCGCCGGCATCACCGACAGAAGGCTCGGGATTAAGGAAATCCATATCGCTCTCTTCTTCGGTTTCGGCAAACGCTGCAATATCCGCCAGGTGTTTTCGAGCCTCTTCTTCCTCGGCGGCTTCTTCCGCGAGTTCCGCTTTGGAGGCTTTCGTCTCGCGTTTGATTTTCTTCAGCTTGCGGTTGTCGGGGTCAAGGGCAAACAAAATACGGTAAGAGGCCGTATCGTTCATACCGCGCACGATGGTCAAATCCTCGCCGACGCGATGACCGAGCAGGGCATTGCCCACCACCGATTCGATGCTCAGATTACCGCTTTTTTCGCGGCGGCTGACGTCTGCCTCGGCCTCGGGAACCAGTTTCCAACAGCACTCTTTGCGCGTTTCCAGGTTTTTGACAGTCACGCGGTCATCCACCGACAGTCCGCGATCCATACGGTCTTCCTCGGACGCTTTTTCGGGATTTTTAATCGCCGCGGTGTAGATGTCGTAAAAACGCTGGTCAAATTCTTTGCTGTAAACCTTGAAGTCCTCGCGCGCGACGAGATAGCTGATTTGGCAGCGGTTCATTTTATCGAGCAGAGTCGGATAATCGCGCATCGGAATCAGCACTTCCGGCTCTTTCGTCTTTTCCTTTTTATGGGGACGGAACATAGGAGCCCCGGTCAAACGAAAAATGATCGTCGCGCAGGTACCGAACGATTCGAAGCCCTCGCGCGTCTCGATCAGGATAATCGTTTTCGGGGTTTTGTCCGCCCACTCTTTGAACCATCTGTAGGACATAATTGGTTTCGCCTCCGCAAATAGTCCGGTCAAACCGGTGATTGAAAAAGCTGAGATAAAAAGCCACGGTTAACGGTCATAGACCGCTCCGAGAATAGTATATAGATAGAGTATACTACATTTTCGACCAAAATGCAACGACTTTTTTTGATAATTTTTGAATTTTTTGTGAAAATGTTACAAGGCGTGTGATTTTGACGGAAATTTTTGGAAAGGCGAAAAAAGCGGTCGAAAAATTCAAATTTTTCGTTGACATTTCTGGTGAATTGTTCTATTATATAGGTGGGTAGATAGCACCTACTTTGTGCAAAATGACCAACGCGGACGCAAATTTGTAGACGCGTTTTGTTGTTATCTACCAAAAAAACGACTTTTTGTGAAAAGGAAAAGCCGAAAAAGACAATACGAAAAAGGGTAGAAAAATGCAAATTTTTGCGGAAAAACCGCAAATTTTGCTTTTTCGTCGTGCTTTGGGAGAAAAAATGTGGCGAAGATAGCCGTGACTAACCCCAAAAGTACAAATTTTTACGGGAAAACGAAGCGGATTTCCGCTTTGTAGATATGTGGGTGGGTATACCACCCTATACACTCTTTTATATCCATATTATATTATTGCATTATCCACGACACTTTGTGGGAGGTCGAGAGTATGAAAAATACAAATTATGCGAACAGCAGACCGAGGAGCGTGAAACCTAAGAGACGCACCGGTTTTACCATGATGGAGATGATGATCACTCTTGCCATCATGACCATTTTGTTCGGGCTTGCTGTGCCTGCGGTCGCGCAAATCCAGAAGAACCTGGAACTCGCGCGGCTTAATAGCTATGCCAAAGACGTCTATCTTGCGGCGCAAAGTCGTCTTACGTCTATGAAAGCGACGGGCGAGTTGAATCAATTGCTGGAAGATTTGCGCGATGACGGCGTGAAGGACTGCAGTTATTTGACAGACGTCGTGACGGAAGACGGCGATGTTAAGGATTATACTGCTTTGGTGCCTCAGGATTGGGCGAAGAAGTGGAATTCTGACGACTATATGAATTTCTACGGTATTATGCACGATCCGGATGCAACGGATGATGCTGCGATTGCCGAGAATGTTTTTGCGTCGAAGTATTTGATTTCCGAGGCGTCGGTGGCGGCGACTACTCTTGACCAACATTATTATATCGAATTCAACCCCTACACCGGTGATGTGTATGCGGCGTTTTACTCTGATGCCAAAACTGGCTTCACTTCGGCAGATATTCACGAAAATACTCTTAATGAAATCAAAATGGGCGGCGAGATTGACGAAACCAAAGAGGGTCGCAAATCTTCGTTCCGCAAGGAATTCCCGGCGGATTCCGGCGAAATTATGATTGGTTATTATCGCGGTGATCCTACGGATATGCTTAAACCCAGCGAGAACAAACCGTTCCGCCCGATTTGCGAAATTATCAACAAAGAAGATTTGTACGTCCGCGTTTCTTGCGAGATGTCGGCGGAGGCTTTTGCTCTGTATCAGCAGGGCATCGGTAAATCGGAAGTGGTGCTGACGGCGACAGATACGTATACCAAAACGCAGGCACACGTGACGATTCCGTTGCGCGTGGCGGAGTTGACGGCTGCGGATTCCCGTGCGGATTATAGCGATACGGTGACGCACTATGTATGTGGCTCGGTGACGAATTATACCCCCACTGCGTACATTTTGCTGGATAGTTTGGATCGCGACGGAGATACGCCGAATATTGAGACAATTTTGAATGACAGCACAATCTCCGGTGGCGACGGTGATGACAAGGCGGCGTTCCTGGCGATGTTCAAAAACGGTTGCGATTTGGAAGTGACCGCGAACTTTGAAATCAAACTGGGCGACTTGACGATCTTGACTGAGCCCGGCTCGGATATTGTGGCGCAACATAGCCTCTTTGCTTCGGCGGAGACGACTGACGGTGGCGTGTTGAATGCGAACGTATCCTATCTGCGTCATCTGCGCAACCTCAACAATTACGGCACGGTTGCTCAAAGCAAACATATTTCGGAGTTTAACATTGTGCAGCAGAGCGTTCGCGAAGAAACGCCGCGCATTAATGCGACGACTGGCGAAGAAATGGTGGATGCTGACGGTAACGTGGTGATGGATGACCGTCCGGCGGACATCTATTTCAAATCTTCGGATACCTATATGGCGAACAAAGACGGTGACATCGACACGGTTGTTTACTGGACCGATGCGGAAATGCTGGTTCCCGGAACGCCTCTCGAGAACCCGATTTCTTCGATGAAACCGATTGATTTGGGCGGAAATATACCTGCGACCTATGATGGTAACGGATTCGGTTTGTACGATTTTGACATTGTGGGTTCGACGGCAAATATCGGTTTGTTTGCTACGACGAAGAACATGACCTTCAAAAACGTTACTTTGGTGGATGCGAAAGTGCGTGCCGCGGATAACGAGTTGGGTCGCGATCACGTGGGCGGTCTGGTCGGTAGTGCGACGAGCACGGTGTTCCAAAACTGCGCAGTGCGCCTGAGAGATGAAAACCCGATGGGCGTGAAGTATTTTGAGGGCGTTTCTCGTCTGCGAGATCGTTCGATTTATGCCGAAAAGTCCAACAACGTCGGTGGTATGGTGGGCAAGGCCCAGGGCTGTACGTTTGCGGATTCCTATGCCGCCGTTTGGGTGCAAGGTCAAGATAGCGTCGGCGGTCTTGTGGGTAATATGGACAGTGGCGCTATTAATCGTTGCTATACTTCCGAGGATACCGTTGGTGGTAGCCGTGTCGGTGGTATGGTTGGTAACATGAAAGGGGCAACGGTTACTGGTGTGACGGGAGCGCCCTGCTATGCGACCGGCGACGTACAAGGCACGCAAAATGTGGGCGGCTTTGTTGGCGCTGCTCAGGATAGCGATTTCATCAACGCCAATTCCTATGGTAAAGTTGTCGATATCAACAGCACCAAAAATAATGTGCATGGTTTTGTTGGTAAAATCGGTGGTAGTGCATCCGACTCTACGTTTGTTGCTTGCAACTATTTGACGATGAACGGCTACAACAAGAGCCTTGATGCGGATCCCAGTGGCGCTCAGCCGCGTCTTTTCGGCGATTTTGCGTTGTTAAATGCTGACGACGGCACTTATGCCAACAGTGCGGATGATTCGCATCCTTACACCATCAGTGAGACCGTGTTCCCGTTCCCGATGCTTAAAGAGAACAAAGATACCAACGGAGACGGACAAGTCGATTCGAATGATGCGCAGAAAACCATTCCTCACTACGGTGACTGGCCGGTGGAATCCACTGTCCAGACCTGTATGGTTTATTATGAAAAATACGAAGACGGCACGTACGGTTTCGACGTATGCACCAGTCTTAAAGGCGACAATGATTCCGCGAACACTTGGGTGTACAACTCTTTGTGGGAGGGCGATTTCACGGTCGTAGAGGATGGCTATGCCATTCTTTCTTCCGATCGTCTGACGGATATGTACCAGATTGGTGAAAACGGCCAAAAAATCACCAATGGTACGCTTGGCGAATTGACGCAGATTTTCAATGGCAATATGGTCTTGGCATCCGGTTCGAACAAAGTCAGTGAGAACGTGTTCATCTATCCGCTTCCCAATGACCTGCAAGGTATGTCTGATGCCTATGAAAATGCGATGAAGCAGACGAATGCGACCTATTATCAGAAACTGATTCTCAGTGGCTATAACAACAGCGCTACTGTGTTTGAGAACTATACTTTCTACTACAACCCGGTGCTTGCGAAAACGGTTATTAACCCGAAGCCGGAGCAGGTGGATCATCCGTTTGATGTGATTCCCGGCAGCAATCCGGAGAAACGGTATTGCCCGACGGCAGCGGATATGCCGACGCCGTCTGCCAGTATTATCCGTTCTGCTCGTCAGCTCAATGCTTTGGGCCGTATAAATTGGTACTGGGACAAGAACTTTGTGTTTAAGCAGGAGTGCCACGTCAATTTCAGCAAATACACTAAGAATTACATCGGCTTGGCGCTGGATCTGTCCGGTGCCGGTCAAAAAGCCGATAATCCGTATCGTAACGTGCCGATTGGCACGGAAGCAAAACCGTTTGCCGGCATGTATGACGGCGGCGGAAACCGTATTTATGACTATTGCCAAGAGACGACGGGTGTGTCGGCGACCGGCTTGTTCGGTGTGATTGACGGCGCCTGTGTCCAGAACGTCATTTTGATGGCGGAGAGCCAAGAGACCGGAACGGCATTTATTCGTACCAGCGATGCTACTGATGTAGCACCGTTAGTTGGTCGTGTCAAAAATGGCGCGTATGTGGCGCCGGCTTCCGGTGGCGGCACGTCCACTGACCGTAAGCTTGTTGAGGCGAAACGGAATGGGTTCGACTCGGCAGATAACAAGTCGTCGCTGGATTCTTCGGCGGGAACCTTTACCTTTAACGGTGACCAGTCTATGGACGGTCAATGGAGAGATTTGTGGCCGAACCTTATTCCTGCTTCGGACGAAGAATATACCGTGGTTACTGTGACCGGTGATTTTTCCGGTGTGACGAGTGCGCGGTTGTATTATCAAACCCAAGACCACTCTTGGGATCCTGTTGTGGTCTATCTCGACACGTCTGATGCCATCATCAACGAGGACGGCAGTCAGGTGACGTTTACGCTCCACGAAGCCGATTTCCACGCGAATGCAGATACCGGCGAAAAAGCGTGGAAAGACTTTAATCTCCAACTGACCGGCGGAAATCTGTCTACTTGGACGAAAGAGGGCACTTCGATCTCCATTGTGAAATATACTACTGCGGCGGCGAGTGCCGGTGGCGCTACCGGTGACGAGGGCCCGTCGGCGTATCTGCAGCAGGGCGTGACGACGGTGAAAAACTGCGCCGTGGCAGGTTACGTTATCGAAAGCACGGCGAACAGAGCGCACGTGGGCGGTCTTGCCGGTACGGTTATCGGTCAGGTGCAGAATTGTTCGGCGGTTAACAAGACTATTGATGCTGTGGCGACCGACAACGTTTACGTTGGCGGTTTTGCCGGCGACAACCAAGGCGTTGTGGCGATGTGTTATGCCGGCGGTATGCTTAAAGGGTATGCTACCGGAAATACGAATGCTCAAATTGCCGGCTTGGTGGGCAATCAGAACGGTGGCGTGCTGTGCGATTGCTACAACTATTGCCAGTTTGAGAACAATGCTTCCCACTCGTCTAAATTCTATGGCGTGGCAGGCGGCGCAACCGATAAGATTATTCACAGCCACTTCTTCGTTGATGCTATTACCAAGCAAGAAGATGGATATTTTGCGGTTAGCTCCACCGATGGCGATGGCAACGTGACGTGGAACTTGTCCGATAAATTGTTGGATAAAGGTCGCAATTGGGAGTATAGCATCACGGTGAAAGATACCGATGCGAACGGCAATGACCTTGAAACCACGCATACGGAAACGAGGACGGTTCCGTATGGCCTTACCTATTCGGAAATGAAGAAACTGTTCTCGGGCGGCGAGTATGCGCTGCGCGGAACGTCTGGTATTGCCGACTTTGACCATAGCTGGCCTTATGACCAGACCTTGGCCGGTGGGTATCCGTTCCCGGCAGTGGTGACGGTGAATTCTCACGAATACTTCGAGAGCCAAGACGGTCTTTTGGATAGCGACGGCAATCCGGTCAGCGGTTGGAAAGATGTCCATCGCTTCTCGCACTTCGGCGACTGGATTTTGCCGCCTGGTACGATTTTCTCGAACGAAACTGCCTTTAATGGTACGTTCTGGGCGGACTTCTGCGTGGACCCGACTTATAACACCGACTACCGTTATTACTGGGATGCCTGGCTGAAAGAGATGAAATATCAGGCATCTATCGGCAACTTAAAAGCGGGCGACTATATCGAGATTATTGTGGAACCCGAATTTAAGTATGACCGTTATGAAGCTGTTGGTAAATTCCAGTGCGCTATCCATACGTTGTTGAAAGATACCACTAAGAATGTGTGGGACGATGAAAATGATGCGGCGTATGAGGCGCAGGGTATTCACTTTACCAACGGACAGGTGTATCAGTTCCTGTTTGACGTAGCGGATACCGGCATCATGAAAGAGAACGATCCGCAGTTGTGGTTTGCTGTCAACTATCACTCTGCAGGTGGATTGAAGGATGGCTCTTTGTGGGATTCGCTTAACAAGAAAGACGCAGAGTACTATCCGGGCAACGACGATCCGTTCCGCATCAACCGTTTGATGGTGAACATCTACCGCGCGAATACCACGTCTTCTACCACCAATACCACTACGCGTAAGTCGACGACGGGCAGTAGTGCAGGAACCACTGCGCAGGAGCAGCCGATGCAGCTTAAACTCCTGAAAGAGTGGACTTTTGAGGAAGCGGGTGCCGAAAACATTCTGGTTTCCTCCAAAGCAGTTAACGGTGAAATTACCGACTTGTGCGGTGCCGGCACGGCGACGGACGGTCAAAAACAGCACTCCAATAGAGTTGTTCTTAATGACGACGGATCTTTGAGAATGAATATCGGTAGTGCGTGGAAGCTTCCGGATACGCTGCAAACGGGTGAGGGTTACCAGGTTGAGGCGACCTTTACGTTGGATGCGCAGGATGCGATTAAAGATGCCAATAACGCGTATCCGTATGAGAGCTGGACAGAGCAGAAAGCGCCGTTGGCACTTCAGCCGGTTTTGGTTCAGCCCATCAAAGATGCTGCCGGCAACATCATTACGAATGATTTCTATTATGCCAATGAGGTTGTTGTTGCGCAGGCAGTGCAAAAAGAGGGCAACAACAAAGGTAAAATTGTTTGGTCTCAGCCGGTGCTGTATACCTTTGGCGCGGCTGGCAAGACGTTTGATAGCAACGCGTATATCAGATGGGAGTCTCCGATTGCCGGTAAGACCTTGAACGGCACGTTGTACGTGGATAACGTCAGCGTGAAGAAACTGGAGAAAGTCAATGGTCAGTCCAGCAGCAGTAGTAGTTCTACGCCTGCGGATGTGTCGGATCCGAAGCTCCAGGATGTGTTCCGCTCGCCGCAAGTGGGCGACGTGTCGGCGCCTACCTATCAGACTTCCAGTCAAGACCAGTATCGTAACGCCAGCCTTGGCGGTACCTGCAAGGATGTGGACACGGGTATTACCTGGACGCAATTCTTGAAACAGCATGAATCGCTGACCGAGAGCCAGTACATGGAAATTAAGTTGACCTATCCGGCAGGCTTTGCGAATGCAGAACTGGACGACTTTACCTTTACGTGCGACTCTTACGCTTATAATGAAGGCACTATCCTTTCGGAAATCAAAGCGAAGAGCATTGATACCGCCAATCGTACGGTTACGTATGAGATTTACGGTCCGCTCGAGCGTTCGCAGGCTGCTGAGTACGGCAGTATGAATCTGCGTACTTTCTTTACCTATCGCAATGCGCTCGATTTGACGGATAACAAGGTTCTCAAAGATGGCTTGGCAGATCAATTCTTTGTGGATGTACGCATCTATGATCGTTCGCCGTCTGCTACCGAGATGCCTGAACCGACGCAGTACGTGCCGCCTGAGGAGAAAAAGACGAGAGAACTTTCCGGCGGTACGGTGTCGAACTGGTGGAAATCGGATTCCGTTAACGACAAGTCGTATATGGATCTTAGCTACCAGAAAGATGGTTTGACCAAAGATGGTCAGACCCAGAAATGGCAAGACTTTGCCCAAGCGAATGGCGCTCTTACGGATAGCCAGTATATCCGCATTACGTTGACCAACAATGATGCGCCGTTCGGCACCTTGACGGCGGAGAATTTGAAAGTGGATATGTATACCTATCTCGGCGTGGATAATCATCACGTGCAGGAAAAAGCACGCTCTGTCAGCGCTGATGGTAAGACCATTGTTTATCAAATCAACGGTCCGCTGTCGATGAATGAGGATTCCACTGCGTATGGTTATATGAAAGGCGTTTCGTTCTCGGATGTTGCGGGCTCGTTGGCGCCGAATACCTCTATCCTTGTTGAAATTCTGGATACCACTACCACGGCAACGTTGCAACTTGACAATTTCGACGTGGCGGCCGGAGAAACTTTCACTCCCAACTTGAAAGTGGGTTCGATCACCTTGAACGGTGACGAGTTTGCCAGCGTCAATGTGGGCGATGACATCACCGGTTGGTTTGATCATCTCGGTGTAGACGAATCTATTCGTGATTTGGCTGCAACGGTGCGCACGGTGAACGGAAGTGTGTTGAGCTTTGATATTACCGGTTCTGTTTCCGCTCTTCCGACCAATAATATCACGGTGACGGTTACCGTTCCGAGTGACAAGATGAAGAATGGCGGTACGGCTGTAACGGCTGGTTCGTTTGTCATCGGCCCGAAAGTGGCGAAAGCCGAGATTGTCGGCGACAACTTGAACCGTACGTTCTATCGTGGTGAACCTATCACCAGCGCTCTTGATGGTCACCCGCACTTGGTGAACTTGAAGATTTCCAACACCACCTTTACCAGCAATTTCGGTAGTGTGGCTGACTGGATCGAAGGCACTTTGCCGGCCGGTATGGGAATTGATACCATCGGAGCGGATGGTAGCGATGGCGTGACGATTACCTTGAGTGGTACGCCGACCGAGGACGTTTCCGGTCTGAAAGTGACCTTTGTGGTGCCGGCTTCCGCGACCGCATTTGGTCAGAAACTGACAGCTGGCACGATTACGTTTAACGTTACGCAGCGTCCGACAGTAGAGACGCCGTCGATTACGGTTAATGGTACTTCGCCGTTCAGAGGAAGTGTGAGATTCAACATCAATTGTGCTACCACGGATGCGACGGTTTGGTATCAAATCCTCGATGCTGATGGTAATGTCGTGAAAGCGGCGCAGCAGTACACGGGCGCCACGACGACAGAACAACTTGAACCCGGCACCTATAAGATTGAAGCGTGGGCGGAAAGAACCGGCTATACTTCCAGCGACCATTTCATCACGCCGAATGCATTTGAGATTATCGAAGACAATAACCTGATTAAGAACGGTTACTTTGAGGGCGGTCTTGATGGCTGGACCGACGCGGTCAACCCCGATGTGTGGACCGTGAACGCAAATGGTCAGTTGGTCTATCAGGGCAATAAAGATGGTAAACTTGTTGCCAGCTTTGTGCAAAACGCGAATCTGCAGGCCGGCAAGACCTACAAACTGTCGATTGGCACGTTGAATCCCGGCACGGCAACTACGTCTAAGGGCGTGGATCTGCGCGTGTGGTATGGTGTGGGCAACAAGGAAAATCAGGACTATGCGAAACTGACTTCTTCCGGTTCTGAGGTTACCTTCACCATTGAAGATCTGACTAAATTCGAGATTTATATCAGCATCCCGAAAGAGCAGAGCTTTACGGTACCTCCGGTGTTTGACGATATCGTCTTGACCGAGGTGAGCGGCGGTGATCCGGTGTCGCATACCATTACGGTAACGGATGGTACTGCTTCGTCGACTTCGGCGATTGCAGGCGCAACGGTCACTTTGACCGCGAATGCCGCCCCGAACGGAAAAGTGTTCGACAAATGGACCGTCACCGAAGGCGGCGTAACGCTTGCTGATGTGAACAGCGCGACGACCACCTTTGTCATGGGCAATGCCAACGTGAAGGTCGCGGCGACGTATAAAGATGCCGGAACGACTTCCGAGTCCTCCGAATCTTCTACGACCTCTGAGACTTCCACTCCGTCCGGCGACCGCACGAAGGTTGCTCAGTGGGTGACGACGGAAGGTATTACCGGCGGTCACCTTGAGACTAATGGAACCGGTACGATGCGTGTGGATTGGAATAACGTTGGTTCGTATTCCATCGTCGAGACGAAGGAATCCGGTGAGATGTCCTGGTCCAACTTCCTTACCAAAGTCCAAAATGCTTCGTTGTTTACTTCGGACGCTTACCTTGAAATCGTGTTTGAGTCTTTGACTGACAACCCGACGTTTGGTGGAGCTGTTGCCGCGAAGACGACTTTGGAGAGTAAATGCTTTGCTATGTTTGACAAAGCGGCTATCAGAGCGGATGACAAAACCATTGTCTTCCAAACGGATAAAGGCTTGACGTTCAACGGCAATCAGGAAGTCACGTTGCTTGCAACCTTGCAGGATGTGACTTCGGTGCTGGGCGGAGGCCAAGGCCGTGTTACGGTTACGCTGTATACCGGTTCTACCGGTGGTGGCGAGACTTCCGAGAGCGAGACCTCGACGAGCGCGTCCTCCGAGACTTCGACGTCCGCGACGAGCGAGCCGGAGACCTACACGAACCTTATCGTGAACGGCAACTTTGCGAATGGTATGACTGGCTGGACGCAAGAGCCTGCCGCATCCGGTGAGTATGCAGGATTCTTTACCGTTTCCGGCGGTAAGCTGAATGTTGCGATTCCGACATACCGCGCGCCGAAACTCATTGCAAGCTTCACCGAACCTCTCGAAACGAAGACCGAATACACGTTGCACGTGGATATGACCACGTCGGGAAGCGCCAATGATAAGATCACGGTCAGAATCAAGAAAGACAATAACAACAGTGAGATTCTGACTTCTACCGGTAACATTACGTTTACCACTCCTTCGGATTTGACGAACTTCAAGATTTTCGTTGAAGTGGCCGGAGAATCCAACGATTTGGAGACGGCTGTCATCGACAACTTCATCCTGGTCAAGGGCGATCACATCCCGTCCGGCGGTGATTCGGATGACACGGTTCATAGTATCACGGTTACCGGCGGTACTGCCGATGCGACGTCCGCTGAACAAGGCGTCACGGTTCATTTGACGCCTGGTACACCGTCTGCCGGCAAAAAATTCGATCACTGGAATGTGATTTCCGGCGATGTGACCGTGAATGCGGACAATACCTTTGTGATGGGCGACAAAGACGTTTATATCGAAGGCATTTTCGAGGACATTGAGTATTCGATTACCGTCCAAAACGGCGCAGCAAATCTGTCCAAAGCGAAAATGGGCGCCTCGGTCACCTTGAGCAATCCTGTGGTGCAAGTGGGTCAAACGTTTGATCACTGGGAAATCGTTTCGCCGTCTGACGTTACGATTACCAACGCCATTTCTCCGTCTGGCGCCAGCTTCACCATGCCGGCGTCTGATGTAACGGTGAGAGCGGTCATTAACAAGATTGATTACACCGTGACGGTGACTGTGAATCCGACTTCGGCGGCCGGTACTGTGAAAGTACTTCGTAACAACGTCGAGACCACTGTGGTCAACGTTGGCGACGAGGTTACGCTTACGGCTACCCCGAACGACGGTTACACCTTCAGCAGTTGGACCGTGACCGGTGCGACGGTGGCGAATGCGAGCAGCGCAACCACCACGATTTCCAAC
This sequence comes from Acutalibacteraceae bacterium, assembly GCA_045640165.1. GTDB lineage: Bacteria > Bacillota > Clostridia > Oscillospirales > Acutalibacteraceae > RGIG426. The sequence continues at coordinate 52,759 of JAZUEK010000037.1, read as the reverse complement.
ATCACGGGCGACGTCGCAATCACCGCGAACTTCGAGGAGACTGTTGTTCCGACCTACGGCGTCACCGTTGAAAAAGGTACGGTGGACGGCGGCACGACGCAGTTTGTCGCGGGCACGACTGTCTCCATTACGGCGAACGATCCGGAACCGGGCTATAAGTTCGACAAGTGGACCAGTAGCGATGTGACGATCACCAACGCTTCTTCTGCGGACGGTGCAACCTTCACGATGCCGGCAAAAGCCGTGACGGTGACCGCGACCTTCGTGCAAGTGAACTACACCGTGACCTGCAATGCGGTTCAGAACGGTACGATCAAGGTGAACAACGCGGCTTCGGCCACCGCCAACTACGGCGATACCGTGACCTTGACCGCTATCCCGAACACCGGCTACGTGTTCACCGGTTGGTCGGTCTCCGGCGGTACGCTGAACAGCACGAATGCCAACCCGGCTACGTTGACCGTGCCGGCGGCGGATGTCACTGTTTCCGCCACGTTCAACCAGCAGAGCTACGATATCACGGTGTCCAACGACACGACGATGGGTACGGCTTCGGCCAGCGTCGCTAAAGCGACTTACCAAGATACCGTCACCTTGACCGCTACGGCGAACCCTGGATGGACGTTCGATAAATGGACCAGTAGCGATGTAACGATTACCAGCGCCACTTCCGCGACCAATGCATCCTTCACGATGCCGGCGAAAGCTGTGACGGTGACCGCTACCTATAAGGCGGATCCCACCACGGCGGTGGCGTCCTGGACGTCGAACAGCGTGTCCACGGTTAACCGTGATGCGAATGGTGTGGCGACCATGACGGTCGGTTCCAACATCTCCGGTAGCACGGGTACGACGACTCAGACGCTCAACGAATTCCTTTCGAGCCATTCGATTGGCACGAATCAGTATCTGAAAGTCACCTTCGAGAAGACCGGCGGTAAGTTCGGTAACGCTCGCCGCGCCGCGACGACGCTGAGTGGTGCGACGACCGCTTATGCGGACGATATCAAACTCGAATTCTATTCGAAGTCGAATTTGAGCGGCGACATCACGGTGACCTATACAAACGCTTCCGCGGTCCCGGGTATTAGCGAAGTGAAATGCACACTTGCGATTTACAACTACACGACCGATCCGATTGCGAGCATTAATCAAGGCGATAAGGATGCCACCTACACCGTGACGGTGGACGGCGGTACGGCAGAACCGACTTCCGGTACTTACGGAAAGACAGTGACTGTTACCCCGGCAACGCAGAGTGGCAAGACCTTCGTCGGTTGGGAGCTTGACGGCGACGGTACCAATTACTTGTATCTGGTGGATGATGATCAGAATAACACGGATAACCCGTTGGTCTTTACGATGCCGTACAACAACGTGAGCATCAAGGCGAAGTTTGAGACGGCCGCAACCGAGCCGACGCCGACGGATGGCAATCTCATCAAGAACGGCGACTTCTCGAACGGCACAGCTGATTGGGAGAAAGCTTGCACCACCTTTGAGGTTACGGGTGGCGTGGCATCGATTTCGGATGGTCATAACTCCGGTGACAAATACGGTATTTCGCAAGCTGTCAACTTTATCGTGGGTCATAGTTACACATTCTCTTGCGACATTACTATGACTAAAGGTTCTGCTGCAACGCTGTATGTGAATAGCAGTACGAACGATAAGTTCAAGACGGATTTGGCAGGTCACTATTCGGTAACCTTTGAGGCTGTGTCTGGTATGGATGTTGTGAAGATTGGCGGCAGTGATATCGACTTTACCATTGACAACATCTCTCTTATTGACAACACGGCGGGCGGTGATACGCCGACCGAGCCGATTGTGACCGATCCGACGCAGCCGCCGGTGACGGGCAACCTCATCAAGAACGGCAACTTCGCAAACGGTACGACTGATTGGACGTTTACCGGTAATGCCGCGATTGAAGGTGGCAAGGCGCGGTTGCCGAAGTGGAAAGATGGTAATATCAATCAGGATATCTCGGTTGTCGCTGGTACGACCTATACTGTCACGATTAACTATGACGGCGAGAAGTCTGGACTCCATGTTCCGGTCACCTTGGGCGGAACTTCTCTTGGACAGATGGAGGGCGGGGCATCGTCTACCTTCACGACGACCTATACGGCGACCTCCACTGGCACGGTTACCTTGACAATCGGTAAGACTGACGGTACGCTTGATGGCTACTGTGATATCGCGAATGTTTCTGTGACCAGCGGTGGCAGCACGCCGACGCAGGCGACCACGCAAGCGCCGAAGTACAAAGTGACTCTCGGCAGTGTGACCGGCGGTACGATTACGGCCAGCCAGACGACCGATGTAGCGGAGGGTGACGAAATCACCCTGACCGCTACCCCGGCTTCCGGTTACACCTTCGGCGGCTGGAACGTGACCGGCGCGACGGTGGCGAATGCTTCCAACGCGTCCACCACGTTCACGATGCCGAAAGGCGACGTGACGGTCTCCGCCACGTTCAACGCTCAGCCGGTTGGCGGCGGTACGCTGACGATTGACGCATCCTATAAAACTGGTCAATATACTGGAATGGGTGCGTTGCCTAGTGACCGTATCACGCCGAGTACGTCCGTGACTATCAGCGGATCGACCGCAACGGTTGTGGTGCATTATGATGGTTACTATCAGCCGCAAAGTGTTAGTAACTGGTCGGACGTTGTAACGGTGAAAGTCGGCGGTACGGAACTGGTTCCGGATGTGAATGCCCCGAGTGGAAACAGCGTTAACGTTACGTTGACTTACACGGTGCCTGTGAATGGTGCTACTACGGTTGTAATTGAATCGGCTATCTATACGAATATTCCGTACATCACCATTTCCTAACCCCCGCGAACTAACCCCATAGCAAATACTCTCTCCCCGCCCGCTTGGGCGGGCGGGGAGAGAGTTCCCTTTTGCGTTTTAACGAAAACGCTGTGTCAGACGTGTCTTTTGACGGATTTTACTGAAACTGTTTCGGCAAGATCCCTGAAAAGACAATCTGTTTTGGAAAAAACACGATACTTTTTTGAAAAACTCCGCCGCTTTCGGCGAAAAGGAGGCTTTTTTGTGAAAACAAACTCGTTCACGAAAAGATTCACGAAAAAATTAAAGAGCAACACCGGTGCATCCATTTTGTTGGCGCTGGCGTTCTTTCTGATGTGCTTTTTTGTGGCATCCGTCGTGATGGCATCCGCTTCGGTTAACGCCTCGCGTGCGTTGGCGCAAAAAGAGGAGCAACGCTCGTTTTTCGCCATTCAATCGGCGCAAAACCTCATTAAAGATATGTTCGGCCAAATCAACGGAGCGAACCGCGTGGATAACCGTAAAGAGATTACAAACGTAGACGGTGTGACAGCGCGTGCTATCGGTGGCTTCCATTTGCGCGATGAGAAAATTTCGTATTCGCTGTGCGATTGCCCATCGGCTCACAACTATTTCGGTTTGTGGACCGATGCCGGCGGTTTGGTTAGCGATAGCCCGGCTGTGGTGGTGAACGGCACGACTGGCGTTATCAACTTTACTCCGGCTACGGGTTCGTTTGCTTCGTTTGGCCTCAACTGCGTGGGGGATAATGATACGGTGTTTTTGAAAGCACCGTTGGAAGAAGTGGCTATGTATGCCATGAGCAAGCGGTTGAGCGATGAGGGTATTCGCAAATTTGATCCGCGTAACGGCGTGATGACGGCAACGGATTCGTTGAAAGCATTTATTGATGCTTTTGCGAAAGTAACCGATGGGGCTGTTCCGTTTAAATTTAATGATTTAGAGTATTCTTTTGACATTGTGCCGGACGATGATGATGCGTTGCATCTTAAAAATCTTCCTACGGTTCACGTTACGATGACGACGGATGAAAAGGCCAATCTTACCTTCAGAATGTCGGTGGATTCTCGGTTTTCTTCGACGTACTCGGCGACGTTGACGGCGCACTCTTCCTTTGAATCGTTGACACCTGCCGGTTATTCGTCCGAACCGATTGAAGAAACTTGTCCTATTGGTGGGGATGGTGCTCAGCATATTAAGCGCACCACGGTGGTAGATACGTATTTGACATGGTACACCGATGATATTGAGATTTCGAAAGGATTGAAACCGATACAATCCGATGAGGAGTCTTCGACGGTGGCCAGTGATGTAAGCGGTTCATGAGAGGGCGGCGAGAGAGTATGAAAAAAGTAATGCTGAAGAAATTAAAAAGCCGCGCAGGCGAGACGCTTGTGGAAACTTTGTTTGCTATTTTGATTGCCACGTTTGCCAGCATTTTGCTTGCCGGTGCAACGACAACGGCAATGGAGTTGAACCGCCAAGCGCGCGAGCGTGATACACGCAACCAAAAATGCATGAGCATTTTATCGGGAACGGCCGGCGATGCGTCCGACGGCAAAGTGAAGGTGATTCTTTTCAATCAACCGGAAACGCCGGAGGATGAGAAAACGGTCAAAGATACCAAAGAAATAGCCGTTTCTTATACGGATTGCAATATCAGCGATGAAGAGACGGAGATACAATACGGTGATTACAGCACCTATATTCTTTGTCCGGAATCCTAAAAGGGGAGGTATGCGGTATGCGTATTTTGAAGAAGTTACGCAAAAAATTACATTCCAATAAAGGTTTTACGCTTGTCGAAATGCTCGCAGCTCTCCTTGTTGTGGTTATGATGTCTTTGATGATGTCGGTGGGCGCTTCGGTAGGTGCGCGCGTACAGCGTGAGGCCACGTTTGTTGCTGAAAGTGATATTTTGGCTTCTACCATCAATACGGCGGTGCAAGACGTGCTTCGCTATGCGGAGATTGAACCGTATACGGAGAAAGACGTTACTGCTTTGGAAGAAGGATTGCCGAAGCAAATTGCCACGTTGGAGAATGCGCTTGTTACCCAGAACGAATTGACGATGGATGGCGGCACGTGCTTTATTACCAACAATGATTATGGTATTGTAAGCGGCGTTTTGCTGATGGAGCCGTATAATGTCGGCACAACGGCGGAACCGAAATACGTAGATCGTTTGGCGATGAAGTTCCAGGAATACACCAAAGAGGGCGACACGCGCAAGTTGGTTGAGTATGACAACTTGAAGCCGCACTTCCTTGTTAGTCACGGTGTGTATACGACGCTGATTATAAAGGATTTTGACGTTGCTTTTGATGACGGTGTGTTTACTCTTACCTATACGATTTCAGAGCCGTCGGGCACCAAACCGATGACAAAAGATGTGGAAGTTAGTTTCCGCCCGGCAAATGCTGAAGCAACGACATCGACCGTGTCTGTTCCGGAGACGTCGACTCCCTGATTGTTGAAAGAGTTACGCTCCCTTGAATTGATTATTTTGCATTAACTTTAGGAGGAATACACATATGGCTTACAAACGACTCGGCGATATGCTGCTTGAGGCGAACAAAATCAACGAAGAACAGCTCCGTCAGGCGCTGGAATTCCAGAAAGAAACCGGTCAGCGTCTTGGTATGGTGCTTGTGAAAGCAGGAATTATCACCGAGGAGGATTTGATTGACGCGCTGCGCGTGCAGTTGCATGTGGATTTCGTGGACCTCTCGTCTGAGATGCCCAACCCGGCGCTTGCCGACTTGGTTCCTAAGAAATTGGCGCGTGAACACTTCGTCGTGCCGGTGCGTGCGGTGGACAACACCCTGTACCTCGCCATGGTCGACCCGCTCGACTTCGTGGCGCTCGATGAAGCCAAAGCCGCCACCCAGATGAACATTGTTCCGCTCATTGCGACCAGTAGCGCGACCGAGCGGATGCTGATTAACCTCTATGGTGCGGACAACGCCAACCAGGCGCTCGAAGAACTGCAGATGGAGGAGGGCGACAGCCGTGCCGCTGAGGGCGGCGTGCAGAGCCACCAAATCGATAGCGACGACGAAGAGGCCGCCCCGATTATCCGTCTTGTGAACTCTATCATTGAGCGTGCCGTTAACGAAAACGCCAGTGATATTCACATCGAGCCGCGTGAGACCGAGCTGACCGTTCGTCTGCGTACCGACGGTGTGCTTCGTCAAATCTTATCGGTGCCGAAAAAATCGCAATCGGCGGTTATTTCGCGTATTAAGATTATCGGCTCGATGGACATCGCCGAGCGTCGTATTCCGCAGGACGGTCGTGCGAACGTCCGTGCTCGCGGTCAGGACATTGACCTTCGTATTTCTTCTCTGCCGACCATTTACGGTGAGAAAATCGTTATTCGTTTGTTGCGTAAGAGCACCGAAATGCTCAACTTTGAAGGCGTTGGACTGACCGGCGACAACCAAGATAAGGTTGTCAATTTGATTTCCAACAGCAACGGTGTTATTTTGATCGTGGGCCCGACCGGTTCCGGTAAATCGTCCACGATGACCGCCATTATGACTCGCTTGAACCAAGAAGACGTCAACTTGGTCACCTTGGAGGACCCGGTTGAGTACAATATCGACGGCGTCAACCAGGTGCAGATTAACGAGAAAACCGGTATGACCTTTGCCAACGGTCTTCGTTCTATCTTGCGTCAGGACCCGGATATCATCTCCGTCGGTGAAATTCGTGACGGCGAGACCTCCGAGATCGCCATGCGTTCCGCTATTACCGGTCACTTGGTTATCTCGACCCTCCATACCAACGATGCGCCGTCCACGGTCGACCGTTTGCTCGATATGGGTACGCCGCGCTTCCTGATTCACAGCGCCATGCGCGGTGTTATCTCTCAGCGTCTGGTGCGTCGTATCTGCCCGCGCTGCAAAGAAGAATATATTCCGGACGACGAAGAGTTGCGTAAGTCCGGTTTGACCCGTGAAGAAGCCAATCAGCACGTGTTCTACCGCGGCAAAGGTTGCCCGGATTGCCACGAGAGCGGCTATCGCGGACGTATTGCCGTGTTCGAGATCATGATGTTCTCTCAGAGAGTCCAGCGCGTGATCGCTGAAAGCGGTAGCCGTGCCGATTTGGACGCCGCTTTGGAGGCGGACGGTTTCCGCACCCTGCGCGACGACTGCTTGCGCGTGGTGTATGAAGGAACGTCCACTTTGTCAGAATTGATTCGTACGGTCAACACCGTCGGATAACATAAAGGAGAAACGCTATGGTTACGATTGGTCAAATTATGGATGCTGCGGTTCCGCAGCGCGCTTCCGATATTCATATCGCCCCCGGCGGCCCGGTGCGCATCCGTGTGGACGGCAAGTTGGTGCCGATGGGCAACTACATTATGTCCCACGAAGAAGTGGAAGCGATTTGTATCGAACTTTCGTCCGAGACGAAATACGATACGATGCGTAAAATCGGTGAGGTGGACGAAGGTTGGTCGTACAAAGGCCGCCGTTGCCGTGTCCACTTGTTCCGCCGCCAGCACGAGCCGGCAGTGGCACTTCGTCTTTTGAACGACGATATCCCGGATATGGAAAAACTGCGTTTGCCTCCGGCAATTCACAAGTTCCCGGATTTGGAACGCGGTATCGTTATCGTGACCGGTGAGACCGGCGCCGGTAAATCCACGACGCTCGCGTCCATTATCAATACCATTAACCATAACTATCCGAAACATATCGTGACGCTCGAAGACCCGATTGAGTACCTCTATGAAGAGGACAAGTGTTATATCAGTCAGCGCCAAATCGGCGTGGACACTGTCAGTTACGCCGAAGGTCTTCGCGCCTCTCTTCGTGAAGACCCGGACGTTATCCTGATCGGTGAGATGCGTGACCCGGAGACGGTCGAAACCGCTTTGACCGCCGCCGAGACCGGACACTTGGTGTTCGGTACGCTTCACACCAACTCTTGCGCGGACTCCATTGACCGTCTTGTGGACGTGTTCCCCGAAGCCCGTCAGAACCAGATTCGTTTGCAGTTGTCCCAGACACTGCAAGCGGTCGTCAGCCAGCAGCTCTTGCCGCACTTAAGCGGTAAAGGTCGTGTGGCGGCGGTGGAGGTCATGATTGTGAACTCCGCTATCCGCAACCTCATTCGTGAGGCCAAAACGCCGCAGATTGCCAACACCATCGCAACGTCTGCTCATGAAGGCAGCGTGACGATGGATAACGCGTTGGCGCAATTGGCACTTCGTAAACTGATCTCGCACCAAGACGCCATCGGCGCCGCTATGGACCGCGAGTACGTGAAAAAACAACTGATGACTCAAGGAAGGAGCATGGCGTTTTGACAACATTCAAGTATGAGGCCCAGTCGTCCAGCGGCGGTAAAATGACCGGCGTTATCGAAGCGTACGATCGCTTGGACGCAATCGCCAAAATTCGTGAACAGGGTGGCGTTGTCACCAAAATTTCCGAGGCTAAGAAAAAAACGGGTGGTTCGTTCCTTGGCCCGAAAAAAATCTCCGAAAAAGAGCTGTCCCTTGTGTGCAGCCAGTTCGGTATCATCTTGTCTTCCGGTTTGCCGCTGGTGCGTACCGTGGAACTGGTTGCCAACCAAACCGAGAACAAAGACTTGAAACTCTTGTTGACCGAGGTTGCCCACGACGTGGCCGCCGGTCACTCGTTGTCCGACAGTTTCCAAGACCGCGGCGCGACGCTCCCCGTTACCTTTATTGAAACGGTGCGCGCCGGTGAAAAATCCGGTAACTTGGAGCAGTCCTTTAAGCGTATGGAAGTCTTCTACGACAAATCCGCCAAGACTAAAGGTAAGGTCAAATCCGCTTTGACCTACCCGGCATTCGTCGGCGTGGTTTCCGTCGTCGTTATCGTCATCATCATGGTGGTCGCGGTTCCTATGTTTAAGGAAACGTTCGAAAGCCAGGGCGGTGAGTTGCCGCTTCCGACGAAACTCCTTATCGCGATGTCTGAGTTTATGACCAAACACTTTATACTGTTGGCCGGTATTATTGCGGCAATCATTTTGATTTACCGTATTTTTGCCCGTACCGACGTGGGACGCGAGAAAATTGCCATCTTCATGCTGAATATGCCGGTGCTCGGCAAGGTGAACAGTATGAGTTGCGCCAGCCAGTTTGCGAATACCTTCGTTAACATGTTCTCTGCCGGTCTGACCGTTGTGGAGGCTATCAACGTTACCGGTAAGGTTATCGGTAACTACGTGGTCAGCCGCGCGGTACTGGAGATGAACGCCGGTATCGAAGCCGGTCGCCGTCTCGGTGACTGTATGCGCGATATCGAGTATTTCCCCGATTTGCTTAAAGAAATGACCGCCGTCGCTGAGGAAACCGGTTCTCTGTAAACCACCCTCGGCATTACCGCTGAATATTACGATAACGAGGTGGACCTCGCGACCACCAAAGCGACCGCGCTTATCGAACCGATTATGATCGTGTTCCTCGCCGTGTTCGTCTGCTTCGTTCTGTTGTCCGTGTACCTGCCGATGTTCGCCATGTACGACGGCGTGGATGCGTAAGAACCAATCCCCGGGAGGGGGGGAGTTCTCCTCTCCCGGTAATCCACTTAAAGGAGTGATGGCAGGTGCTTCCTGTTTTTGAAACCCTCGGAAATCTCAACTATCTCAAAGACAGTACGGGGACGTATATTTATATTCTTTGCATCGTGGCGCTGTTCGGCCTTTGTATGGGCAGTTTTCTCAACTGTGCGGCATGGCGTATTGTGCACGAGGAGTCGGTGCTTCACGGCCGTTCCCACTGCGCCAAATGCGATCATCCGCTCGGCTTTTGGGATTTGATTCCGCTGTTTAGTTATCTGTTCCTTGGCGGCAAATGCCGCTATTGCGGTCAGAAGATCGCGTTTCGGTATCTGCTGGCGGAAATTTTGTCCGCAGCGGTGTTTGTTTCCATTCTCGTCGGCTTTGGCTTTACCCTCTGGGCGGTGGAAGCGGCGTTTTTGGCGGCGATCCTCTTGTGCATCTCGTTTGCCGACTTGGAGGATTACTTAGTGCCGGATCGTCTGATCATCGCCGGTATTGCCGGTCGTTTGGTGTTCGTCATTGCGTCGGGCATCTACGAGGGCACACTGTGGAAAGACCTTTTGAACACGGTAATCGGTGGCTTCGCTGTGGCGCTTCCGCTGTATCTTTTGGTGATCATCGCCGATAAGGTGATGGACAAGGAAACGATGGGCGGCGGCGACATCAAGATGATCTTTATGATCGGATTGTATTTCCGTTGGCAAGTCAGTCTGTTCATTATGATTGTGGCGTGTGTGTTTGGCATGATTTTCGGTATCGTCAACAACGCCCGTCAAAAAGACGCAGAGCCCATCGAAATTCCGGATGCCTCCGCCTCGACGGAGGAAATTTTAGAGGCGATTGAAGCTAAAGAAGAACAAAAACTCATTCCGTTCGGTCCGTCTATTGCGGCAGGAACGTGGGTGGCGATGTTCGTCGGAAGTTTTGTCGCCGACTGGTATCAGAGTTTGTTCTCGATTTAAGTTCAAATATCCCACCAATTCGGTGTGATAGATATATTCACAAAAAATTTAGGGTTATAAGGGAGGAAACGGGATGTTAGGGATCGACATCGGAAATAACGAGATTAAGATCACAGCCCGCAAAGGTGACACCATTCGTATGGTGAGTGAAAAACTGCCGACCAACTTGGTCAAAGACGGTGTTGTGCAGTTGCAGGATGCAATGGCGGAGTTTATTAAAAACATTCGCAAAAAATACAAATTGCCGGGCGGCGACTGCTCGCTGATTTTGCCGCCGTCGCAGGTGTTCTGCCGGCATATTCATTTTCCGGTAATGGAAGAGGAACGTCTGCGCATCAACTTGCCGTACGAGATGCGTGACTATCTGTCCGGCGAGAGCGATCGTTATTTCTACGATTATTTGGTGGATGACGTGCCGAAAGACGAGTCGGGCGCCCCGATGGGTATTGAGACGACCGCTGCGGCGGTGCTTAAAACCACGGTGGTGGAAAACTCGCTGATGATGCAAAGCGCGGGTCTGAAATTGACTACGGCGATTCCGCAGGAGATGGCCTATCGCAACCTGCTGATGCAGAATCCGGAAATTGCCGAGGGCAAAAACGACTACTGCATTGTGGATATCGGCCATTTGTCCACCCACGCGTATTTCTATAAAGGCACCCAGCATGAGGCGACTAAGCTCATCGACGTGGGTTGCACCGCCATTGATATGGCGATCGCCGAAGCGATGGACGTGGACGTGTACGTGGCGAGCGCCTACAAAGAGACGAACCACAACTCTGCGCTCGATCAACCGCAGTGCGAAGAGGTGTACAACCACATCGCGTTTGAGATCATGAAAGCGCTTAACTTCTACGGCTTTACGAGCAACGCGGAAAACGCGCAGCATATCTACTATGCCGGCGGCGGTTCTGAAATTCAGCCGCTTCTCCGCGTGATTACCGAAACCACGGGCCTTACGGCGCGCAGTGTCAACGACCTGCTCCCCGAGAAGTTCCAAAATCCGTATGCGACGCGCTGCGCGCTGTCGCTCGGCGCTACGTTACAGTAAGGAGGGGAGTCACAGATGGCTAAAGAGAAGAAAGAAAAGAAAGTTAAAGAAGCCCCCGAAGCCGTAGAAGGCGGCGGTGGCAAAGGTTTAAGCATGGATATCAGTCTTGACTTCCTGAAAGACCTCGGCAAAAAGAAGACCGGTTCCGGAATCCCGAACAAAAAAACCATGAACTTGGTGATTTTGGAAAAAGGCGAAAATTCCAAAACGACCGACATCGTGCTGATTGTGCTGTTGGTGGTTATTTTGGCGGTGTTTGCGAAGTTCGGTGTTCTCGACCAGTACAACAAGAAAAAGGCCGCCGAGGAAGAGTATGTTGCGGCGCAACAAGAACTTGAGCAGAACAAACAGTTGCTTGCTCGTTATGAAGCGGTGTTCGAGAAGTTCAGCCACTATTTCAAAGCGTTCTTGTCGGACGAAGAGCTTAAACTTGTTGACCGTATTCAACTGATTGATATGTTGGATGAGCATCTCTTTAACGTGGCCGAGATGCAGAGCATTAGTATCAACGGTAACTCCATCAATATCAGTTTCTATGACGTTACTTTGGAACAGGTCGGTCAGCTCGCCCAGGATTTGAGTGACAACGAGTTGGTCACTAACGTGGATCTGCAAACGGCGGTTACCAACAAAGATAAAGCGGGCAACCTGTTGGCCGGCACGGAGAAAGTGTTGACCGCGAATATTGCGCTGCAGGTGGCAATTCCGCCAGAGGAAGAACCGGCTGCGGATGAGGTTTCCGGCGAGGAGGTGAGCGCACAATGACGAACAAGATGAGTAGTCGTGATAAGATTATGATGGGCATTTTGGCGCTCGTCGTTGTGGCCGCTTTGTGGTATATGCTCTTCTTTACGCCGACCAAATCGCGCATTGAAGAACTGCGTGGCGCGGAAGGTCAAGGCGGCGGTTTAATTCAAGCGACCACTGATGAGAACGCCGGTGTGGTGGAAGACATCAACGTGCTCAAAGGTTGGATGGAAGACCTCGGTCTTTCGTTGGATGACGATGACGAGACGGTCACCGACTTCACGAAAATTGCCGATTACAACAACTTGGTGCAGTTGACCGATGAGGTCAACCAGATTCTCGGTGTGACGGATACGTTCTCGCTGAACTTTACCACGCCGTCTCGCGGTGAAAACTGCTGGCGCCGTGATATTGCCGTGACGTTCAAAGCCAATTCGCGCGAGGATGCCTACAATGTTCTTCGTCAGTTTAACGAGATGGAGCATGGTTGTCTTCTTAATAACATCACGTTCTCGGTGTCGCAAGGCGAAAACAATCAAGAGAGCGCTTCGGTTTCGACCAACATCGCTATCTTCGAGTATGAAGAGACCCCGAAAGTGGAAGAAGAAACCTACTAATTGACCCTATACAAAACCCCCTCTGTACGTTGTACAGAGGGGGTTGTTTTTTGTTATTTTATAACGGAGAGGATGATGGGTTACACGTCGTCGGTTTCGTGCTTTTTCGGGCGTCCCATTAAAAAGTCAATGGCGTTACGGGGGGATTCTCCCTCGTAACATACGCGATAGCAAGCCTCGGTGATGGGCATCTCGACACCGTACTCTTTGGCAAGGCGTACCGCGGTTTTGACCGCCAAATAGCCCTCCACCGTGCCGACGGCTTTGATGGCGTCTTCCGGCTTGGTTCCTTGACCGATGAGGATACCGGCACGGCGGTTGCGGCTGTGCATACTGCCGCAGGTGACGATGAGGTCGCCCATACCGGAAAGGCCGGAGAAAGTGCGCTCGTTTCCGCCGGCGGCGGCGCCGAGACGCATCATTTCCGCGAGTCCGCGAGTCATTAGGGCGGCTTTGGTGTTGTCGCCCATCTGGAGTCCGTCACAGATGCCGGCAGACAGCGCAATGACGTTTTTAAGCGCGCCGCCCAGTTCCACACTGACCACGTCTTCGGTGGTATAGATGCGAAAAACGGGGTTCATCAGAATATCTTGTACCGCTTTGGCGGTGTCCAAATCTTTTGAAGCGGCCACCACGGAGGTGGGAACACCGCGCCCGACTTCTTCCGCGTGGGAGGGGCCGGACAGCACGGCTACGCGAGCGGTCGGTAACGCACTCTCTACGATTTGGGAAAAGCGTTTGCAACTGTTTTCCTCCAAGCCTTTCGTAGCGATGGCGATAATGCCGCCGTCCGGAAAATACGGGCGAATGCGCTGTGCCGTTTGCTCAAGCGCGAAGGACGGAGTGACCATCAGCGTCAAATCCGCGTCTTTGACGCAGGATTCGTCGGTTGTCAGTTTCATCGACGAAGAAATCGCCACACCGGGAAGCAGACGACGATGTTCGCCGTGCTCTCGAATCTCGTCAATTTCGTTTTGGAAGGGGGACCAGAGGGTTACCTCGTGCCCGAAGCGTTGTGCCATAACCGCCAACGCCGCGCCCCAACCGCCGGAGCCTAAAACCGTAATTTTAGCCATACGTTACTCTCCTTGTTCTTCGGTGTTTTCCGTTTCCTTTTTTGTGCCGCCGCCAAAACGGTTTTCGGTGCCGTTCAAAATGCGGCGAATGTTCGGAATGTGTTTCAAAAAGACAAACAAGACGGCGACCCCCATCATCGCGGTGCAAAACCCGACGACGGTGGAATCGCGCTTGTCAAACAACGTGGGGAAGAGAAAGGTGCCGGCGACCATACCGAGACCGGCGCAAAGGGAAGAGGCGGAGACCATCCGCGTGAGAGCGACGACGATACCGAAAACCGCCAACGCCAACACGGCGGCGCGCCAATCCAAAATAAGTCCCAGACCGAGCGTGGCAACCACGCCTTTGCCGCCACGGAAGCCGAAATAGACGGGGTAGAGGTGGCCGATGATACAAAAGAGCCCTGCCAAGTAACCGCCGACAAATTTGAGATAGGTGGGGTCAAACTCGCCGACGCTGAAATGGACGAGAATATATTGTCCGAGCAACACGGCGATAAGGCTTTTGAGCAAATCGCCTAAGCCGGTGGCAATGGCCGGACCCCAACCTTGCGTGCGGAGCACGTTGGTGGCGCCGGCGTTACCGGAGCCGTAATCGCGAATATCGTCGTGTTGTCTTGCTTTGGTGAGAATGATGGCGGTATTGATGCTGCCGAGCAGATACGCGACCACAGCCGCAAGAAGCATCGGCAAAGCACAACCGCGCGTGATATCAAGAAGTGCAGTCCACATAACGACAAACTCCCATTTTTAATTTCCATACATTTTTTATTATACTCCACCCTATGGGGAATGTCAATTCTCCGCCCGTTTTTTTCCATCAAAGATCGTCGCAAAAAACCGATTTTCCCCCTTGAAATCCGACGAAATTTGCGGTATAATATTTTCGTGTTTGAAAACAGAGCGAAAGCGAGTGTGGGACGTATGACAAAAACCGGATTTGACAACGATCAATACCTAAAGATGCAGTCGGAGCATATCCGTGAGCGCATTCAAAAGTTCGGCGGCAAACTGTATCTGGAATTCGGCGGCAAGTTGTTCGACGACTACCATGCGTCTCGTGTGCTTCCCGGATTTCAGCCGGACAGTAAAGTGAGAATGCTTCTCCAAATGAAGGATGAGGCGGAAATCGTCATTGCTATCAATGCCGGAGACATCGAGAAAAACAAAGTGCGCGGCGACCTTGGAATTACCTACGACTTGGACGTGTTGCGCCTGATTGATGCGTTCCGCGGTATCGGTTTGTTCGTCGGTAGCGTGGTCATTACCCGTTACACCGACCAACCGGCGGTGGTGGCGTTTGAAAAACGCCTTGAAAGCCTCGGTATGACGGTGTATCGCAACTATACGATTGCCGGATACCCCTCGAACATTCCGCTGATTGTCAGCGACGACGGCTATGGTAAAAACCAGTTTATCGAGACCTCGCGCCGCCTCGTTGTGGTGACGGCACCGGGACCGGGTAGCGGCAAAATGGCGGTGTGTCTGTCTCAGCTTTATCACGAGCACAAACGCGGCAACCGCGCCGGCTACGCAAAGTTTGAGACGTTCCCGATTTGGAATTTGCCTTTGAAACACCCCGTTAACCTCGCGTACGAAGCGGCGACCGCCGATTTGGACGACGTGAATATGATTGACCCGTTTCATCTTGAAGCCTACGGCGAAACCACCGTCAACTACAACCGCGACGTGGAGATTTTCCCCGTGCTTTCCGCGATTTTCGAGCGGATTTACGGCGAATGCCCCTACAAATCGCCGACGGATATGGGCGTGAATATGGCCGGCTACTGTATTGTGGATGACGACGCGGTTTGCAATGCCGCACGGCAGGAAATTATCCGCCGCTACTATGCCGCACAGTGCGAAAATCGTAAAGGTCTTGCCCCTGACGAGCCGATTTATAAAATCGAACTGCTGATGAAGCAGGCCGGGGTGACTCTCGCCGACCGTCCGGTCGTGTCGGCGGCTTTGGAAAAAGCAGTGCTCACCGAAGAGCCTGCCGCCGCGCTCGAGTTGCCGGATGGCACGCTCGTGACCGGCAAAACCTCGCGTCTTCTCGGCGCGTGTTCGTCGGTGCTTCTGAACACGCTTAAAATTTTCGGCGGCACCGACGACAGCATTCATCTCTTGTCGCCGGAAGTGCTCGAGCCGATTCAGCAACTGAAAACCGCCTATCTCGGCAACCACAATCCGCGGTTGCACGTGGACGAAATTTTGCTGGCGTTGTCGGTGTGCGCTGTGACGGACGAAAACGCCAAGCGTGCGCTCGACCAACTGCCGAAACTCCAAAATTGCCAACTGCACTCGTCGGTGATTTTGTCTCAGGTGGACGATAAGACCCTGAAAAACCTCGGCATTATGGTGACGTGCGAGCCGAATTATCAAACGAAAAAACTGTTCCATCGCTAAGAGAGAACCTCAAAGGCGTAAAGGCAAAAGCCTTTACGCCTTTGTTTTGTAAAGAAATCGTAAATAATGGAAAAAGTTCGCAAAATTCGCTTGATTTTTCCAAAAAAACGGCTATAATAAGATTTAGCACTCGCGAAGTGTGAGTGCTAAAACGTCTATTTTTTCATTGACATAAAAGGGAGGCAAAGGTATGAACATCAAACCGTTAGCGGACCGTGTGGTACTGCAGTTCGTCGAAGCGGAGGAGACCACGAAGAGCGGTATTATCCTCGCCGGCGCGGCGAAAGAGAAACCCCAGGTCGCGGAAATTAAAGCGGTCGGTCCCGGTGGCGTTGTGGACGGCAAAGAAGTCCAAATGTACGTTAAGGTCGGCGACAAAGTGCTTACGAGCAAATACGCCGGTACCGAGGTGAAACTGGACGGCGTGGAGTATATGATCGTCCGCCAAAACGACATTCTTGCGATTGTCGAATAATTTTTTGAAGGAGACTTTGCATTATGGCAAAACAGATTTTGTACGGCGAAGAAGCCCGTAAAGCGTTGCAAACAGGTGTGGATAAACTCGCCGATACCGTGAAAATTACGATGGGTCCGCGCGGTCGCAACGTGGTGCTCGACAAACAGTATGGTGCGCCGCTGATTACCAACGACGGTGTGACCATCGCGAAAGAAATTGAACTGGAAGACCCGTTCGAGAATATGGGCGCGCAACTCGTGAAAGAGGTTGCGACCAAAACGAACGACATCGCCGGTGACGGCACGACCACCGCGACCCTGCTCGCCCAAGCGCTTATCCGCGAAGGTATGAAAAACGTCGCGGCCGGCGCGAATCCGGTCGGCGTGAAACGCGGCATCCAAAAAGCCGTGGACGCGGTGGTGGCGCGTGTTGCCGAGAACTCGAAAACCGTTTCCGGCTCGACCGATATCGCCCGTGTGGCGACCATCTCCGCCGGCGACGAAGCCATCGGCAACTTGATTGCCGAGGCGATGGAGAAAGTGTCTGCCGACGGTGTTATCACCATCGAGGAGTCCAAAACCGCCGACACCTATTCCGAGGTGGTCGAGGGTATGCAGTTTGACCGCGGCTACATCACGCCGTATATGGTCACCGATACCGACAAAATGGAAGCGGTTATCGACGATGCGTTCTTGCTGATTACCGACAAGAAAATCTCCAACATCCAAGACATTTTGCCGTTGCTCGAGCAGGTGCTGCAGGCCGGCAAAAAACTGGTTATCATCGCTGAGGACATCGAGGGCGAGGCGCTGACCACCCTTATCGTTAACAAACTCCGCGGCACGTTCACGTGCGTTGCGGTCAAAGCCCCCGGTTTTGGTGATCGCCGCAAAGAGATGCTGCAGGATATCGCAACTCTCACCGGCGGTACGGTCATCTCCGACGAGGTTGGTTTGGACCTGAAAGAAACCACCATCGACCTGCTCGGTCGTGCGCGCCAGGTGAAAGTGCAAAAAGAAAACACCATCATCGTGGACGGCGCCGGCGACGCGGATGCAATTGCCGGTCGTGTGGCGCAAATCCGCACCCAAATCGAAAACACCAACTCCGATTTCGATCGCGAGAAGCTGCAAGAGCGCCTCGCGAAACTCGCCGGCGGTGTGGCGGTTATCAAAGTCGGCGCCGCGACCGAGGTCGAGATGAAAGAGATAAAACTCCGCATCGAGGACGCGCTTTCCTCCACCAAAGCCGCGGTGGAAGAGGGCATCGTTGCCGGCGGTGGTGTGGCGCTTGTCAACGCGCTTGCGGTGCTGGATCCGATGATTGAAGCCGCCGACGGCGACGAGAAAACCGGCCTTTGCATCGTCAAAAAAGCGCTCGAAGAGCCGGTGCGCCAAATCGCGCTCAACGCCGGCATGGAGGGCAGTGTCATCATCGACAAAATCCGTACCAGCGAGAAAGTCAACTACGGCTACGATTTCGCCGGCGATGCCTACACCGATATGTTTGAGGCCGGCATTGTTGACCCGACGAAAGTGACCCGTTCCGCGCTGCAAAACGCGGCGTCGGTCGCGGCGATGGTGCTGACCACCGAATCGCTCGTCACCGATATCAAAGAACCGCAACCGGCGATGCCGGCAGGCGGCGCCGATATGGGCGGTATGTACTAATTCCAATAAGGAAAAGAGCAGGACGAAAGTCCTGCTCTTTTTTTGAACTTGTTTTGGGTGATGACGTAGGGCAGGGGCTTGCTCCTGCCGTTTTAGAATTTTGCACCGACCAATGGACTGTCGGGGACGCCAGCCCCTACAAGAGAATTTGAGTTGTGTCTGTAGGGGCGATTCAAGAATCGCCCCATTTTGAAATGTCGCACCGACCGCGAGGGGGTCATTCGTGAATGACCCCTACAACGCCGCCGGAAGTAAAAGCGAAATCCACCAACTCTTTTTTATGTGTTTTTTAGAACGTGGCGACGAGTTCTTTTAAGTACGCTTTGAATTCTTCACCGAGGTCGGGGCGAGAGAGGGCGACTTCGCAGTTCGCCTGCAAGATGCCGAGCTTGTTGCCCATATCGTAGCGCGTGCCGGTGAACGGAACGCCGGTCATACCGACGGTGCGCGCGAGCATTTTCATCGCGTCGGTGAGTTGGATTTCGCCGCCGGCACCGGGCGCGGTCTGCTCCAAAATCGGGAAGATGTCCGGTGTGAGCACCACGCGGCCGAGAATGGCGTAGGGGGACATCACCTCGTCCGGCTTCGGCTTTTCGACCATATCCGATATGTAAAAACAACCGTCGCCGGTGGGCTCGATTTTGACCGAGCTATATTTGCCGATGGCTTCGGCGGATACCTCGTGGATACCGAGAACGCCTTTGCCGTGGGCTTCAAACGCGCGGCACAGTTGGGCGCAGGCAGGGTCGTCGCCGATAATGACGTCGTCGCCGTAAAGCACGGCAAACGGCTCGTCGCCGACGAACGATTTGGCGCACAGCACCGCGTGGCCGAGACCTTTCGTCTCTTTTTGGCGCACAAAGGTGATGTTCGCAAGGTCGGTAATGCGGCGCACTTCGTCGAGGTCATCAAGTTTGCCGGAGACTTCGAGGCGCTGTTCCAGCTCGACGGCGTGGTCGAAGTGGTCTTCGATCAGTCCCTTGCCGCGGTTGGTGATGATAAGAATATCCTCAATACCGGATTTGACTGCTTCTTCTACGATATACTGAATCGCCGGGCGATCGACGATGGGGAGCATTTCTTTCGGCATTACTTTGGAGGCAGGAAGCACACGCGTGCCGAGACCTGCCGCCGGAATGACCGCTTTTTTGACTTTTGCCATAGTGATTTCTCCTTTACAGTAAGAAGGTTTCGAGCACGAGCGGCAGGAAATACCACGCGCAGTAGGAAA
This sequence comes from Acutalibacteraceae bacterium, assembly GCA_045640165.1. Lineage (GTDB taxonomy): Bacteria > Bacillota > Clostridia > Oscillospirales > Acutalibacteraceae > RGIG426. Next base: position 33,158 of record JAZUEK010000037.1, on the reverse strand, counting down.
GCAGCGCGAGTCCTGCCGATACGCCGCCCACAACGGGAAGCATATCGCGGTAGCCGTCGCCGAATTTCTGTTTTGCGGTGCGAATCTTCGTCAGGCAGGAATGCTCGTAGATGGCGTTGCCGCAACAGGCGAAGAATACGTGAAGCACGGCGGAAACCAGCGTAAACAGCGAGATGATGGTGAGATATTTGTTGAGGGAATCGTCCGCCATACAGACCTGAATGCGTTCCATCATATCGGCGTAACTGCTGCCGATGGAGAACAGGTCGAGTTTGACGATTTCGATATAGTTGACGATGACTTGTTGCAACAGCGAGAAGAGCAGCATCAACCCACCTGTCAAATAGCATTTGCGATAGAGAAGCCAGAATGGGGTGAAGATGAACGCCGCCCAGTTCCATTTGACGGATTTTCCGGTTTGTTCAAATTTTTGGAACGTCGGCATATAATAGTGTTCGTTACGAGCAACCACACGAGCTACGTCCGCCGCTTTTGCGTCGCCGATTTCCGCGTCAGGATCGACGCCGCCGGTGTTTTGCACGTTGGCGCGGAACGGGACGTAGGTGAATTCGCGGAACGCGCCGCCGGGAAACGGCATTCCGCCGAACGGCGCAGAGGCGTTCGGGTTTTCCGATTCGTCCGGTTCGCTGAAATCGGCGGTTTCTACGGGTCGTCCGCAATGGCCGCAGAATTCGGCAAATTCGGGATTGTCAAATCCGCAATGAGGACAGCGACGGGTAGTCGCTTGCGCGGTTTTCGGCGCGGCGGCCGTCGCTTTGTCGCGAGACCATTGGTCAGCCGTGCCGTGGGTGGCCTCAAAGTGGCAATGACCGGTTTCCAAATAGCATGCGCGGTGATGCGGCGCGCCGCATACGGGGCACACGACGATATCGTCTTCTTTTTGGAACGGTTTTTGACAGACGGGGCAGGATTGCCCTTCGGAAAAGAACATGCAAACGCCTCCTTTCAAGAGTGGCTGTCCTCTATTGTATCCGTTTTTTTGGGAAAGTGCAAGTACATTTATAAAGATTTATAAATTGTTCACGATTTCCGCCGGATTTACCGCTGAACATAAAGAGCATCTTGACAAAAATGTGGGATAAGGGGTATAATGAATGCATATTTATTAAGGAGGAATTCTGATGAAAAAGCACCTGTCCATCCTTCTCGTTCTCGCACTCGTGATTTTCACGATGGTGGGGATGGCGGCTTTTGCTGCGGCAGAAGCTGAAGCGAAAATTATCTATGGTGACGCCAATAAGGACGGCACGATCAACATGAAAGATGTGCTGACCATACGTAAATACGTCGCCGGTATCCAGACGGAAATTGACCTCGTTACTGCTGACACCAACGGCGACGGCGCGGTGAATATGAAAGACGTACTGACCGTGCGCAAATTTGTGGCGGGACTTATCGCGGAAATTAACGGCGGCATATCCGATCCGACTGCGACCGGCACGGAAACGATTGCCCCGACGGAGACTGGTTCGGCGAGTGAAACTAACCCGACCACTGTTCCGACTGCGACGAATTCGACGAGCAGTACCAACTTGACCACTGCACCGACGACCGCACCGACCACTGCGCCGACAAAGTATAATGGCGACGGCGAAACGGTGTTTTTCGGTTCCTATGAGCAAGATGGCGATTGGGAAGATGGTGAAGAGCCTATCGAGTGGATTGTGTTGGAAGAAAAAGACGGCGTAAAATTGCTTCTCAGCCGTTACGTGCTGAATTATCGGATGCAATGCGAGCACTATTGCGAAAACTATCAGTGGGATTCTTATGGAAGCGTGCGTGAATGGTTAAACGACGATTTCTATAGTGAGGCATTCTCAAAAGATGAGAAAGAGTATTTGATGACCAATCATGTGTATACGAAATCGCTTTCTTCCGAGAAAAACAAACCGCAACTGGAGACGCTTGACAAGGTGAGCTTGCTTTCTGCGGAAGAGTTGGAGAAATACTTTGAGCTGAAAACCGACCAACAAAACAACACCTATTCCGACCTGCTTATCGGCGAGCCGACGCCGTATATGGCAGAGTGGTTCCCGGCTATTGTTAACACGGTGGACGAAGATTGGTATGGCTTTAAAAATCTCGGCTATGGCGATCAATGGATGGGAAAACAGACGGCGTCGTGGTTGCTGCGCACTCCGGGTGGCGGTGGCTCTTGTGACGCGTCCTTTGTCAGTGACAACGGCATTGTGAGTTACGACTATCTTGAAGATTGCCTTTGCGGTGTTCGCCCGGTGATTTTGGTCAGCGACAAACCGTATACGCCGAACACGTCGGCGAACTACCCCGTGAACGCTTTGAGAGCGAAAGAGGTATATCATAGTAACAACGGTAGTTCGTGGGTGGATTATGAATACACTTACGATGAGAACGGAAACCCGATTCGTTATCGTTCTTACCGCTGGGATGGCAGTGTAGACTGGTGGAGCTCTTGGGACCGTACCTATGACAAAAACGGGAATTGCACCAGTCACCGCGAATATGACGACAACGGCAGTATTCTGTGGGCGTATTATGACGAAGACTGGGACGAGCGGGAGCACGTTTCGTGGGATTACACCTATGACGAGAATGGCAATGAGACGAGCTATCGCTGTTATAAGGAAGACGGAACGCTTGACTGGGAAAGTTCTTGGGATTCCACCTATGACGAGAACGGCAATGAGACGAGCTATCGCTGCTATAAAGAGGATGGCACCATTCTGTGGGCGTATTATGACGAAGACTGGGAAGAGTGGGAATTCGTTTCTTGGGATTCTACTTATGACGAGAACGGTAACGAGACGAGCTGCCGTTATTATAAAGAAGACGGAACGATTGATTGGGAGACCTCTTACGACTGTACCTACGATGAGAACGGACACCAGACGAGTTATTGCAGATATGATGCTGACGGCGAAGTGGCGTATCAGATAAAATACACTTACAACGCCGATGGGTGTTTGGTAAATTATTATCGCTATGATGCTGACGGAAGCGCGCTGTATTGGTTTGAATATACCTACGACAAAAATGGGAATCGGACGAGCTACCGCGAATATGATGCTGAGGATGGCGTCAAATGGTGGATCGCGTGGGACCGTACCTATGACGAAAACGGGCATCTCACAAGTTGCCGTTACTATCGAAACAACGGAGAGATTAGTTGGTTAAGCTCTTTCGACAACATCTACGATGAGAACGGGAATCATCTGCAAACTATCCGCTATTCGGCGGCTGACAACACGTACGTGGGTGCGGAATATACCTACGACGAGAATGGGAATCAGACGAGCTGCCGTGAATATGATTCCGATGGTACTATCGATTGGTGGAACTCTTGGGATTCCACTTACGACGAGAATGGGAATCAGACGAGCTACCGTGAATATAATTTCGATGGTACTATCTATTGGTGGAACTCTTGGGATTCCACTTACGACGAGAACGGCAACGAGACGCGCCACCGTTGCTACAAAGAAGACGATAGCATTCTGTGGGCGTATTATGACGAAGATTGGGGCGAGTGGGTATCCGCTTCTTGGGATTCCACCTATGACGCAAACGGAAACTGCACCAGCCGTCGTTGTTACAAAGAAGACGGCAGTATTCTGTGGTCGTATTATGACGAAGATTGGGGCGGGTGGGACTCCGTTTCTTGGGATTACACTTATGACGAGAACGGCAACGAGACGAGCTATCGCTGTTATAAGGAAGACGGAACGCTTGACTGGGAAAATTCTTGGGATTACACTTATGACGAGAACGGTAACGAGACGAGCTGTTATTATTACAACGAAAGCGGAAATGTATCCACGAAATACACCTATTCCTATGACGAATATGGCAATCGAACGAGCGAAGCTTGCTATGAAAACGGTACGCTTTGGTATGGATACCGGTGGGAATACGTCTATGACGAAAACGGAAACATGCTGATCATGAAAGAGTACTATGATGGCGAACTGTACGGCTGGTATGAGTACATGTATACGGATTTCTCCGCGCCGGAAGAGGAGTATGACTACTGATTCTCGGCGAACGGCGTAAGAAAGAAACCCCCATTGGCTTTTGAAAAGCCAATGGGGGTTTGCGTTTTTTCGGATGTGAAAAAATCCGGGATTTTCCGTATTTTCCGTTGCATTTTCGGGGCGAATTCGTTATAATAGAAACGATAAAAAGGAGTGTGCGCTATGAACGAGAAAGCCAAGCAGTTTTTTGAGAACATAAAAGGCAAAACCGTCGCGATTTGCGGTATCGGCAGAAACAATCGCCCGGTGATTGACCAATTTTTGAATGCCGGCGCTATGGTACGTGCCTGCGACAAACGCACCCGTGAAGAACTCGGAACGGTGGCGGATGAGCTGGAGGCGAAAGGCGTGACCCTCTGCCTCGGCGAGACGTATTTGGACGATTTTTCCGGCGTGGACCTCATTTTGCGCACGCCCGGTATGAAACCGTATTTTCCGCAGTTTGAAGCGGCGCGCAACGCCGGTGTGACGGTCACTTCCGAAATGGAACTGTTTTTTGACTTGTCTCCGGCGCCCATTTACGCCGTAACCGGTTCGGACGGCAAAACCACCACAACCACGATTATTGCCGGACTGCTCAAAGCGGCAGGAAAAACCGTGCATCTCGGCGGCAACATCGGCCGTCCGCTTCTTCCCATCATCGACGAGGTGAAGCCGGAGGACGTGGCGGTGGTGGAACTGTCGAGCTTCCAACTGACGATGATGCAAAAGGCGCCGCACGTGGCGGTGGTCACGAACGTCGCGCCGAACCACCTCGATTGGCACACCGATATGCAGGAATATATCGACGCAAAACGCAACCTCGTGGCCTACCAAGGCGCCGGTGATCGCGCGGTGCTCAACGCCGACAACGACGTGACCGCCGACTTTGCCAAAACCGCGACGGCAGGGCAGGTGTTCACCTTCTCGCGCCGCGCGCCGCAAGAGGGCGCGTGGCTCAACGATGCCGGTGTGCTGTGTATGACCGTAAACGGCGAAACGACCGAGATTATGAACGCCGCGGACATTCTTATTCCCGGCGTGCACAACGTCGAGAACTATCTTGCCGCCATTGCCGCGACGTGGGGCGAAGTGCCGGTGGAAACGATTGTAAACTACGCGAAATCGTTCGGCGGTGTGCCGCACAGAAGCGAACTGGTTCGGGTGCTCGGCGGCGTTAAATGGTATAACGATTCTATCGGCAGCAGCCCGTCGCGCACGATTGCCGGTCTTAAATCGTTCGACCGCAAGGTGATTCTTATCGCCGGCGGTTACGACAAGCATATTCCGTATACGCCGCTCGGCGAGGTGGCAAAAGATACCGTGAAATCCGCTATTTTGGTGGGCGCGACCGCTCCGGCGATTGAGACTGCCATTCGCGCCTATTCCGACCTGCCGATTGTGCACGTTGATTCGATGGCGGCGGCGGTAGAAGAAGCGCGCCGCCAAGCGCGTGACGGCGACATTGTGTTTATGTCGCCGGCGTCGGCGAGTTTCGATATGTATAAAAACTTCGAGGAACGGGGCGACTGGTTTAAGTTCCTCGTAATGGCGTTGCCCGATGCTTGAGCTGTGTACCGACAAAACGTCGCTTACGTTGGACTTGTCTTGTGAGGCAGGCGTGCGCATTGCGGCGCAAATGGATGCTTACGGGCTTGCTCAGCCGTTTTTTACGGTATACCGAGGAGAGGACGGCAGTGTGCTCTCCCTTTTGGACGGTGCGGCAACGCTGGTTGCCGGAAGTGACCCCGACGAGGCGCTCTGTTTTGTGCAAATGTCGCCGCAGGTGACGTCGCTTCGCACCGACGGCGATACGGCGGTCGCTTTTGCCAAAATGCGCGGACGGGACGTTCGTACCGGAGCGGTGCTCAAAGCGCCGAGCGGCATGATGCCGTCGGGCACCGCGGCGCCGATTGCTCCGGCTGACTACTATCCGCTTGCGAAGCGCGTGTTCGGCGATGCCTTGCCGCCGTTTGACGCGTGGTATGCCGATGTGACCCACCGTATGCGGCGAGACAAATGCCGCCTCGTTGCCGTGCGCGATGGAGAAACGCCCGTTTCCGGCGGTATGACCGTGGCGGAAGCGGATGGCGCGTGGCTGCTCGGCGCTATCTGCACCGATGAACATTACCGCAAACGCGGTTACGCCGCCGCCTGCGTGACGGCGCTCGTGCGTGCCGGTCAAGAGCGCGGCAACACGGTGCTGATTGCCGCCAAAAACGAGGGAGCAAAACGATTATATGAAACCCTCGGCTTCACCGTTTGTGGGACGTGGGGTCAAGTGGATTTTTAAGAGAACGAGGAACAACTATGGATATACCGTTTTTCAAAGTCAATGAAAAATTGTCCGCTTTGTCAAAGCAGGCGCTCGAGCGAGTGAAACCGCAGTTTGCCCATATCGACGACGTGGCGGAATATAACGTACAAAAGGTGCTGGCGGCATTCGCTAAACACCGCGTGAGCGAGAGCCATTTTGTGCCGACGACCGGTTACGGTTACGGCGACCGCGGTCGGGATACGCTCGATGCCGTGTTTGCCGAGGTAATGGGGGCGGAAGATGCGCTTGTGCGCCACAGCATCGTCTCCGGTACGCACGCGATTACCATTGCGCTGTTTGGGGTGCTTCGCCCGGGCGATACGATGCTCGCCGCGACCGGCGCGCCGTACGATACGCTTGAGACCACCATCGGTCACAAACGAGACGCCGCAGGATCGCTTAAAGAGTTCGGCGTGGGCTACAAGGAAGTGCCGCTGAACGCCCAAAAAGCGCCGGATTTGGACGGCATTGCGGCGGCGCTGTCGGACAAGAGCATCAAACTCGTGCACGTGCAACGCTCGCGCGGATACGATACCCGTCCGTCCCTTAAAATCGCGGATATCAAGGCGATTATCGATACTGTCAAAGCCGTAAGGGACGACGTGTGCGTGTTTGTGGACAACTGCTACGGCGAGTTTGCCGAAACGGTCGAGCCCACGCAGGTGGGCGCGGATTTGATGGCCGGTTCGCTTATCAAAAACGCCGGCGGCGGTATCGCCCAAAACGGCGGCTATCTCTGCGGTAAGGCGAAGTATATTGAACTGTGCGCCGCACGGATGACGACGCCCGGCCTCGGGCGCGAGGTAGGCGCGTCGCTCGGTCACAACCGCGAACTGTTTATGGGACTTTTCCACGCACCACAGGTGGTGGGGGAAGCGATGAAAACCGCTGTTTACGCCGCGTCGCTGTTCGATTTGCTCGGCTACGACGTGTCGCCGAAGCCGTTTGACGAACGCGGAGACATCATCGAAGTGCTGTTTTGCAAATCGCCCGAGGCGCTCTGCTCGTTCTGCCGCGGTATGCAACGCGGCGCACCGGTGGATGCGTTTGTTGTTCCCGAACCGAGCGATATGCCCGGTTATGAGTCGCAGGTGATTATGGCGGCCGGCGCGTTTACCATGGGGTCGTCGATTGAACTGTCGGCGGATGCACCGCTGCGCGAGCCGTTCGCCGCGTTTATGCAGGGTGGTCTCAACTTCCACGCCGGCAAACTCGGTGTGTTGCTTGCCGCCCAGACAATGCTCGATGACGGAATCTTGTCTTTATAATTTGATTTTTCGAACGACCGCTTTTGCGGTCGTTCTTTTTTATGTTCTTTTCGACGCGTTTCGACAAAACAGACACACAATGTCGATAGAATCGGCAAAAATACTCCGGAATTTTTCAAAGGGAAGAGCGGAAGAAAACCAGAGGCGTGAGTTTTGCTGTTATTCCGAAAAACCAAGGTATACCAACAAAAACAATTGTGTAAAGGCGATGCGCTTTCCGGGAGCACTGCGGTGATTTGTTCTTATATTGTCGATAATACTCACAAAAAATATTGACAAATCCTGCAAAGTGTGGTATAATGCAAGCAACCTCGAGGAAGAAAATTTTGGAAAAGAGGAACCTATCCCAATGTGTGAAATTTGCCATGAGACGCCATGTCTTTCCGGTTGTCCCAACGCGTTGCCGGACGTGTCCCGTCGCGTTTGCGCGTGGTGTGACGAACCGATTTTTGACGATACGTACTATTCGATTGACGGCGAGCCGGTCTGTGCCGATTGTGTGGACGAATGCCGTCGCTATAACGGAGAGCAGGAGGCGATATAAAATGGCGAGAACGTATCAGCCCTTGTCCGCCGAGGGAATGCGCGTCAAAGAGCGGTTGTCGCCCTGCATTGAAAAAGCGATTTTGTTAGAAGAACTGACAGCGGAGCGAGCGGATATTGCCTCGTTGGGCTTTCCCGAAGAAAAAGAACTGTCTGCCCGTATTGATGCGCTGTTTTCGGATTTGTCCACCGCGCGCCGAGCGGTGGGGAAACTTATTCACGAAACGCCGACGCTTACGTCACTGGAACGGCGTGTGTTGCGGCTTCGGTATTTGTGTGCCGAGCCGTGGGAGGCGATTTGTATTCGTTTGTGCCGCGAGCGAGGGTGTGTGTTTACCGCCTACCGACGCGCGCTTAACAAATTGGCGTTGGCCGACGAGATGAAAGAAGCAGGTTGATGAAAACAAAAAAAGAAAAGCCGCAAGGAACGTGTCCTTGCGGCTTTTTTGTGTAAAATTATTTGGTTTCCAAATTTTTGAGGAATTCTTCGCCGGTGCCGTAATGCTCCACCACGTAGTCGATGTCTTTGTCGCCGCGGCCGGAGAGGTTGACGAGAATCGAGGCGTGTTTGCCCTCGCGCGCGAGTTTAATCGCGCCGGCGAGCGCATGAGCACTCTCGATGGCCGGAATAATGCCCTCGTAGCGGCAAAGCAGGAAGAACGCTTCCATCGCTTCGTCGTCAAGCGCCGTGATGTAGTTGACGCGACCTTTGTCGTGCAGGAACGCGTGTTCCGGACCGACGCCCGGATAGTCGAGACCGCTCGCCACCGAGTAAACGGGATCGGGCTCGCCCTCTTTTTCGTTCTGAAGCAGGATGCTGTCGAAACCGTGGAGACGGCCTTTGGTGCCGTACGCCATGGAAGCGGCGTGCTCACCGATGCCGGAGCCTTTGCCGAGCGGTTCCACACCGTAGATTTCCACCGGATCGGCGATGAACGGCAGGAACATACCAATCGAGTTGGAACCGCCGCCCACGCAGGCAACCACCGCATCCGGCAGGAGACCGGTCATACCGATGAATTGCTCGCGCGCTTCTTCGCCGATGCACAGCTGGAAGTCGCGCACCATCATGGGAAACGGGTGCGGTCCGAGGACCGAGCCGATGCAGTAGATGGTGTCGTCGTATTCGTTGAGGTAGGCGTCAAACGCGGCGTCCACCGCTTCTTTCAAGGTTTTGAGGCCTTTGGAAACCGGCACGACGTTCGCGCCGAGCAGTTTCATGCGGGTGACGTTGGGGGCTTGTTTCGCAATGTCCACTTCGCCCATGTAGATGTCGCATTCGAGGCCGAAATAAGCGGCGGCCGTGGCGAGTGCCACGCCGTGTTGACCGGCACCGGTCTCGGCGATGATTTTTTTCTTGCCCATATATTTGGCGAGCAGGCCCTCACCCATGCAGTGGTTGAGTTTGTGCGCGCCGGAATGGTTTAAGTCTTCACGCTTGAGATAAATTTGGGTTTGGCCGCCGAGCATACGGGACAACCGCTCGCAATGGTACACCGGCGTCGGGCGACCTTGGAACTCTTTGCGGATGCGGCGCAGTTCGTTGATAAACTGGGCACTGTGGCAGATGGTGCGATAGGCGGTTTCCACCTCTTCCATCGCTTTGGTCAGTTCGGGGGTCAGATAGCGACCGCCGTACTCGCCGAAGTAGCCGTCTTTGCTCGGATACTCTTTGAGATAGTTTTGATACTCGAGATACTTGTTCATTTGACAACACTCCTTAAAAAGGTTTTTTGTATTGTCCGTTTGTTTGCGGGGGAGGGTCACAAAATAAAAAAACTGTCCCTCGAAAATCGAGGGACAGGAATCTTTCCTGCGGTACCACCCAGCATTGGCTGAAATTCAGCCCACTCTCGCCGTCTGCGGACACAGACGCTTCAGGGATAACGGGCGAAGTTCCCGTCTGCCATCGGACGAAACGTCGTTTCGGCAGCCCTCCCAAGACCATTCGGCGACCTGTCGTGATACCGCGCTTCCACCGTCGGCGGCTCTCTACAATCCGTGCAGGGGCTTACTTCCTCTTGTTCATCGGTTTCTTGCATTATAGCGCGGTTTTTGTCGGTTGTCAAGCGGTTTTCAGGAAATTTTTCAAACGCGGCAAAAGGCCTCTAACGGAGAAAGGCGCGCGGCTTTGGCGGCAGGATACGCGCCGCACGCCGTACCGAATGCGGTAGCGGCCGCCACGAGGAGCGCACCGCGCGACAGCGACGGTGTGAACGCGACACCGGCAAGATGCAACCCCAAAACGGCACTGCCGCCGCCGCAAAGCGATCCGATGACCGCTCCGCAAAAGGAGACGATGGCCGCCGACAGCAAAAATTCCGCCAAAATACGGGAACGGGTGGCGCCAAGTGCTTTTTTGAGCCCGATTTCCGCCACGCGTTCGGAGACGGCGGACAACTGCGACAACAGCACACAGCATCCTGCCACCACGACCGCGCCGCCGCCGGCGAGCGTCAGAATGCCGGAGAGAAGCGCGAAAAGGCGGTTTAGGCGATCCCCCTGCGCCGCCAAATCGGCAATTTGAAAGTTGCCGTCTTCGGCGAGCGCCCGTTCGATTTGCTCTTTCAGCACCGCGGTGGAACGGGTGGAGCGCACGGCGACGCGCGAAAACGATTCGTCGCCGGATATCGCCGCCAAAGCGGAATGGGGAACGAGTATCAGCGGCGGAATGGTGGTTGTCAGGTTTTTGAGCAAACTGCTTTTGGCTTTGGCACTGCCGATGACCGAAAACGACACTTCACGCGTGCCGATATACACGTCGAGTTGTCTGCCGAGCGGCGAGACGTTGCCGAATGCTTCTTCGGCGGCGGTGTCTTCCATCGTACAGCAAAACGCCGTGTCGGCGACGTCTTGTGCGGTGGGAAGCCGTCCTGCCGAAAGGTCTACGGCGACGGCGCGCGCGGCGTGTTCGTCGATGCCGCACAAAAGTACCGGAGTGGAGGTTTCGCCGAATGCGGCGTTGGCGGAAAGCAGCGTCATCGGTGCGGCGACCGTTACGTCCGGCAAAGTGGCGAGTTTCTCGACGACGTCGTGGGTGAGCGGCTCGTCTTGCGCGGTGACCCACACACCGTCCAACCCCATGCACTGCATTTCCGCTTGGGCGGCCGCCGTGCCGGCACGGGAGATGGCCGAAAGCAACGTCAGTAGTGCCACGCCGGCGGCGAGCGAAAACATTGTCAGCGCGGTGCGCGCCGGTTTGCGCCACAGACCGCGCCACGCGCCGAAACCTACGTCAATCATTTCGAAGATTGCTCCTTTATGCGTTGATGGTCGGTGACGGCGTGGGGATCGGTCACCACCCGTTCGCCGAACGCAAGACCCGAGACGATAACACCGCCGGAAACGAAGTCGCCTGCGCGCACGGGCTTGCGAACGGCTTTGCCGTTTTCGGCTACCATCACATACGTTTCGTCGCCGTCCGAAAACAGCCACTCGTTCGGGAGCACGGCGACGTGTTCAAAGGTGGTGACGGTAATGCGCGCGGTGGCGGAAAGTCCTTTTTTGATGCTGTCGTCCGTCTCGCTCAGCGTGACGACGGCGACAAGTCCCGTTTTGCCGCCTTGCACGGTGGCGTGGTCGGCGATGGCGGTGACGGTGCCGCGCAAGGCGGTTTGCTGAAATCCCACACCGCTTACCGATGCGGCTTGGCCAACGTGAACGGTGGATGCCAAACTCTCCCGTACAAACGCTTGCAAATGGGTGCGGTCGGAAACAACGGCAGGGCAAACGGCAGTTTTTGTTGCCGTTTGCGGAACGAGGGTGACGGTGGAGACGGGAACGGGGCGCGCCACACGGGCATACGCGAGTATCGCGAGCACACCGGCGGTTATAACGCCCAACAGTAGATATTTTTTCATCGCATACACGTCCTTTTTTCTTCGGTTAGTATGTGGCGACAGAACGTAAATATACGAATTGACAACCGGGGAAAAACGCGGTAAAATGAGAAAAAGAAACGAGGTGCATTGTATGGGACAATACGTGGAATTTCCGGGACTCGGGCTTAAATTCGCCCTGCCGGACACCGCTTTACAGTTTAGTTTGTTCGGATTTCCCGTTACGATTAAATGGTACGGTATTATGATTGCTTGCGGCTTTTTGCTTGCGGCGATTTATGCGTTTAAGCGCGCCAAATCGTTTAAGCTGGACGAAGACGCCATGTTCGACGTGGTGCTCGTTTCGACGATTTTTGCCTTTGTGGGGGCGCGACTGTATTACGTGCTCTTTTCTGTGGACCGCGCGGCGTATTTTGCCGAGCCGGCATCCATCTTGCGCGTGTGGGAGGGCGGTTTGGCCATCTACGGCGGACTGATTTTTGCGTTTGTCACCGGCTTGATTATGTGCCGTGTGCGTAAAGTGAATACCCTTGCCATGTTTGACTTGTGCTCGCTCGGATTCCTTATCGGACAAGCCATCGGCCGTTGGGGCAACTTCTTTAACCAAGAGGCGTTCGGCGGCAACACCACGCTCCCGTGGGGTATGACCGGCAATCTTATCAAAAACGGTGCCCACGCGACCGCGGCCTACGATTGGGCGCTGCCGGTGCACCCGACGTTCCTCTATGAGTCGCTGTGGTGCGTGCTCGGGTTTGTGTTGCTGCACCTGCTTTCTGTAAAGGCATACACCTTTAAGGGCAAAATCTTCGCCGGATACGTTATTTGGTACGGAACGGGCCGCTTTTTTATCGAAGGATTGCGTACCGACAGCCTAAAACTCGGCACGATGCGCGTGTCGCAACTTGTGGCGGTGCTTGCTGTTGCCGGCGGCGTGGCGTTGTGGTTCGTTTGTAAGGCCAAAGCGAAAAACGCACCGTCTACAGAGGAAGAGGATGCCGCTCCCACCGTTCCGGTTGAGGAAACGGAAGAAAAAACATAAAAAATCCAATAAGAGGGGTTGACACACCCAGTATCGTGTGGTATAATACCCCTCGTTCCTGCGGCTTTAGCTCATCTGGTAGAGCGCCACCTTGCCAAGGTGGAGGTAGCGAGTTCGAGCCTCGTAAGCCGCTCCAAAGGAGAAAGCCTGACCATTTGGTCAGGCTTTTTTGTGTTCTCCAAAGGTGTTAGGATTCCCCGAAGATATTAGGATTCCCCAAAGATAATAGGAAAGTAAAAGGAGTTGTCTGTTTTCGTTTTTTCTACCAAGAAACAACGGCAGATTTTGACAATCTCGACAAAAATAGAACAAATGTTCGATTTTTTCACAAAACCCCTTGATTTCCCGAAAAAGTTTGGTATAATGAAGGAGAACTTTGAAAGCGAGGTATGTGTATGGCTACCAAAAAAGGCGCGGAGAAATCCGCCGGAATCGAAAAGAATGAAAATAAACAGAAAGCGCTTGAAATGGCGTTGGCTCAAATTGAAAAAAGTTTCGGCAAGGGCGCGGTGATGCGCCTTGGCCAGAATATGAATATGCAAGTAGATGCGATTCCCACCGGCTCGGTTACGTTGGACCGCGCGCTCGGAATCGGCGGTTTGCCGCGCGGCCGTATTGTTGAAATCTACGGGCCGGAGGCGTCGGGTAAAACGACGTTGGCGCTTCACGCGGTGGCAGAAGCGCAGAAAATGGGCGGCGAAGCCGCTTACGTGGACGTGGAGCACGCGCTTGACCCCGTGTATGCGAAAGCGCTCGGCGTCAATGTGGACGAGTTGCTTGTTTCTCAGCCGGACACCGGTGAGCAGGCGCTCGAAATCGCCGAGGCGCTGATTCGCTCCGGCGCGGTGGATATTTTGGTTATCGACTCGGTGGCGGCGCTGGTGCCTCGTGCGGAAATCGAGGGCGAGATGGGCGACGCTCACGTCGGTTTGCAAGCGCGCCTGATGTCGCAGGCAATGCGCAAACTGGCAGGCGTGGTGTCTAAGTCCAACTGCTTGGCGATTTTTATCAACCAACTGCGTATGAAAGTGGGCGTGGTGTACGGCAACCCCGAAGTCACTGCCGGCGGCAACGCGCTGAAATATTACGCGTCGGTGCGCCTTGACGTGCGCCGCACCGAGACTCTTAAGGCCAACGGCTCGCCGATTGGTTCGCACACCCGTGTGCGTGTGGTCAAAAACAAGGTGGCGCCGCCCTTCAAAGAGGCGGAGTTTGACATCATGTACGGTGAGGGCATTTCGCATTTGAGCGAGGTGCTGGATCTCGCGGTGGAAGCGGATATCATTCAAAAATCCGGTGCGTGGTTCTCTTATAAAGAGGAGCGCATCGGCCAAGGCCGCGACAACGCGAAAGAATATCTCAAAAACAACCCGGCGGTTGCCGAGGAAATTGAGACGGCTGTGCGTGCGTGGATGATGAAATCCAAAGAGGAGGAGGATCCGTTTACGGCAACGCCTGCTCCCGCACCGATGCCGATGGAAATTCCGCTTGCGGATGCACCCCGTGTGACCGCGGCGCAGGCAAAAGCCAAAATCGACATTGTCGTCGAGGACTAACCAATGGAACATACGTTTACGGTGGAAAATGTCGCCGTGCGTCGCGGACAACTCGTTCTCTTGACCCTCTCGGACGGGAGAGAAATTGAGATGGATCGCCGTACGTGGGAGCAATCGCCGTTTCGGGCAAACAGCGCGCTGACAGAGGAAAATCTGTCGGCGCTTTTGTCGTTGTCGGCACAAAATCGTGCGCGCGAACGGGCGCTGTTTTTGCTGTCCCGTCGCGACTATACAAAAAAAGAACTTTCGGAAAAACTGCGTAAGGCCGCCGACCGCGACACGGCCTCCGAAATGGCGGAGCGGATGGAAGAACTCGGATTGGTGGACGACGAAAAATTGGCCGAACGGTATGCGTGCGAGTATTGCTTCGTGCGCCACTATCCGAAACGCCGCGCTGTGCAAAAACTGCGCGAAAAAGGAGTAGACCGCGAGATTGCCGCCGCGGCGGTGGAAAAAATCGGTGCGGACGATTTGCAAGCGGCTCTTGCTTTTTTAGACAAAAAATGTTATACTCAAAAAGAAGAACCTCAGCGCCGTAAAATTACCGATGCCCTTATTCGCTACGGCTTTGATTATGAGACGGCGCGTGCCGCGTTGCGGCAGATGGAAGAATTGGAGGAGTCGTTTTGACCTTTTCCGTTGGAATGGTGTCTTTGGGTTGCCCGAAAAACCAGATGGACGCCGAATTGATGCTCGGAAAAATTCGCGACGCCGGTATCCCGATCAAGGCGGATGCCGCGCTGGCGGACGTAGTTATTGTGAATACCTGCGGCTTTATTGAGGCCGCGAAGCAAGAAGCCATCGAAACCATTTTGGAGTTTGCAACCCTGAAACAAGAGGGTCGCATTAAGCGCCTGATTGTTACCGGCTGTATGGCACAGCGCTATCAGCAAGAGGTGGCGGACGAGTTGCCGGAATGCGACGCGGTGATTGGCCTCGGTGCCAACGTGGACATTGTGGACGTGGTGAACCGCGTGATGGCCGGGGAGCACGTTTGCGAATTTCCGTCTCGCAAGTGCTGGAGTCTTGACGGCGCGCGCGTGCAGACGACACCGCAGTTTTTCGCCTTTATGCGTATCGGCGACGGCTGCAACAACTGCTGTACTTATTGCGCTATTCCGCACATTCGCGGCGGACTCAAAAGCCGCAAGATAGAGACGCTCGTCGACGAGGCCAAGTGGCTCGTGGAGGGCGGCGTGAAAGAAATTACCCTCGTTGCGCAGGATACGACGCAGTACGGCGTGGACCTCTACGGAAAGCCGATGCTTGTGGAACTGCTTCGTGAACTTTGCAAAATCGACGGGCTTTCGTGGATTCGGATGCTCTACTGCTATCCCGAATACATTACGGACGAGTTGCTCGACGTGATGGCGGCGGAAGAAAAAATTGTGAATTACTTGGATATTCCGATTCAGCATGCGTCCGGTGCGGTGCTTGAGCGGATGAATCGCCGCGGCGATCGCGCGTGGTTGACGGCGCTGATGACGCACATTCGCGAAAAAGTGCCGGGTATCACCCTGCGTACCACGGTGATGACCGGATTCCCCGGTGAGACGGAGGCGGATTTTGAGGAACTGTGCGAATTTGTAAAAGACGTGGAGTTCGATCGTCTCGGCTGTTTCGCCTATTCGGCGGAAGAGGGGACGAAAGCCGCCGCGATGCCCGACCAAGTGCCGGAAGATGTGAAACAGCATCGCGCCGACCTTGTGATGGAACAGCAGGCGCGTATTGTAGAGAAAAAGAACGCCACGATGGTGGGCAAAACGGTGACGGTGCTCGTCGAGAGTTTCGATCGCTATGCGGAATGTTGGTTCGGCCGCAGTGCCGCCGACGCGCCGGATATTGACGGCAAGGTGTTCTTTAGTGTGACGAATCCGCCGAAACCCGGCGACTTTGTGCAGGTGGAAATTACGGATACCCTCGAATGGGATTTAATCGGAGAGGCGGTGGCAGAATGAATTTACCGAATAAACTGACGCTTTCGCGCATTGTGCTTGTACCGCTGTTTTTGCTGCTTTTTGTGTGGGAGTTCCCGTTCCACTATCTTGCGGCCGGACTGGTGTTCGGCGTGGCGTCCTTTACGGATATGCTGGACGGAAAAATCGCCCGTGCGCGCGGTCTTGTGACCAATCTCGGCAAGTTTATGGACCCGATTGCCGACAAAATGCTGACGACGGCGGCGTTCGTGGGTTTTCTCGCCATCGACAAAATGAGCCTTTGGGCGTTGATGATTATTCTCGTACGCGAGTTTGTCGTGACGTCGGTGCGGCTGGTCGCCGCCGAGGGCGGCAAAGTGGTCGCCGCCAACTATTGGGGCAAATTCAAAACGGTGGCGCAGTATATCACCATCGGCTATATGTTAGCGGTGCTCGAATTCTGCACCTGGAAAGACACGGTGCTTGCCGCCGTCGCTTTGCCGGATGCGGTGTTCTCGATTCCGCTTTTGGTCGGTCAAATCTTCATTTGGATTGCTACCGCCTTGACCGCGATTTCCGGCGGCGTGTATTTTTGGCAAAATCGCTCGTTCTTCTTGGAGGGTGAGCGCTGAATAGAGGAGGAAAAACCTATGCGACGCGACAAAATTAACTATTATCTCGATATTGCCCAAACGGTGAGCCATCGCGGCACTTGCCTGCGCCGTTCTTACGGCGCGGTCATCGTTAACCACGATGAAATCGTGTCTACCGGTTACGTGGGTGCGCCCCGTGGCCGCAAAAACTGTACCGATCTCGGCCGGTGCATTCGCTCGGAGCTCAAAATTCCGCGTGGCGAGCGGTACGAATTGTGCCGCAGCGTTCACGCCGAGGCCAACGCCATTATCAGTGCGCCGCGCGACAAAATGCTCGGCGCGACCTTGTTCCTTTGCGGCGAAGAGGCGGACGGTTCGCTCGTTGAGAATGCTTGCTGCTGCTCGATGTGCAAACGGATGGTCATCAACGCCGGCATTTCCAAGGTCATTGTGCGCACTACTGCGGACGAGTACACGACCTACGACGTGCTGGACTGGATTGAAAACGATGAGTCGCTTGACGGCGTGCTCGGGTACTAAGGAGAAACGCGATGAAACGGATTTTAGCTTTAGGCGTTTGCCTGCTGCTTTGCGCGGCGCTTTTTTGCGGCTGTGACGGCGCAAGAGGCAACGACGTGTCGGTGGATATTAATGCGCCGATTCATACGTTGGATGAATTCAAAAACGGCGATGTGTCGTGCTTCGTGACGGTAGAAAAGGCGAAAGAGCCCACTGCCACCGGCGCGGAAAGTGTCGCCGAGACCGAAACGGTGACCGCGACCTACACTTTCAAAGGGCAGGAAGCGGTGGATCTGTATAACCTGATGAATCGGACGGGGTGGAAAACGGTGGATACTGCCGACCAGCCGACCGGAACGTATGCACAAATGCTGACGTTGGATTTCTATGGCGGTCGTTCTTTGGAGAACGCTACCGCCTATTACGGCACGGTCACGATCTCCAACCAAGACCGCATCATTGCGTCCGCGTCGCCGAACGATTTGGCGCTGTCGATGGCGCAGGCGGCAAAAGGAACCTATGACGCGCTGTGGAGCTATATTACCGAAAAGGGAGAAGAGGACGAATGAAACATCTGAAACGACTTGTATGCGCGCTTTTGTGCGTGGCGCTGTGTGCGACCGGCGCGATTTCTGCGGTGGCGGCGCCGCGACCGGCATTTGGTGACGCCAACGCCGACGGTACGGTCAATATGAAAGACGTGCTGACGCTGCGTTCCTATCTTGCTGACATATACGTGGATATTCAGACGCTGTATGCGGACGCCAACGGCGACAATGCCGTCAACACGAAAGACGTGTTGCTTCTTCGCAAATATATGGCCGGTTTTGACGTGACGTTCGGCGAGTTTGCGAAGCCGCTTGACCTGCCGATTTGCGCAGGAGAGGACGCGGCGGTGACGCTGTATAGCGTCAATCCCGACGGAGAATACGGTTTTGAAATCTCGTTGGGAGCGGAGAATCTGACCACCGACCGCACGGTCGAGGTGACGCTGCTTGCCGCGGCATTTAACGACTGCTCTTTTCTTCCGCTGTGGTCGGTGGAATTGGAGCCGGGCAAAAGCGCGGTAGATACCGTAATCTTCGGTATTGACGAGGATTTTACGGAGCAGATTGAGAAGATCGGTCTGTGGGTCGTGGCGACGGATCTCGAAACCGGAGAATTCCTGGATGCCGGCGAAGCAACGCCGGAGTTCTATATTGTTGGCGACGAGACCACCTACGTGAAAAAAGACCGCGCGCCGAAAGACGGCTGTGTGCTTGTAAACAACAGCGAGATTTTGGCGATTTCCACCGGCTTGGAGACGGACGATTTCGGCTGGTTTACGACCCTCAACACCTATATGGAAAATCGTACGGACGAGCCGTTGGTGTATATTTGTGAGAGCGCCAAGGTCAACGGCCAAGAGGTGTCGGCGTTGTGGATTGGCATGATGCTTCCGCATACAAGTATGGAAAACGGACTGATTTTGGATGCGGACGAAATCGCCGCCGCCGGCGTCACTACAATTGAAACGGTGGAGTTTTCCATTGACGCCTACGACGTTACGGCGCTTAACGAGGAAGAACCCACGCCGCTTCACAGTTACAACGTCAAATACGTGAAACCGTAAACCACGCAACATCGAGAGGGTGTGGTTGAATGTTCTCTAAAAGATTATCAACAGATATTTCTTCTTTGGCAGTCAAAGGACGGTTGTCCGATTCCACCCAATTTACTTGCGCTGTTCACGACGAAGAATTTGAGTTAAGAGAAAATTTGGCGTTTCATACGCTGGTGCTTCATCCCGTGATGAAAGGGTGTATTCGTGAACAAGACGGCAAAGCAACCGTCGACGTTTCTTTGGAACTTACCAAACGTGATAAAATCGCAAACGTCGTTTTTGGGATTCTCTGCTTACTGGTATCCGTCTTTATGGGAATTTTCACTCAAGATATTCTTGTGTTTGTCGGCGTGCTTTTCGGCTGTGGCCTGCTTGCGATTATCGGACTGCTCTATTATGGCATCGCTTGCTTTTTTGCCACTCGAAAACTGGCGCGCCTACTCGCGTAAACCCTATCTTTTTTGAAATTGAAAAACACCGCCGAATGGAGAATTCCATTCGGCGGGGTTTTTGTTTTGCAACATCAAATCGGGCAGGCAGAAATCATCGTCTGCCAATACATCCAGTAAAGGTCGGTTTCGGTCGGGTGCATACGAAGCCGCTCCGCTTCGAGTTCGGGAATGGCGTCCACTTCGCCGTTTACGTAAGCGAGAACGCGCCGCGCGGCGGTACGGGCGCGTGCGGCGGTGCCGGCGAGTCGGATATCCAAAATTTCGAAGCCGAACGGTTTGCTCTCGCTCATCCATTGGGCTTCTTCCGCCGCGCGAAGTGCCTCTACGTCGTCGGCAATTTGGGGAAGCACGACGTCGGCAAGGCGTTTGAGCTCCGCTTTATCGTCTGCGTGATAGGCGGCGAAAAGCTGCTTTCCGACTTCCGCTTTGTTCGACAGTACCTGCGAAAGCGCCGCCCAGGTGGTAAACGTTTTGGCATAGCGCGGATTGCGCGCGGCAGCGGCACGGAATTTTTCAACGAGCGCTTTATAATGCTCGTTATAGCCCTCGCCGACGTGGAAGTCGAAGAGCCCTAAAAGGTTGTCCTGATAGAGGAGATAGCGCGACGGCTGCACAAGTTTCATATCCGAGCCGCCGGGTGGCGTGTCAAGGGCATCCGCGAGCATAAAGTCTTCGAAAACGCCGTCGGTGCAGGTTTTGAAGCGGCGCGCGAGCAGGTCGTCGTCCACACTTTCGTGAAAATTCATCTCAGCGAACAGTTGTAACGCCGGATGCACGGCATACAGCGATGCTTCCGCTCCGTTGTCGCCCCACAGCGTGACAAACACGTCTTTAACGCCGGCTTTGCGGCACTGCGCAAGGGCTAAGCGAGAGGTTTCGAGGCTATACAGCGAGCGCGGCGAATAGCCGACCCATTTCCACGCACCGCCGGCAAACACGGTGTCGTTATTCTTAAACAGCGCGTGGCGCGCGAGGTTTTCGCGGTACACGTCGGCGTCGAGCGTGACGTAATCCCAATAGACGAGCGATACGCCGGCAGGCACGCTGTCAATCAGTTCCTGCGACAGTTCGGAGCGGTAATACTGGTTGCCGGTGTCCGCTTTGGCGAGTTTGAAGAACATATCGCTCCACATCATCGGCGCGAAATCGTATTTTTCGCAAATAGTGCACACTTTTTCGAGGTGGCGCTGTAAAATCTCGCGCGTTTCCTGCGGGCCGTTGCGGTCAAGGAAGCGGCCGCGACCTAAATGCTCCGCTTCGTCCATACCGATATGAATGCGGTTGCTGCGGAACGCTTTGCGGCAGGTGGCAATCATTTTGTCGATGAGTTCGTAGGTCTTCGGCTCGTCCACCAGCAGAATATCGTCGATATCGTGGACGCATTCGTAGGAGGGACGATGGCGGAAAATCGCGTTTAGGTGGGCGAGCGTTTGCATACATGGCACGACCTCAATGCCGTAGGACGCGGCGAAATCGTCGATTTCGCGCAGCTCGGTGAGGGAGAAACGGCCGCGCTGAAACCCGAAATACGGCTCGCCCTCGATTTCGTAGGTGTCCTCGGTATAGAGCATCAGCGTGTCGAGCCCCATCAGCGCCATTTGGCAAAGGTAGTCTTTGAGCGTTTCCACCGTCGGCACGGCGTTGCGCGAGCAGTCAATCATCGCACCGTCGTGACGGAAACACGCGGTTTGGGAAAAGGCGTAGGTATCGTCCGTTTGCTCGGCGCAAAGCGCAAGGGCACGGGTGAGATAGGGGAGTTTTTCGTAGCGCACAGAAAGCGTGTCGGTGGTTTTTTCTACCGAAAAGCCTTTTATCGTCTCATCCAAAACGGGACAAAGGGCAACGCCCTCCTGCGCGGCATCAAACCCGATGCGCGGCAGAAGGGCGAGGATTTCGGCAGAAACGGTGTCTTTGCGGAATGTCATATTCAATTCCTCCGTTTCGTTCGTATTCAATTAGTAGCGGATTTTTTCGGCGAGGAACGCAGACAGTTCGGCAATCGGCAAGCGCACCTGCTCCATGCTGTCGCGCTCGCGCACGGTCACGCAGTTGTCTTCGAGGCTGTCGAAGTCGAACGCCACGCATTACGGCGTGCCGATTTCGTCCTGACGGCGATAGCGTTTGCCGATCGAGCCGGCATCGTCGAAGTCCACCATAAAGTCGGGCGCGAGAGTGTCGAACACTTTACGCGCTTCTTCCGACAGTTTCTTCGAAAGCGGCAACACCGCGGCTTTGAACGGCGCGAGCGCCGGATGCAGGCGAAGCACCACACGGGTGTCGTTCTTTTCGGCGTCCACGACCTCTTCGTCATACGCATCACAAAGGAAAGCTAAGAACGAGCGTTCCACACCGAGCGCCGGCTCGATGACGTAGGGGATATAGTGCTCGTTCGTTTCTTGGTCGAAGTAGGTGAGGTCTTTGCCGGAGGTGTTTTGGTGTTGGGTCAAGTCGTAATCGGTGCGGTCGGCCACGCCCCACAGCTCGCCCCAACCGAACGGGAACAAGAATTCGAAGTCGGTGGTCGCTTTGGAGTAGAAGCAGAGTTCTTCCGGATCGTGGTCGCGCAGACGGAGATTTTCTTCTTTGATGCCGAGCGACAACAGCCAATCACGGCAGAAGCCGCGCCAGTAGCTGAACCATTCGAGGTCGGTGCCCGGTTTGCAGAAAAATTCGAGTTCCATCTGCTCGAACTCGCGCACGCGGAAAATAAAGTTACCCGGCGTGATTTCGTTGCGGAACGATTTACCGATTTGACCGATGCCGAACGGCACTTTTTTGCGCGACGTTCTCTGGACGTTCGCGAAGTTGACAAAGATGCCCTGCGCGGTTTCCGGACGCAGATACACGGTGTTTTTCGCGTCCTCGGTCACGCCTTGGAACGTTTTGAACATCAGGTTGAACTGACGGATATCGGTGAAGTTATGTTTGCCGCAGCTCGGGCAGGGGATGTTTTTCTCTTCGATGAAGGCTTTCATTTCTTCCTGCGAGAACGCGTCGATAGGCTTTTCCAGTTCCACACCGTTTTCGGCGCAATAGTCTTCGATAATTTTATCCGCGCGGAAACGCTCTTTGCATTCGCGGCAGTCCATCAGCGGATCGGAGAAGCCGCCGAGGTGACCGGAAGCCACCCACGTTTGGGGGTTCATCAAGATGGCGGCATCAAGACCGACGTTGTAGGGGGATTCTTTCACGAATTTCTTCCACCACGCCTGTTTGATGTTGTTTTTGAGTTCCACACCGAGAGGACCGTAGTCCCAGGTGTTGGCAAGTCCGCCGTAGATTTCGCTTCCTGCATAGACAAATCCGCGGCCTTTGCAAAGGGCGACCAACTTGTCCATTGTCTTGTCTGTGTTTTTCATAAAGAGCCTCCTGAGAATGTTTTTTCATACATCCTTTATTGTATCACGCCGCACCGCTCGTGTCAATAAAAAGGAAAAAAGAGTATTTATCCCGAAAAATCGCAAAATTAAGCATAATTATAAATATTTTCTGCATATTTTTTCAAAAAAGGGGTTGACAAGCGGCAAAAGTGGGCGTATAATGCGGAAGGTAACAAAAAAGAGGAGTGATTTTTATGTTAGACAAATCCAAAATCAAGAAAGTGGTATTGGCGTATTCGGGTGGTCTCGATACGTCCATCATCATCCCGTGGCTGAAAGAAAATTACAACAACTGCGAGGTTGTCGCCGTTTCCGGTAACGTCGGTCAGGCGGACGAACTCGAGGGTCTTGAGGAGAAAGCGCTGAAAACCGGCGCGTCCAAACTGTACGTCCTCGATTTGACCGAGGAATACGTGGATGAGTATATTATTCCGACGATGAAAGCCGGCGCCGTGTATGAGGATTATCTGCTCGGCACGTCGACCGCGCGTCCCTGCATCGCGAAAGGCCTTGCGGAGATTGCGATTAAAGAAAACGCGGACGCCATCTGCCACGGTTGCACCGGCAAGGGCAACGACCAGGTGCGTTTTGAACTCGCGCTCAAAGCGTTTGCGCCGGAACTGCCGATTATCGCCCCGTGGCGTGAGTGGGACATCCAGTCGCGTGAAGAGGAAATCGACTATGCCGAGGCGCACAATATTCCGCTGAAAATTAACCGCGAGACCAACTATTCCAAAGACAAAAACCTGTGGCACTTGTCCCACGAGGGTCTCGACCTCGAAGACACCGGTAACGAGCCGCTGTACGATAAAGAGGGCTTCCTCGAGATGGGCGTGTCCCCGATCAAAGCGCCGGATGAGCCGACCTACGTGACCCTCGACTTCGAGCAGGGTACGCCGGTGGCGTTGGACGGCGAGAAAATGTCCGCGAAAAACATCATTCTCAAACTCAACGAACTCGGCGGCAAAAACGGTATCGGCCTTATCGACATCGTCGAAAACCGCCTCGTCGGTATGAAATGCCGCGGCGTGTATGAAACTCCCGGCGGCACGATTCTCTATAAAGCGCACGAAACGCTCGAGACCATCTGCCTCGACAAGATGACGCTGCACGAGAAACAACGCCTTTCCATCACCTTTGCGGAACTCGTCTACAACGGCCAGTGGTTTACGCCGCTGCGCGAGGCGCTGTCTGCGTTCGTGGACAAAACGCAAGAGAACGTGACCGGTAAAGTGCGGCTTAAACTCTACAAAGGCAACATCATCAAAGCCGGTGTGTGGAGCCCGTATTCGCTGTACAGCGATGAGCTCGCGACCTTCGGTGAGAGCGACTATGACCAAAAAGATTCCGCCGGATTCATCAACCTCTATGGTCTGCCGATTAAAGTGCAGGCGGCGGTGAACAAGAAAAACGGCAAATAAGCAAAAAGCGAGGAACGACCATGGCAAAAATGTGGGCAGGCAGAACGAGCGGCGAAACCAGCGCTCTTGCCGATGATTTCAACTCCTCCATTCGGTTTGACTGCCGGATGGCAAAACAGGATATTACCGGCAGTATGGCGCATGCGGCGATGCTCGGCGCTACCGGCATTTTGTCGCAGGCAGACGCGGAGGCGCTGATTGAGGGTCTGCAAGGCATTTTGGACGATTTGGAGAGCGGCAAGCTCGATATTGATATGTCCTGCGAGGATATCCATATGTTCGTCGAGCAGGTGCTGACCGAGCGGCTCGGTGACGTGGGCAAAAAACTGCACACCGCCCGTAGCCGTAACGACCAAGTCGCGCTCGACCTGCGCCTCACTTTGCGCGAGGAAATCGACGAGATTTCCGCAAAAACGAAAGCGCTTCTCGCCGCCGTTCTCGACAAAGCGGAAGCGTATAAAGACGCGATTGTTCCCGGTTATACCCATTTGCAGCGCGCGCAACCGATTACGTTCGGACATCATCTTTTGGCGTACGCCTCGATGCTGTTCCGTGACCTCGACCGCCTCAAAGACTGCAAAAAACGCATGAACGTGTCGCCGATCGGCAGTTGTGCGCTCGCCGGAACGACCTTTCCGACCGACCGGAAGTTTGAAGCCGAAAAACTCGGTTTCGACAGCGTGTGCTTAAACTCGATTGACGGCGTGTCCGACCGCGACTTTGCGGTGGAACTGATGGCGGCGATTGCGGTGCTTCAGATGCATATGTCCCGTTTTGCCGAGGAAATCATTCTCTGGTCGAGTTGGGAATTCAAGTTCGTCGAACTGTCGGATGCCTTCACCACCGGCTCGTCCATTATGCCGCAAAAGAAAAATTCCGATATGGCGGAACTCGTGCGCGGCAAAACCGGCCGCGTGTACGGCGATTTGTTCTCGCTGCTCACCGTCTTGAAAGGCCTGCCGCTTGCCTATAATAAGGATATGCAGGAAGACAAAGAGAGCGTGTTCGACGCGGTGGATACCGTGAAAATGTGCCTCGACGTGTTCGCCGGTATGGTGGAGACGATGAACGTCCTGCCCGACAATATGAAAAAAGCCGCCCAAACCGGCTTTATCAACGCCACCGACTTGGCGGATTACCTCGTCGGCAAGGGACTGCCGTTCCGCTCGGCGTATAAAGTGTCCGGCCAGGTGGTCGCGGAGTGCATCAAAACCGGCGCGGTGCTCGAAACCCTGCCGCTCGCGACCTACCAGAGCTTTTGCGACCAAATCGACGAGGGCGTGTACGATGCGGTGGACCTCAAAAACTGTGTGGATCGTCGCAACAGCGAGGGCGGCACGTCCGTCTCCTCGGTGGAAGCCCAACTCGCCGCGATGAAAGCGATGCTGTAAGGAATGAAATAGAAAAACCGTGAGCGCATAGCGCTCGCGGTTTTTTGTGCGTTTTAGTAACGAAACGTCCGGCGCGCGTAGGGCCGGTGTTTCGACGTCCCTTGGTGAAAAGTTGAGGTTACTCTGGGCGATTTCGTAGGGGCGATTCACGAATCGCCCACCGAATCTATCCTACTGACCAAGAGGGGCCATTCGTGAATGCCCCCTACAAACGCGCCACGAATCCCTACAAAATTCCACAATGGACCGTCGAGGACGCCGGTCCCTACAAAAGAATTTGAGTGTTCCTCTTGGCCCCCTCTGACGAGGGGGCTGTCGAGCGATAGCGAGACTGGGGGAGAGAACGGTTTTTTATCAAAATTTGTCTCTCCCTCCGTCAAAACCTACGGTTTTGCCATCTCCCTCGTCAGAGGGAGGCAAGTGTACGCTGTGAAATGGTGCGGAGAGTGCAAAAACCTCAAAAAATCGCAAAAAACTTTTCATTTTCTCTTGACTTTACCGCTTTACCGTGATAAACTGATAGCACAATGAATTAGGAGGGGCACGTATGACCTATTCCGACAAGTCCACCGAGCGCTTGTTTGCGGCGATTGCGTCGATGCAGTCGCCCGAAGAAGTCAAAGCGCTGTTTACGGACTTATGTACCATTAAAGAAATCCAAGATATGGCGCAGCGGCTGGATACTGCGGTGCTGCTTAACCAAAAATGCAGTTACCAAAAAATCGCCGCCGAGGTGGGGGTTAGCACCGCCACCATCAGCCGTGTTAACCGCTGTTTAACCTATGGCGAGGGCGGCTACCAAATCGCGCTGGAACGCATGGAAGAAACGGAGAAAACGCAATGAATATTAACGATTCTGTCTTAAAAAGCGGCGAAAAAATCGTGTTTCGCCTGCGTGAATTATACGCACAAAAGGGCTTTTTGCCGTATCGGATGAGCAAGTTCGAGGAATACGACCTCTACGCCAAAAACAAGGACTTTCTCGTGTCGGACAACGTCATCACGTTTACCGATTCTGACGGCAAGCTGATGGCGCTCAAACCCGACGTGACGCTGTCGATTATCAAGAACAGCGCCGACGAGCCGGACGTGACCCGTAAGGTGTTTTACGACGAAAACGTCTACCGCGCGGCAGGCGGCAACGCACCGTTCCGCGAGATTTTGCAGATGGGCGTCGAGTGTTTCGGCGCGGTCGGCAAATCCGAAGTGGGCGAGGTGCTGGCGCTTGCGGCAGAGAGTTTGCGTTCGCTCGGCGAGGGCGGCGTGCTCGCTGTGTCCGACCTCGATTTGCTCGAGAGTGTCGTGGAGCGCTTGGCACTCGGCAGTAAGAAAACCGCCGCGCTGTATCAAGCGATTTCCGAGAAAAACCGCCACGAAATCGCTACCCTTTGCGCCGAGTGTGGCGATACGGATGCGGTAGATGCGTTGCTCACGCTCGCCGGCGTATACGGCACGCCGCAAGAGGTGCTGCCGACGCTTGACGGTTTGTTTGCGGCAAGCGAAGCGTACGAGAATTTCCGCGCGGTGCTGTCGGCGGCGAACGCGGCAGAGTTGCGCGTGGACTTCTCGATTCTTAACGACGTGAACTACTATAACGGCGTCGTGTTCAAGGGCTTTTTGCCCGGTGTGCCGGAAGCGGTGCTTTCCGGTGGACAGTATGACCGCCTGATGCAAAAAATGAAACGTCGCTCGAACGCGATTGGCTTCGCGGTGTATACCGACGCGCTCGAACGAGTGGACGAGGCCTCCGCCGCGGACGACGGATTTATCAACGTGGCGCTTCCGAAAGGCCGCCTCGGCGAGCGTGTGTATAAAGCGTTTGCCAAAGCCGGTTTCCCGTGCCCGTCGATTTTGGAACCCAACCGCAAACTCATTTTTGAAAACCCCGAAAAAGGCGTGCGCTATTTCTGGGTGAAGCCGTCCGACGTGGCGATTTACGTCGAGCGCGGTGCCGCCGACGTGGGTGTATGCGGCAAAGATATTTTGCTCGAATACGAGCCGGACGTATACGAACTTGTCGATTTGCACACGGGTGTGTGCAAAATGGCGGTAGCGGCGCCGAAAGGGTTTGAGGACGATACGACCAAAACCCTTCGCGTGGCGACGAAGTTTTCGAATATCGCCAAGAATTTCTATCGCAAAAAAGGCCGCGACATCGACTTTATCCACTTAAACGGCTCGATTGAGATTGCGCCGATTTTGGGACTTTCGGACGTGATTGTGGATATCGTCGAAACCGGCGCCACCTTGCGCGAGAACAACCTCGAGGTTATCGAGGACGTGGTACCTATCAGCGCGCGGCTCATTTCCAACAAGGCGTCGTTCAAGTTTAAGAGCGAGGCGATTGACAAAATCGCCGCCGGGCTCGCCGCGAATTTGGAGGAATAAACGATGATTAAAATTCTTAATTACGGCGAGGTGTCGAACGACGAAATTTTCGCCCGTGTTGTGCCGAGTTTCAACGTTACCGACATCGTCGCGGAGATTATCGACAACGTCCGCAAAAACGGCGATAAAGCGCTTTTTGAATACGGCGAAAAGTTTGACAAGGCGAAACTCGATACCCTGCTTGTCTCGAAAGAGGAAATTGACGAGGCGGTGGCGGCGGTTGAGCCGGAATTTTTGGAAATTCTTAAAAAGGCGGCGGCGAACATCCGCCGTTTCCACGAAAACCAAAAGCGCGAGGGCTTTCGCCTCGATGCGCCCGACGGCACGGTGATTGGTCAGCGCGTGATTCCCGTTGATCGCGCCGGTCTCTACGTTCCGGGCGGTACGGCGGCGTATCCGTCCACCGTGCTGATGGATGCGATTCCTGCGAAAATTGCCGGCGTCAAAGAAGTGGTCATTACCACGCCGCCGACGGCCGAGGGCAAAATCAACCCGGCGATTTTGGCGGCGGCTTCGGTTGCCGGTGTGGATAAAATCTATAAAGTCGGCGGCGCGCAGGCGATTGCCGCCCTCGCTTACGGTACGGAGAGTATCCCACAGGTGGACAAAATCGTCGGCCCGGGCAACGCGTTCGTTGCCGAGGCGAAAAAGCAGGTGTTTGGCCGCGTGTCGATTGATATGATTGCCGGCCCGAGCGAGATTATGATTGTGTCCGACGGTAAAAGCGATCCGCGCCACTTGGCGGCGGACCTGCTGTCGCAAGCGGAGCACGACAAGTTGGCGTCGGCGGTGCTTGTCACCGACAGCGCCGACCTCGCCAAAGCGGTGCAGGCGGAACTGGAAGTGCAAATTCCGCTTTTGGAACGCGCGGAGATTGCGCGCGCGTCCATTGACCAAAACGGCAAAATCATCGTGGCGGACACGCTCGATTTGGTCATTGACATTGCGAACGAAATCGCGCCGGAGCACTTGGAACTCTGTGTGGACGAGCCGTTTGCGGTGCTCGAAAAGGTGCGGCACGCCGGCTCGGTGTTCCTTGGGCGCAACTGTCCCGAGGCGCTCGGCGACTATTTTGCCGGCCCCAACCACACGCTTCCGACGAGCGGCACGGCGAAGTTCTCGAGCCCGTTGTCGGTGGACGATTTTGTGAAGAAAATGCAGTTCACGTATTATACGAAAGAGGCGCTGGCCAAGGTCGCGGAAGACGTTTCGACCTTTGCAAAAAAAGAGGGGCTGACCGCCCACGCGAAAAGCGCCGTTATTCGAACGGAGGGTTAATATGAGCCGATTTATGAGCGGCAAATTTGCCGCGCTCACGCCGTATACGCCCGGCGAACAGCCGCGCGAGCGGAAATACGTAAAACTTAACACGAACGAATCGCCGTTTCCGCCGTCGCCGATTGCTCAGCGGCTTGCGCGCCAAGCGGCAGGGGATTTGCAGCTCTATTCCGACCCGACTTGTCGCGATCTCGTTGCGGCGGCCGCGGAATTTTATGGCGTTGCGACGGACGAACTCTTGTTTGTCAACGGCTCGGACGATGCCATCGGCTTTGCGTTTAACGCGTTTTGCGATGATAACACGCCGGCGCTGTTCCCGAACATCACCTACAGCTTTTATCCCGTGGCGGCGGACTTTAACCGCGTGCCGTACGAGACGAAACCGCTGAATGCCGATTTTACTTTGAATATCGCCGATTACTGCGGCGCAGGGAAGACGATTTTTCTCGCTAACCCCAACGCGCCGACGGGTATTGCGCTTTCGCTTTCGGAAATTGAGCAAATCGTTAAGTCAAACCCCGACAACGTCGTGGTGGTGGACGAGGCGTATGTGGATTTCGGCGCGGAAAGCGCGGTTTGCCTTACGAAAAAATACGACAATCTGCTTGTTTGCCAAACACTTTCGAAATCGCGCTCGCTTGCCGGCGGCCGGCTCGGCGTGGCGATTGGCAACAAGGCGCTTATCGCCGACTTAAACACGCTTAAATATTCGACCAACCCCTACAACGTCAACCGTATGACGGCGGCGGCCGGTATCGGCGCGTTTTGCGACGTCGCGTATTTTGAAAAGAACTGCCGCGCGATTATGGAAAACCGCGCGTGGGCGGAAGCGGAACTCAAAGCGCTCGGCTTTGTGATGACCGATTCGAAAGCGAACTTCCTCTTTGCAAAACATCCGCAAATGGGCGGTCTTGACCTCTACAACGCCCTGCGCGAGCAAGGTGTGCTTGTTCGTCACTTTGAAACTGAACTTTTGCGCGACTATAACCGCATTACGGTTGGCTCGCGCGAAGAGATGGAGACGCTGGTTTCGGCGCTCAAAACGATTTTGGGGGTGGCGAAATGAGACAGGCTACGGTAAACCGCAAAACCGCGGAAACAGACATCGCGCTTACGCTCAACCTCGACGGCAGCGGAAAAAGCGAAATTGACACCGGTGTCGGCTTTCTCGATCATATGCTGACGCTCTTTGCCTCGCACGGGCGGTTTGATTTGACCGTTAAATGCAACGGCGACACCTACGTGGACGACCACCACTCGGTGGAGGACATCGGCATTTCGCGCGGCAAAGCGTTTTTCGAGGCGCTCGGCGACAAGCGCGGCATTCATCGCTACGGCGATACCGTTTTGCCGATGGATGAGACGCTCGTGCTGTCGGCGGTGGACTTTTCCGGCCGCGATTTCCTCGGTTTTGATTTGAAAATCCCGACCGAAAAGGTCGGCACGTTCGACACCGAACTCGTCGAGGAATTCTGGCTCGGCTTTGTGCGGCAGGCGAACTGTGCGTTGCACATTCGCACGCTGTGCGGAAAGAATTCTCACCACATCATTGAGGGCGCTTTCAAGTCCGTTGGTCGCAGTTTGCGGCAAGCGGTGGCGATTGACGCCGAATTCAAGGACGAAATTCCGTCCACCAAAGGGGTGCTTTGATGACCGCCATTATCGACTACGGCGTGGGGAATTTGTTTTCCCTTGTGTCGTCCTTTGAAAAAATCGGCGAAAAAGCGGTCATTACCGCCGATCCTGCCGTGTTAGATGTCGCTGAGCGCATCATTTTGCCCGGTGTCGGCGCGTTCAAAGATGCCGCCGACAAGCTGAATGCCTCGGGCATGGTGCCGGCGCTCAAAGCGCAAATTGAAAAAGGGAAACCCGTGATGGGTATCTGCCTCGGGATGCAGCTCTTGTTCGACAAGAGTTACGAATACGGTGAGCACGACGGTTTGGGGCTGATTTCCGGCGAAATTCGCCCGATTGCCGACCGCGTGAGCGACCTTAAAATTCCGCATATGGGGTGGAACGCCCTGACGTTCGACCACGGCAAGCATCCGTTGTTCAAATACATAAACGAGGGCGACTGTGTCTATTTCGTCCACTCGTTTTGCGCGGTCAACTGCGAAGCTGACCGCATCGCGTGGTCGGAATACGGCGCGGACATCACTGCGGCGGTGGCAAAAGGCAACGTGATGGGTTGCCAGTTCCATCCGGAGAAAAGCGGAGACGTCGGACTCGCGATTTTGCGAGCATTTTGTGAGATGAAGGAGGGGTCGCTGTGCTGATTTTCCCGGCAATCGACTTGTACGAGGGGAAAGCGGTGCGCCTTTACAAAGGCGACTACGCACAAAAAACGGTGTATAACGACAACCCTCTTGAAGTTATCGAGGATTTTAAGAAATGCGGCGCAACCCACGTCCACTTGGTGGATTTGGAGGGCGCGAAAACCGGCGGCACGCCGAACTTTGACACGGTTGCAAAGCTCAAAGCTGAAAGTGGACTGTTCTGTGAAATCGGCGGCGGTATCCGCACGATGCAAGTGGTTGACCTTTACGTGAAAGCCGGGCTCGATCGCGTGATTTTGGGCACGGCCGCGGTAGAAAACGAGCAATTTTTGCGCGAAGCGGTCGAAAAATACGGCGACAAAATCGCGGTCGGCATCGATATCCGCGACGGCAAGGTCGCCGTGAAAGGTTGGACGGAGGATTCCGGCGTCGATGCGTTCGAGTTTTGCGAAAAGATGCAGCAAATCGGTGTCAAAACCATCATCTGCACCGACATTTCCAAAGACGGCGCGATGGTGGGCACCAACCGCGAACTGTACCGCGAACTTTCCCACCGCTTCTCGATGGATATTACCGCGTCGGGCGGTGTGTCGTCGCTGGACGACGTCAAAGCGCTTGCCGCCCTCGACCTTTACGGCGCGATTATCGGCAAAGCGTATTACACGGGCGCGATCGACTTAAAAACCGCAATTGAGGTGGCAAAATGATTACAAAACGTATCATTCCGTGCCTCGACGTGAGGGACGGACAAGTGGTCAAAGGCGTGAATTTCGAGGGGTTGCGGCAGGTTGCCTCACCCGTCGAACTCGCGGAATATTACAGCCGCTGCGGCGCGGACGAACTGGTGTTTTATGATATCACCGCCTCGTCGGACGGCCGAAAACTCTTTACCGACATTTTGCGCGAGACGGCGAAAAACGTCTTTATTCCGCTGACGGTCGGCGGCGGCATCAACACGGTGGACGATTTTGACCGCGTGCTTAAATGCGGCGCGGACAAAGTGAGCGTCAACTCGGGTGCGATTCGCGACCCGTCGCTCATCGGCAAAGCCGCCAAGCTCTACGGCGACCAATGCGTGGTGCTGTCGGTGGACGTCAAACGCGTAGACGGCGTGTTTCGCGTGTTCGCCAAAGGCGGCCGCGAGAATACCGGGCTTGATGCCATCGAGTGGATTAAGCGCGGCGTAGACAGCGGCGCCGGCGAGATTGTCTTAAACTCGATTGACACTGACGGCGTCAAAGGCGGATTCGACCTGCCGATGCTCGAAGCGGTGTGCAACGTCGTGTCCGTGCCGGTTATCGCGTCCGGCGGTGCAGGCAACATCGAGGATTTTATCACGCTGTTTAAGACGCTTCCGAAAGTGGATGCC
>JAZUEK010000036.1:0-10700 GCA_045640165.1 Acutalibacteraceae bacterium | reverse complement strand
TTTTGAATGCGCACTTGCTTTGGATGATTTCGTAGGGGTCATTCACGAATGACCCCTCGCGGTCGGCGCGGCATTCTGAAATGGGGCGATTCGTGAATCGCCCCTACAAGCGCGCCACAAACGCTATCAAAATCTCACGTGGACCGTCGGGGACGCCGGTCCCTACACGTTCGCCGGGAGATGGTACTGCTTCGTAGGGGACGGCGCCTCGACGTCCCTTTCTTGAATGCGCACTTGCTTTGGGTGATTTCGTAGGGGTCATTCACGAATGACCCCTCGCGGTCGGCGCAACATTCTGAAATGGGGCGATTCGTGAATCGCCCCTACAAGCGCGCCACAAACGCTATCAAAATCCCACGTGGACCGTCGAGGACGCCGGTCCCTACACCACGTTTTGTGCGCGGCGGAAATTTCTGTAAAATCCCTTGCAATTCGCAACAAAATTTGGTATACTATCTCTAACTGGAATATTCTGTGATTTTTGCGTTGAAAATTAAGAGGAAAAGGCGGTTTTTGTGATGAAAGTGACGTTGATTACCTACACGCCCCACCCGGAGCAGACGATTGCTTCCGCGGCGCGGCTTTGCTATTCCGCGGCGTCGATTGACGACCTGCGCGAGAAAATGACCGAAGAGAAAGCGGCCTCGTTTGTGGAGATGCTGTCCGAACTCGGCCACGAAAGCCCGGTGGAGCACGCGTCGTTTACGTTCGGCATCGAGGGCGTGTCCCGTTCGTTGCTCGCGCAAATCACCCGTCACCGCATTGCCTCGTACAGCGTGCAGAGCCAGCGCTACGTCCGCGAGGCGCAGTTCGAGTACGTGTTGCCGCCGGAAATTGAGGCGGTTCCCGAGGCGAAAGCGGAGTTTTTGGCCGCGATGGAAGAGGATCAGCGCCACTATGAGCGCCTGACCGAGATCCTTATGAAAAAACACGAAGCCGCGTTCTTGGCAGAGGGCAAGGACGAAAAAGAAGCCCACCGTGCCGCCGAGAAAAAGGCGATTGAGGATGCGCGCTTTGTGCTTCCGAACGCCTGCTGCACCAAGATTCTTTTGACGATGAACGCGCGCAGTTTGCAAAATATGTTCCGCCAGCGTTGCTGTATGCGCGCGCAATGGGAAATCCGCGAGATGGCGGAGCAGATGCTCAAATGCTGTGTGGAGGTCGCGCCCACGCTGTTCTGTAAAGCCGGTCCTGCATGTGTTGCCGGTCCGTGCCCCGAGGGCAAAATGTGCTGTGGTAAGACCGCCGAAGTGCGCGCGAAATACGCCGCGATTAAGGGGCAAAAATAATGGGAAAACTGTGTGTCATTGACGGGTTAGATGGATGCGGAAAATCCACTCAGCTCGAACAAATCCGTGCGCGGCTTGCCGCCATGGGCGTGGAGTTTCGGGAGATTTCGTTTCCGGATTACGCCCAGCCGTCGTCCGCGCTCGTAAAGCAGTATTTAGCCGGGGAGTTCGGCGAGGATGCCAGTCCCTTTGCCGCGTCGTCGTTTTACGCGGTGGACCGCTACGCGAGCTTCCAAAAGTTCTGGAAAGAGGACTACGAGGCCGGCAAACTTATCGTTGCCGCGCGGTATACGACTTCCAACGCCATTTACCAGTTGGCGCGCTCGCCGCGCGAGACGTGGGATGCGTTCCTCGACTGGATGGAGGATTACGAGTACGAAAAATTGGGGCTTCCGCGTCCCGACGCGGTCTGTTTTCTCGATATGCCGCTTGCCGTGTCTCAGCGACTGATGACCGAACGGTATGACGGCGACGAATCCAAAAAAGACCTGCACGAACGCAACGTGAAATTCCTTGAAACCTGCCGCGAGGCCGCGCTTTACGCCGCCAAACGCTGGAATTGGACAGTCATTCCCTGCGGCGAGGGCGACAAGCCCTTTGCCATCGACTGCGTGACCGACGCGATTATGGATTGGCTGAAACCCTGTATTTAAGCGAGTTTGCAAAATGTAATGGCAACTACCTTTACAGATGATGTGGGAGGAAATGCTATGATTTACGTGTTTTTGGCAAACGGATTTGAAGAAGTGGAAGCGCTCACTCCGGTGGACGTGCTTCGCCGCGGCGGAGTGGACGTGAAAACCGTCGGCATCGGTGACGACGTTATCGTGGGATCGCATGGGATTCCCGTCGTTGCCGATTTGGATGAGGACGAGGTGGATTTGACCGCGCTTTCCGGCGTGGTGCTTCCGGGCGGTATGCCGGGGACGAAAAACCTCGACGCCTCCGAGACGGTGAAAGCCGCACTTGAGGTCGCCGCCGAAAAAGGCGCGCTTATCGCCGCCATTTGCGCCGCGCCGTCGGTGCTCGGGCACAACGGCCTGCTTTCCGGTAAACGCGCAACCTGTTTTCCGGGGTTTGAGAGCGAACTGACCGGCGCAACGCTTTGCGCCGACCTCGCCGTGACCGACGGCAACGTGATTACCGGCAAAGGCGCCGGTGCCGCGCTCCCATTTGCGTTGGCGCTTCTCCGCAATCTGAAAGGTGCGGACGTCGCCGACCAGGTGAAAAGCGCGTTGCAATGCGGTTAAATTGACGTTATTTCTTGTATCATACACCGAGAGGAGTGTCTTCCTGTGAGCGAATTTGACAACGGACAAAGCTCGTTTGAAACGGAGGCGGAACGCGCCGCCCGTGAACGGAAAGAAAAAGTGGCCGGGTTTCGCTTGAATATCAATCCCGACGATATGGATGCGCCGATGGAATTTACACCCAAGCGCAAAGCGCCGCCGCTTCGCGTCCGCGAGGAGGATGAGCCGGCGATTCATACCGTTCCCTCAACGGCGCACCGTTTGGCAGTCGAAGAAGAGGAAGAGGAAAAACCGGTTCAAAAACCTGCCGCCGCGGTGAGCGCGATTGCCGCCGCTGTCGCCGCCAAGATGGATGAAGAGGGCGATATCGGCGCGTGGGAACGTCCGGTGGAAGAAGAACCGGCTTTGGCGGAAGAACCCGTCGAAGACGCGCCTGCCGAGGAAGATGTTTCGGTAGAGGAAGCGCCGGTAGAAGAAACACCGGCGTTTGCGGATGAAGAACTCGCCGCGTTGCCGGAGGAAGAAGCGGAAGAGACCGCTTTGGAGCCGGAACCCGAACCGGTATCCGAGCCGGAAATCGACCCGAATGCACCGGTGCGTATTCTCGATGAAGAAGACGAGGAAGAACCGCTTGACCCGAACGCGCCCGTCCATATCGACGAGCAGGAGGAATACGAGGAAGAAGAGCGCAAACGCATTTCCTGCATGGGTATGATTTTCTATCTCGTGTGTGTGCTCGCGGTGTCTTGCGTGCTTGCGTTTATCGGTGTGACCGGTGCGCTCGATATGTTGGGTCTTAACAAATCCGAGCGCGAGGTGGACGTTGCCATTCCGCGCGGTGCAAACACCAAACAAGTGGCGGAGGTGCTTCACGATAACGGCCTCGTGTCCCATCCGCTGTTGTTCCGTTTGTTCTCGAAATTCACCCACGCCGACGGCCAGTATCAGTCGGGTGTGTTTACTTTGGCTTCTAACGAGGGTTATCAGGGCATCATCTCCGACTTGCAATCCGTTGGCGAGCGCGAAACGGTGGATGTGACCGTCCCCGAGGGTTACAACGTCCTCGAAATCGCCAACTTGCTTGAAGAAAACGAAGTGTGCGGCTCGCAGGAATTCCTCACCGAGCTGGAAGAGGGCGACTACTCCGATTACGACTTTATCGCCGCGATTCCCGACGTGGGCACCGGCACGGACCATCCGTATCGTATCTATCGCCTTGAGGGATATCTCTTCCCGGATACCTACACGTTCTACAAAGCGTGCAGTCCGGAAGCGGTGCTCGAGAAATTCTTTGACAACTTCGAGACCCGTGTGGATACGAAGTTGAAAACCGGTATCAAAGCGATGGGACTTACGCTGGACGAGGCGGTGACGCTCGCTTCGGTGGTGCAGATGGAAGCGGACAATACGGTGGATATGGCGAAAATTGCTCGCGTGTTCCACAACCGCCTCGGCAGTCCTTCCGAGTTCCCGCACCTGCAATCCGACGTGACGACCGAATACGTGGAGCACTTCCAACCGGGTGCCGGCAAGGACAACCCCAGTTTCCAAGCGTACAGCACCTATATTTGCGAGGGACTCCCGACCGGACCGATCAGCAACCCGGGTCTTGCGGCGCTTCGCGCGGTGGCGTATCCGAACGACGATGCCGACATCATCAACTGCTTCTACTTTGCAACGGATACGAGCGTTGATCCGACCATCACGTACTATTCCGAGACGTTCGATGAGCATATGGCGATTTGCTATAAGTACGATATCGGCGTTTACGCAGGCTAAACAAACGATTAAATCCTCTCGTTTACGGGCAACCTAACCCGTGAACGGGAGGATTTTTTATGAAACTGCGTATCGGAATATTGACGGCGATGCTGTGTCTTTTGGGCGGACTTTGCGTGTGGCGTGTGTTTTTCTTGCAAGAGAACGAGGCGTTTCGGCAAGCCGCCGCCGAGCAGGCGACCGTTACGGTAACCGCCGGGAAAGCACGGGGAACCATCTACGACTGTCACCGTGTTCCGCTTGTTAATCGGGATTTTTCTTACGTTGCGTCGATTGCCCCGACCGCAAAGGCGAAAGCACGCATTAAGGATTCGTTTGACCGCGAGACGGCAGCGGCGCTTTTGGAACGCCTGAAAGAGGGACGGCCGATTGCCGTTGCGTTATCGGAGCCGCTGGCGCTGTGCGACGGCATCACGCTGAAAACTGTGCCGACACGCTACAGCGGCCGTGTGCTTGCGCCGCACGTTCTCGGTTATACCGACGAAACCGGCGGTGTATGCGGTATAGAGTATGCGTTTGACGATTTGTTATCGTCGTATGAGGGCGCGGTTGAGGTCACCTATGCGGTGGACGCCAACGGCACGCCGGTGCCCGGTGTGTTGCCGACGGTGAACGATACGACGAGCCGCTGTCAAGGCGGCGTGGTGCTGACGATTGACAGCGCGCTTCAGGAAATTGCCGAGCAGGCAGCAACCAAAATGACGCGCGGCGCGGCGGTGATTCTGGAGCCAAAAACGGGCAAAATTCGCGCTATGGCAAGCGTGCCGACCTATCAGCCGAACGCGGTGGAAACCGCATTGGACGCGGATAACGCGCCGCTCCTTAACCGCGCGATGGCGGACTATAATTGCGGTTCGGTATTCAAAATTGTAACGGCCGCGGCGGCGTTGGAAACCGGTGTATCGCCCGAGACGGAATTTACCTGCAACGGCGGTTACGGGCTTGGCCGGAACTTTTTTCGGTGTCACTATATTCTCGGCCACGGCACGCTCGATATGAAAGAGGCGTTCGCAAAATCCTGTAATCCCTACTATATCCAACTGGCGCTGTCGATAGGGGCAGAGCCGGTATACGATATGGCGGTGGCGTTCGGGCTGGACCGCGCGTGGACGCCGGCAAACGGCTTGTCTACCGCACGGGCGACGTTGCCGTCGCTTAAGACGTTGCAATCGTCAAAGGCGGCGCTGTGTAATCTGGCGTTCGGCCAAGGCGACCTGCTCGCGACGCCGCTTCACGTAGCGCAGCTTGCCGCCGCGGTGGTGAACGGTGGTGTACTTGTGCGTCCGACACTTGTGGAGGGGACGGTGGACGAAGAGGGCAACTTTGACGAAGTCGAGCCGTCGCCGCCGCAGGAGGTGTTTTCCAAAAAGACCGCCGATACGCTGTATCCGATGATGGTGTATACCATGGAAGAGGGCACGGGCGCCAAAGGACAGCCGTATTATCTGCCTGCCGCCGCCAAAACGGGAACGGCGGAAACCGGTTGGATGGAAGACGGAAAAGAAGTGGTTCAGCACTGGTTTACCGGCTGTTTTCCGGCGGAAAATCCCCACTACGTGATTACGGTGCTGTGCGAAAACAGCGAGGCATCCGGAGAAAGTGCCGCGCCGGTGTTCAAAGAAATCTGTGACGAGTTGTATTTGCACTCGCTCCAAAAAGGCGGTTGACAAACGGGAAAAATTCGGCTATACTCTTTGTTTGTGAGTGAGCCGGATAGTCGCGTGCCTTTCGGTATGAGGAAAGTCCGGGCATCACAGGGCAGGATAACGGCTAACGGCCGCCGAGGGTGACCTTAGGGAAAGTGCAACAGAGAGATACCGCCCACGTTTGTGGGTAAGGGTGGAAAGGCGAGGTAAGAGCTCACCGGCGCGCAGGAGACTGCGTGGCCCTGCAAACCCTATCCGATGCAACGCCGACTGAAGCGATACGTTGACCCGACGTGCTTCGACGGGCGGCTTGAGCCGTTCGGCAACGAACGGTCGAGATAGATGACTATTCAAGACAGAACCCGGCTTACAGACTCACTCACGCTTAAAAAGCACCTCTTTTGAGGTGCTTTTTGTTTTGTTTTTTCTCCCGTTCGCATAAGGGTAAAGGGGAGGAATGTCTATGACTCGAACATTGTCTTGGTTGCGGCCGCTGTTGTGCGGTGTGGCGATTGGCGCTTTGGGAATTGCGCCGGGCGTCAGCGGTGGGGCGCTTGCCGCTTCGTTCGGTTATTATGAGCCGCTTTTGTCTGCCGCCGCGCACCCATTTAACGCCTTAAAAACCAACCTTAAAACGCTGTTGCC
Source organism: Acutalibacteraceae bacterium (assembly GCA_045640165.1). Taxonomy (GTDB): domain Bacteria; phylum Bacillota; class Clostridia; order Oscillospirales; family Acutalibacteraceae; genus RGIG426. The sequence continues at coordinate 4,091 of JAZUEK010000036.1, read as the reverse complement.
GCTCGGTATCGGTATCGCTTCGGGCGTATTGCTGTTCGGTCAACTGCTGTTGCGGTTGTTTTCGACTTTTCCGACGGGTATGCGGTGGATGGTCGCCGGACTGATTGCCGGCACGCTTCCCGAAACGGCACATAGGGCGGTGCGCGCCGGCGGCAAGTGCCGGACGTTGCGTATGGTGGGACTTGCGGCGTTCTTGTTGGGGCTGTTTTTGTTTTACGGCAACGTGTTTCCGAACATCGGTACGCCGACCGGCTTTTTGGAGTGGGCAACGTGCGGCGGTATTTACGCGCTCGGCACGGTGGTGCCGGGAGTCAGCTCTTCGTGCATTTTGATTTCGATGAATGCATACGAGGCGGTGTTATCGGTGCTCGGAGGGGAGAATTTTGCGGCAATTCTTCCGCTTTTGGTGGGGTTTTCGGTGGTTGCCGTCGGATTGGTCTGTATAGTGAATACCCTTTACACCAAATCGGAAGCCACGATGCAAGCCGCGGTTTGCGGCTTTGTGGCGGCATCGATTTTTCCCGTTATTCCGCCGTTTCAAGCAGATAAAACGGGGATGCTCTCGCTGCTGTTGGGGCTGTTGGCCGCAGCGGCTACGTGGTGGGGAAATGGGCGATTCTCGCGTAAAGATACATCACTTTACAGCGAAAACCGTGCGGATTTCGGTTGACAGGGGAGACAAAAAATGATAAAATAAGTGCGCTGATATTACTTATAAGGAGTGCATACATTATGACCGGAAAACGGGGAAAAATTGCCCGTATTATCGCGCTGATTTTAGCGGCGGTAATGATTATTTTCTCTCTGCCGCTCATCGCGCTGTCTACCAAAGCGGCCGACGGCTCTGACTATGCTGCCCAGCATCGCCTCGGTTCGTGGTGGTGGTGGCCGGAGGACGGCTACAACGAGACGGAGTGCGAAAAATATCTGTCGCTGTACCAAGAGTCGGGTATCAACGAGATTTATTTCTACGGCTATAGCAGTTTGTATACCGCGGAAAATCGTGCGAAAATCCACACGTTTGTCCAAAAAGCGATGGCTCACGGCTGCCGTGTCGCCATTATGTACGACGGCTGGGCGGATCTCAAAGGTGGCGATACGTCCTATCTGACCGATACGGTTAAAAACGGCTTCCTCGCTTACAAAGAAGAGTATCCGAAAGACGCGGTCTACGGTATGCACTTTGATATGGAGCCGCAGGGCGGCTACGTTGACCAGACTTTCGTTGACTACTTCATCGCGCCGTTGCAAGAGCTGCGCGAAGCCGGCATTTGGTGCGAAGTGGACGTCAACGTCAACTGGGAGAAACGCGGCGGCGCCAAACTCACTTACGAAGGCGTGACCGGTCTTTTCAACATTCTCTCGAAATACACCGATACGATGAGCCTGATGTCCTACCGCACGAAAGCCGACAAAGTGCTTTCCTGCGGCGAGGAGTGCCTTGACGCCGCCATCAAATACGGTTGCCCGATTACCTACGGCCTTGAAACCGACAACTCCGGCGAGGATGGCGTGGACTTCCACACCTCCACCAAAGAGAAACTGTTCGCGGTTATCGACGAGGTGTTCGAACTGTTGGAGGATGAGAATCTGAAGATTCCTTACGGTATGGCGATTCACCAAAACCGTTCGTTCTACAAATTGGCCGGCAACGTGCCGGAGCGCACGACCCACGGCTCGATTGATGAGAACACGACCACGACGACCTATATTCGCACCTCCGGCGAGGAGCAGACGACTACCCAGATTTCTTACGAACTGGTGGAAACCGAACTGTATCGTCGGATGAGTATGGACGAGTATTTTGACACGACCTCGAACGGTGTCGCGTTCAAAATCACCGAGCTGTCCGAGGCGCTGGCCGCCGATTACGAGAAAAACGGTCCGATTGACCCCGACCAAGGCGAGTACTATCAAGTGATGATGATGGGCGTTGCCATGATGCCGGATAACTTCTATCCCTGCCTCATCGACAGCCGCGGTCGCGACATTTGGGCGGACAAAAAAGATTATCCGAACGGCACCGTTGTCCAAAACTTCTTTGTCGGTTTCCCACCGCAGATTATTGCCAACATCCGCAAACCCATTGATTTCACGCGCAACGGCAGCGAGGACAATCCGGGTGCGAAGACCAACACGCTGTTCCTCGCGTGCGACCGTGGCCAAAACAGCTTGAGCGTGCGCGGTATTTGGGTGAAAGTGTTCCGTAACCCGAATAAGGTGACCCCCACCGCGACCGAACCGTCCGAGACCGAGCCGACCACTCCGCCGGCGGTGCTTCTCGGCGACGCGAACAGCGACGGCGTGGTGAATATGAAAGACGTGCTGGTGCTGCGCAAGTTTATGGCGGACATCGAGGTAACCATCGACATGCTTGCCGCCGACGTGACGCAAGACGGCCTTGTCAACCTGAAAGACGTGCTGCAGTTGCGCAAGTATATTGCCGGTCTTATCGAGGCGCTGTAATCGTCAAATTATACAAATAAAACACGAAAAATCCGAGCAAAGGGGACTTTGCTCGGATTTTTATTTTATAACATCCGCTTGTATCAAGGGGTTTCGGGGCGTTAGCACGAACTAACACTTTTCGTCACTTTGTTTGTACAAAAAGCACAAAAAATCGTTGACAATAGCTTGAAAAAGTGGTATATTTTACTGTAGGAATGTGGGGAAGTCTATCTTCTCCGAAAAAACACATTTTTTGCTTCATTTTACATCGTATATTTTTATTGAGGAGGCCTTTATATGGCAACAACAAGAAACCGCACCTATCGCATTTTAGCGTGGGCGCTGGCGATTGCGCTGACGGTACTGTCGCTCCCGATTGTCCCGTTCTCGACGTGGTCGTCCAACCTGACGAACGCGATCGGCGACTCGATGAGCATCAACGCTCACGCGTATTCGTTCGACAACCGTCCGCGCATCGGCGCGTGGTGGTGGTACGAGGGCGATGGCACAACCGCTTCCACTCGAGAAAAGTATTTGACGAGTTTGGAAAAAACGGGCGTGACGGAGATATACTACTACGCTTATAGTAGCTTTATGAGCTATAAGTCCGGAACGGGAAATACAACTTCCGGACAACAGAGCGTTCATACGTTTGTCCAAGCTGCAATGGCTCACGGTATGGCGGTCTCCATTATGATTGACAATCCGAAGCTGTGGACGGATGCTAACGAATCGAGAACGGATATTCAGACTCTTGCGAACTCCTTTTCGGACTACAAGAGTGAGTATCCGAACGACTGGCTGTATGGTATCCATTTCGACTGCGAGCCGGACGGTGACGTGTCCAGTGGTAAGTATTCTAAAGATATGTTGCAGGCCTATTTGGATAACCTTCTTCATAACTCGCTGACCTATCTGGTTCCTGTTGGTGCGTATATTGAATTTTGTACAAACTCTGCTTGGTCGAACGGTCGTGATTGTTCCTATAATGGTTTTGACGGTTACTTTAATGCGATGGCCGGCTCTCTTGCCGGTGGTATCGGCTGTATGCACATCATGGCCTATCGTGTTACAGCGGCAAAAATTCTCTCCCGTGCGAAAGAAACCTATTACGAAACCGGTATTTATGACCGTTGCCAACAGTATAACACCGATATGGTTATCGGTATGGAGTGTACGCCGGGTGAGGGTGCCACTGTTTCGCTTCCGGATGGTGGCGTTAAGACGATGGCGCAAGTCAAGGGCATTTGTATGGACTTGTTGACGTTGATGACTCAGGATCATCTTGCTTCTGACTATGGTGTTGCGATTCACCACGCACGTTCGTTTAACTTAAACTTTACGGCGTATTCTTCTTCGGATACGACCGAGACCTATACTGGCGGCGGTGTGACCGTTCCTCGTGAATCGCGGAGCTTTACGATACCTCCTCAAACGACTACGACCACCAAAAACACCTCCGGTCAGACGCTGACCAAAAACGCGCTGTACTATAAGGGCGGTCAGAGTGTGGCGATCGCCTCCGGCGGAGTCTACAACGATGCGGCGATGTTTACAGCGCTTAGAAACGATTATCTTCAAAACGGCGCGATTGATCCGAATTCCGGCGAGTACTATGAGATTATCATAAACGGTAAAGAAGA
>JAZUEK010000035.1:0-6522 GCA_045640165.1 Acutalibacteraceae bacterium | reverse complement strand
CAGAAACGGTTGCAAAAGGCGACGCTGTTACTCACAATATCGACCCTGTGTTGATAAGACAAGTTCATAACGTTAAACAGACGCTTGAAAGCAAGAGTTTAGAGTCTTCGTGCAAAATTCAGTCATATATGAGGGACGATGCGTATTACGCACCGATTCAAAACTTCGGCCCCGTGTTCTTTGTACAAAAAGTGGAAAACTATCTGAATCAGGTGCTGAACGGAAAAGTGCCGCCGAACACCGATTTCATGGAAACACTCGCCGACTCCAAAAAATTCGACGAAGTCTATGATAAGTGGGCGGGTTCAAACGACGGACAAGAACTGGGCCAGAAGCTGCGTGACAAGTACTTCCATGATTATCACCTCCGGGAGGATATGGAAGCGAACCCCGCTCTCAAGAGCAAGCTGGATGAGAATGCAAAAATCGAAGATGATAATGAGTTCGGGGAAAAACTGATGGCGGAAGGCCTGAAAGCTCACCAGAAATTCCTTGCCACCATGCTGAACGCGATAACCGACGGCGAAATGAAAAAGATGCTGACGGATTTCTCCTTTATCAAAGAGTTCCAAGCCCCCGAACTCCATAGCACAACGCTTACTATACAAACGGTCAAGACGGAAACACAGCCCGACGTGCCGACGACCGAGCCCACGACGACCGAGCTCACACAGCCCGATGCGAACGCGAACACCGAGCTGAACAACATCTCGGTCTAAAACCCCCACGCATAAAATCGCATAAACAAAAAAGAGGCGGAGAACAATCTCCGCCGCTTTTTGTGTATTTACTTACGCGCCTAATTTGTCGATGATGTTCGCAAGGAACTTACGCAGCATCAGCACGTCTTTCATATTGACGTCTCCATCTTCGTTGACATCCGCGTTTTCCAAATTGCAGGAAACCGTCATATCGGCGATTTGTTTGCGCAGCGTCAACACGTCTTTCATATTGACCGCGCCGTCGTCGTCCGCGTCACCGAGGAATGCCACCGGCGCTTCGGTGTTGGTCGTCGTCGGCTCGGTTACGGTAATCGACGGCTTGGTTTCGGTCGCCGACGGTTGCGTTTCGGTCGCGGTCGGCTCGGTCGCGGTCGGTTCGGTCGCGGTCGGTGCCTCCGGCACGGTAAACATAACAAAATAACTCCTCGCTCCGCCGGACATATACGACCAGAGTTCGGCATTCACTCCGTTCACGGTGGCGGTGGCCTCTTCGGAAAGCCGGATTCCCTCCAAAGGTTCAAACCACACAACGGCTACGTATTTCTTGCCCGCTTCAAACACCGTTGTGTCATCCACGATAGGCGAGAAATCGTCACCGTCAACCACATACCAGGGGTACACTTCAGACGTATATCCGCTCCCGCCGGCGATCGCGGTATAATCGGGTTTTTCGCCCGCAACCGGTGCGGTGATCGTTGCGAACAGCTCGGCCACAGGCGGGTTGGTCGCGGTCGGCTCGGTGCCGGTTGCGGTTGCCGTAGCGGTCGGTTCGGTGCCGGTTGCGGTCGCGGTCGGCTCCAGATCGGTGGTTGTCACGGAATTCTCGTTCGCCTCCGGATCATCGGACAACAGCACGCGGAAGCCCGTTTGTTCGCTGCCCGTCGTATACACGTACACCACGTACTCTTTGCCGGCAGTCAGTTCTTGCTCCAAACGGAAGTTTTCGTTCTCGCCGCCGTTGTCATCGCCGGCAACGAATTCCGTTTCCGTGCACAGTTCAATGGCGGGATCCTCGTCGCCGTAGGACGAGAAATAGTAGGTCGCGGTCTCGTCCGGCGTGTAACGGAAGCAACGCTCTACCAGCGGCGAGCCGGGAAGCTCATATACTGTATTGAGCTCCATCGTTGCGGTAGGCAGAATGGTAATCTCCATCGTGTCCGTAAGCCCGTTTTGGGACTCCACCGTCAGCGTCACGGTGCCTTCCTCTTTCAAGGAGATATAGGGATCGTCAAGTTCGACCAGTTCCGGCTTGTCCGCTGTGATCGAGTAGTTCTCGGGAGCACAGAATTCCGGCTCGAAAATCGGTTTCAGATACAGCACGTCGCCGACAGTCCCCACAAAGGAGTCATAACCGAAGGAAACCGCTGTGGCGGAAACAGATTTTTTGACGATTATCTCGAAGTCTTCCGGCTCGTCGCCGCTGACGGGGTAAACCACGCTGAAAATACGGCAGGTCTCGCCGGCGGTCGCGTTAAATTCGAGCGTAAAGTCCCCGAGACCGCCGCCCGCGGCAATGACGCTGCCGCCGTTTTTGACGTTCATCTCACAAGCGGATTTCTTATACCCTGTGGCGGCAACCACGTAGCTGCCGTCCTCCTCGGGGGTAAAGGTGAACAGTCCGAAGGTGGCGTCCTGACCGGCAAGCGGCTGGGTAACAGAGGTCAGCACGTCCTCTTCGAGCGCCGGCGCTTCGGTTACCGTCACGGTGCAGGAGGCGGTAAGCTCAACGTCGTCGTCCACCGTCTTGACGGTTACAACGGCGGTACCCACCTGATTCGCCGTAAATTCCGCGTAAGTATCCTCGCTGGCACTCATACCGAACACGTCGGTGTTGTCACAGCTCCAGGAGCGCTCCACGAACCGCGCATCCTCCGGGCCTAAAACGGATTGCAGCGTCACCGGCGTACCGACACAAACGGTGATTTCTTCTCCCTGGGCGATCGAGAGGGAGGTGGGATCCACCACCTTGTTCAGCACAACGCTGTAAGGGATGTCAAAGTTATCATACACGTACAACGCAAAGTAGTAAGTCTTGCCGGCGGTCAACTCGTTTATGGAATAGACATCGTGCTCGTTTTCGGACATAAGGTCGGTGTCGTCATTCCATTCAAGATCGTTTAACTCCTCGTCGAAAACGTACATGTCAATATCGTATTCCGAGAGAGAATAGAACTCGTAGGACTCGGTTTCCTCCGGCGTAAAGCTGTACGTCTTGCAGCCGGCGTCTGCCAACGCAGTCACCTCTTTGGTCAGCGTCCCTTCGGTGGTGCCGAGTTGGAGCTCCGTCGGCTCTTCGCCCGTCACCTGTGCCGTAGCGGTGAATTCACCCCAGGTCGCGGTGACCGTCGTGGTGCCGATCGCCACAGCCACGTCCCATCCGTCCTTCTCGCCGACGATCTCCTCGTCCTCGAAGGTAAGGGTGCAGGCTCCCTCCAAAAACGCATTCTTCGGGATCGTGTTCACCTTCGGATCAACGGGCACGCCAAACGACGTTGTATAGGCATCGCAGGAGAATTCAATGCCGGTCGCATTCACCGTTTTTTGCGCGAACATGGTGTAGCTTCCCGCCTGACGGTTATAGCAGCGGGCTCTCACCGTATAGGTCACGTCCTCCGTCAGCTCAACGTGCAGCAGGAAGTTGTTGTTGTACCCGTCATCGTTTCTAAACGCGACCTTCGTGCTCCCGTTGAAAATCTCAAGGTAGGGATCGTCAAACGTGTCATAGGAATAGAAGGTGTATTTGCAGGTTTCATCGGGGGTAAAGGTGAAATCCGCGACCTCGCCATCACCCACCGAGACGGAAATCGGCGTATCAAGAACTAATGTGTCGCCCTCCGCGGCAAACACACCGATGCCCGAAACGGGCAGCAGGCTCATCATCAGCGCGACCGAAAGAAGCACCGATAACAAGCGGGAAAACGGATAAAACTTTTTCATAAAATTCTCTCCTTTATAAAGATCAGTTCCAGTATACTATACCGCGCCAAAAAGCGCAAGTCATTCGAGGAAAAAAGAGCCCCACCCTCCCGAAAATCGAAAGGGCGGGGTTTGCGTGTTGCCTTAAAATCCCCACTCGACCTGCTCGAGATGGTCCGTAAGCTGTTTGCGCGCCATCGCTTGTCCGTCGATCGCGGTTTGCAGGCTCTTTTTATACATCTTGTCGCCGTGCTTGACCATATCGAACAAAAACACCTCGGCCTTTTGATAGCAGATCAGCGCGGTTTCGGCATCCGCCCTTGTGCCGATGCCGTTCAAAAAGCATTTTCCGAGGCGCAAAAACACCGGCCCCGCTACGAATTTTGCCGATTCCTCGGTCATTGACGACGCGCAATGGTCGTAGATATGAAACGCCTCGGTTTCGTTTTTTTGGACGTAATAGCCGTTTTGATACATATCCCCGATCTTATACAGCGAGATCAGATGTCCGTCAAACGCGCCGAGCGCAAAGTAATGGAACGCCTTTTCGTAATCCACCGGCACGTCTCTTCCGTAATAGTAGCAATAGCCGAGATTTTCCCCTGCTTGGCGGCTGCCGTTTTGCGCCGCGATATCATAATACTCCACCGCTTTTTTGAAATCCAGTTCAAATCCGCGGCTGCCGTCGTAATACAGGGCGCCGAGGTCGTTCATGGCTTCCGGGTTGCCGCGCTCGAACGCTGTTTGAAACAGCTCGATGATAAGTTCGCGCACGACCGGCGGCAGCGGCTCGTTTCGGTCGAGCAGCAACAGCCGGTTGGCGATCTCGTACGGGTCTTCCGTAACTGTTTCGTCGCTGTTCATAATTTCCTCAAAATAGTGGTGGATCTCCGGGCATTCGTCTGCATCCAAAATGTTGATCACGTCCTGGATCTCGTCAAAAATCTCATAAGCGTTCATCATAAATCTCCTTTCGTTCTACGTCTGTCGCTATACGCTGATTATACCATATTTTGCCGAGGATCACAACCATGATTTTGCCGATCGTGTACCGTTTTTGGGACGCGGTGGCGCGGTCGGGCGACAACGCCGCCATTGACCTCGAGACCGGCGAGTTGCACATCATCTCCTCATGGAATGACGACGAGGACGACTAAAAATAGTAAAACAAAAGCGGCGGAGATTTCTCTCCGCCGCTTTTTTAGTATTCGCTTATGCGCCCAATTCCGTGATCAGCCCTGCAAGGAACTTGCGCAGCATCAGCACATCCTTCATGTTCACATCGCCGTCTTCGTTCACATCGGAATTGGCGGCATTGTAGGCCATTTCCATGCCGGCGAGCATCTTGCGCAGCGTCAGCACGTCTTTCATATTGACCGCGCCGTCGTCGTTCGCATCACCGAGGAGTTTTTCGATCGGCTCCACCGCTTCGGTCTGCGCCGTCCACACATAAAAGCGCGAGGCATTGGAGCTGTCGATATAGGTTACTTCCCAGTCGATATTTTCCTCGCCGTTGATGGTGATGGTGGGATTCTTCGAGAAAGTATAGCCGTTGTCCGCATCCAACCACCAACCCACTTCGTAGACGTGACCTTCGATAAAGGTGTTGTCAGCGCCGTCTACCCACTTTTTATCCGTCTTATCGTACCAACCGTGCCTTGCCGTTGTAAAGTGGCAGTCGCCCGAGAACGTATAGTCGATATACTCGTTGGCTTTTCCGCCGATATACGGGGTTACATCCGCATCGTCAATTTCGATTTTGTCAATCACAATCGGCTCCACCGCTTCTCTCGGTTCGCTCCAAACGTAGAAAATGCCCGCATCTTCGCTGTCTATTGTTGTGAATTTTTCATCCACACCAACGTCGCCGCCGTTAAGGAAAACTCCGGCATCCTCGGCGAAGATATATCCCGCGTCGGCAATCAGCGTGAAGCCGAGCGTATAGGATTCCCCTGCTTCGAACACATCGTCGTCCTCCAAGAATGCGCCGTTGTTGTTATGTTCCCAAGACGGACTATCCTCTTTGATATGATACGGTGCATCTTCGGGAAGCGTGAGGTTTGTATAGTCGCCCGCTTTGCCGCCGACAACCGCATCACAGAAACCGTTGATTTCGATTTTGTCGATAACGATCGGCTCCACCGCTTCTTTCGGTTCGTCCCAAATGTGGAAAATGCCCGCGTTGCTGTCATCTCTTTTTGTCCATTCTTCATCAACGGGATACTCGCCGCCGTTAAAGAGAACTTCGGGGTCTTCGGCAAAAACGTATCCCTCATCGGCAACAAGCCAACCACCAAGCGTATATTCTTTGCCCGCTTCAAATATGTCGCCGGAGGACAATGCCTCATTTTCGGCATCTTCAACCCACCACGGATCGCCATCAAAATGATACGGCGCATCCTCGGGAAGCGTGAGGTGAATAAAGTCACCCGCTTTGCCGCCGACAACCGCATCACAGAAGCCGTTGATTTCGATTTTGTCAATCACAATCGGCTCCACCGCTTCGGTCGACTTTGTCCACACAAAGAAACCCGTTCTGTCTACATCGTCGATTTCCGTCCACGTCACATCCACAAGGTCGGTCGTGCCGTTGATGGTCACCACCGTGTCGGTAGAGAACGTATAGCCGCCGTCTGCCTGAACATACCAAAAGGCATCGTACCGCGAGCCCGCTTCAAAAACGGAATCCGATTCCATTCTGTCTCCCATATCCTCGTTGTACCAATACTGTCGCTCCACCGTATAGTGGCAGTTGTCGGGGAGGGTGTAGTCGAGCCAATCGCCTGCTTTTTCGCCGATATACGGGGTCACATCGGCATCAAGGATCTCGATTTTGTCGATAACGGTCGCGGGGTTTTCCACCGCTTCGGTCGGGTTTGTCCAG
>JAZUEK010000034.1:0-24671 GCA_045640165.1 Acutalibacteraceae bacterium | reverse complement strand
CTGCACGCTTGCGTGCGTGGTCGGTGTCAAACCCCCGACCGTGATTCGAAATCCGAATCGGTGTAAAAAATTAACGGGTTGTGTTTCGTTCTTTGCTTTTTTCACGTTGTTTAATTTTCAAGGTCCTCGCGCCCCGTTTTTCGGGACAGCTTTGTTATCTTACCACACCCATTTCCAGATGTCAACACCTTTTTTCAAGTTTTTTCAATTTTTTTCAAAAAAATTTTCGACGAAAAAAATCGGCATTTTCAGTTGATTTAGAGAAGACATTCTGCTATACTATAAGGCATACAATATATACCCTTTAATAAAGCAGGTGACCACAATGCCTATTCGTATTGCCGACAGTTTGCCGGCGCGTCAAGTGTTGGAATCGGAAAATATCTTCGTGATGACCGAAGACCGCGCATCTCATCAGGACATCCGTCCGTTGCGCATCGCGATTCTCAACTTGATGCCCACGAAAATCGAAACCGAGACCCAACTGCTCCGTCAGCTGAGTAACACGCCGCTTCAAGTGGACGTTACGTTGCTGCACGCCGCTACCCACCGTTCGAAGAACGTATCGGCGGAGCACCTCGAGCATTTCTACCGCTCGTTTGAGGACGTGCGCCAAGAGCACTTCGACGGACTCATCATCACCGGCGCACCGGTGGAGCAAATGGAATTCGAAGACGTGGACTACTGGGATGAATTCGGCGACATTCTCGCCTGGTCGCGCAACCACGCGTATTCCACGCTCCACATCTGCTGGGGCGCGCAAGCGGCGCTGTATTATCATTATGGTGTCGGCAAAGAACTGCTCCCGAAAAAACTGAGTGGCGTGTTCGAGCACGAATTGCTCGCGCGGCTCCATCCGCTCGTCCGCGGATTTGACGACACGTTTTGTATGCCCCATTCTCGGTATACCCAAATCGTGCGTTCGGATTTGGAAAAGCACGACAACCTGCACATCCTCGCTATGTCCGAGACAGCCGGCCCGTCTATCATCGTCACCGACGACGGACGACAGATTTTCGTCACCGGCCATATCGAGTATGACCGTCAAACCCTCGCCAACGAATATTTCCGCGACGTGGACAAAGGCATCCATCCCGATATCCCCCAAAACTACTTCCCGGACGATGACCCACAAAAGCAGCCGCTGATGCCGTGGCGCAGTCACGCGTATCTGCTCTTCTCGAACTGGCTCAACTACTGCGTGTATCAGGAGACCCCGTATTCGTGGGACGATTGACGCACTGCGCACTATATAATGTATATATAATAAAGGAGGTGGCCGTATGCCCGGTTTTTCCGACGGTGTTCGCCCCGGCGGACTGTATGACAGCCGCGAAATCAAAGTGCTGATTTGCTATATGCTTTCGGGCGTTCCCGAACCCCTTGCTCGGGACACGGTTACCGAGATTTTAACCGAGGGCGAGATGGCAAACCTGTTTGAAATCAGCGCCGCTATCGACGATTTGGTCGCACGCGGCAATCTCGCCGAAACAGACGACGGCTTGCTGACGGTCACCGAAAGCGGTCGTGCCTCGGCGGAACAGTTGTATAACCTCATCCCCTACACGTTGCGCGATCGCTCGCAAAAAGCGGCGTTGAAACTGCTTTCCCGTGCGCGCAACGAGCGTGATGCCGACGTTGTGATTACACCGCTCGACAGAGGCTATGCAGTCAAATGCAGCATCGACAAAACCGATGCGCCGATGATGTCGTTCACCCTGCGCGTCACCGACGAAACCATCGCCAAGACCGTCCGCGAACGGTTTTTGGACGACCCCACCGCGTTTTATCGCGCCCTCATCGCCCTTTCCACCGGCGATTTCACCGACGACGACGGGAAATTGGTCGTGGAGATGGGATAAACCCGAAAATAATAAAACCCTCCGAAAATTCGGAGGGTTTTTGTTTTGTGAAACATTGCTCTTACTCGCGGCGGTTTCGTAGGGGTCATTCACGAATGACCCCTCGCAGTCGGTGCGATATTCTAATGGGGCGATAGTTCATCGCCCCTACGAGCACAACTCACACCCCGAAAAGTGGCTGGATTTGTGTGCCGGCGAGGGCGGCGGAAACCGTGGGCGCAATTTGCTCCCACACCGCCACGAGCGAGTTGGGCTTTTTCGTTGCATCGTCCTGCGCCATCGGCACGAAAAAGAGGTGCTTTGTGTTTTTAAGCAGGGCGATATTTCGCATCGACGCGCCGAGCGCATCGTTGGTGGCAACCCCGAGCACCACCGGCCGTCCACTACGCAAATGGGATTTGACCGCGAGGGTAACGGGCGTGTTGCTGATGCCGTTCGCGAGTTTGCCGAGAGTCGTGCCGGTACAGGGCGCGACCACCAGCACGTCAAACCACCCTTTCGGGCCAATCGGCTCCACCTCGGGAAGCGACTGAAGCGGCGTGCGCCCCGTAATGGCCGTCAAGCGGTCGCACACGCTTTTTGCCGTGCCGAAACGGGTATCCACCGTCGCCACGTTATCCGACACAATAGGCGTTACCTGCGCGCCGGACGCGACAAAGCGCTCCATCTCGTCGCACACGGCGGACACCGTGCAAAACGAGCCGCACAGTGCCCAACCGATACGCAAATTTTCGTTCATACCGCCTCACCCTCCTCTTTCAGGATGTTGAGAACGGCATCTTTCAAAATGACACCGGCCGATTTCGGCGCCACCCGTCCGGGAAGCGACAGCGCCCAAATCGTCTTGAGCCCCAACCCGGCGGCGGCAGTAAAATCCACGCCACCCGGCCGGGAGGCGAGGTCGATAATGAGGGTGGACGGCGCCAGCGTTTTTAAGTACGTCTCGTCTAAAATCAGCGCAGGCACGGTGTTAAACACCACGTCAAACGTTCCGGCATCCGCGAGCGCGTGAATCGGCACAGCGGCGTAGCCGAGCGTTTCGGCGAGCGCGCGGTCGGACACACGCCGCGCCGCCACCGTCACGTCGGCACCGAGCGCATACAGCAAGCGGCAAAGGGCTTTCCCGATGCGCCCGAACCCCGTCACAAGACAAGAGGCGCCGCACAGCGTCACCGGCAGTTCTTCGAGTGCCAGTTGAATGGCGCCCTCGGCGGTGGGAACCGCGTTTTGTATCGTCAATTCTTCCCGTAAGAAATAATCAAACACGCGCACCCCTTTTTCCTCTAACGCCTGCACAAGCGACGGACGCAGTTGACCGCCGAACACCGTTTGTCCGGCGCGCAGACATTCCGTCACCCCGTCAAGCGGTATCAGCGCGCGTGAAAACGGCGCGTTGAGCGTTGCGCCGTCCGTTGTGACGGGAAGCGGCAACACCACAAACTCCGCGCCGCGCGCCGCCTGCGCCACGTGGGTGCAACCCGTGACGCAATCCGGCAAATCCGTATGGTCCAATCCGGCGGTAATCACCGAAAATCCGTCTTCGGCGAGAGCGCCTGCCAAGTAGACAAAGCGCAAATCGCCGCCCAAAACGGCAAAGGTATTCATAGCCATTCCTCCAAACATTTTCTCTTGTTCCAGAGTATGCGAAAGGAACGGCGTTGGTGTCAGCAGTTGTCCCGATGAATGGAGCGGCGAACAAGCAATCGCACAAGCGACGGCGGATCGAGCGGAAAAAGCGGATACAAGTAACTCGTAGACGTGACCGTGTGGGTGCAGGCGATACAAAGAATCATCAGCGCGAGCCCTATCGGAAGTCCCCACGGTCCGAGCACCGCAATCAACACAATGAGCATAAGGCGAAACACCTTGAACGCGTAACCGAGTTGAAAACTGGGCTGAACGAAGCTGGACACGCTGACAAACGCCATATAGAGGAGCACGTCGGGGATGAGGATGCGCGCCGTTACGGCGAATTCGCCGAGAATCAGCGCACCGATGATACCAAACGCGTTCGACAGCGCCGACGGCGTATTGAGCGAGGCAAGTTTCAGCCCGTCCACAATCCACTCGACGAGCAAAATTTGCCAAAATAGTGGCAGCGCGACCGATTCCTTAATGCGAAGCGGCTCTAATGCCACCGGAAGAAGCGACGGGTTTTCGACAAGCATATACCACGTCGGAATCAGCAACAGCGCGCCGATAAAAATACCGAACCGCACCGCGCGCAAAAACGTACCGGTGCAAGGGGGAAAATAGTATTCGTTGGTATCCTGCATAAAGTCGAAAATGCCGGTCGGAAGCACCATCGCGACCGGCGAGTTGTCCACGAGCACGATAATTTTTCCCTCTAACACCGAGGCAGCGGCGCGGTCGGGACGTTCGGTGGTGCGCACTTTGGGGAGTGGATTCCACTTTTGGGTTTTTACAAGACATTCGGTGAGGCTTTCTTGCCCCATCGACAAACTCGGGATGTCAATAGCGGACAGTTTGGTGCGAATCTCATCCACCAAGCGCGCGTCCGCCACGCCTTGCACGTAGCACAGCGCCACATCGGTATGGGAACGAGAGCCGACGGTAAATTTTTCCGCGCAAAAGTGCGGCGTGCGCACACGGCGGCGAATGAGCGACACGTTTTGTTTCACCGCCTCGCAAAAGCCGTCGTGCGCTCCGCGAAGCACCCGATCGTCCTCCGGTTCGGACACGGCGCGCATCGGGTATTCCCGTAAATCAAGAAGCAAACACGCATCATAGCCGTCGATCAGCAACACCGTCATCCCCGACAACATCGCCACCGCCGCGTCGTCCACCTCGTTTGCAATATGCACCTCGGTGTGCGGCACTTGTGTTTCGGCAAACGCTTCGGCGGTGGGCGCGGCGGCAAAATCCGCTTCTTTAAGGCTCAAAAACCCCGTTAAAATCTTTTCGGCAAGCGCGGAGTTGAGAAACGCCTCCACAAAAAAGAGCGACGCGCGACGCGGTCCGAACTGTAACGTTCGGTGCCCGAGATCATAGTTTTTTTCAAGATGAAACCGTTCGCAAAGCAGCGCGTCGTCCGCGTCAAAGTTGCCCGAAAAGGTCATAGTCATCCTCCGTCCCGTTTTTTGGTATTTTGCGCCGAAAACACGAAAAATATCCCGAAACCCTCTTGCTGTTTTTGCGGAAATTTGGTATACTGGACGGGAACGAAACAAAGGAAAGGCAAACGAGTATGGAACGTATCACAGACTGTCGCCGTCGCCTGATTGAACGGGCGTTTGCGCGGCTAAACGACCGCCAAAAAGAAGCGGTGTTTCACAAAGACGGCGCGTTGCTCATCTTAGCCGGTGCCGGCTCGGGCAAAACCACCGTCATCATCCAGCGCATCTTAAATCTCATCCAATTCGGCGACGGGTATCAAACACAAGACGCGTCGTCGCTTTCCGCTTCCGACTGTGCGCTGTTGGAGGCTGCCGCCGCCTCGGAGGAACTGCCGTCGCCGGCCGTACTCGATTTGTGTGCCGTCAACCCCGTGCCTGCGTGGAAAATTTTAGCCATCACCTTCACAAACAAAGCGGCCGGCGAGCTGAAAGACCGCTTAAAAGCCGCTCTCGGCGAGCGCGGCGAACAAGTCACCGCCGGCACGTTTCACTCGTTTTGCGCGCGCGTACTTCGGCAAGACGCCGAACGTCTCGGCTATTCGGCGCGGTTTCTCATCTACGATTCCGATGACCAAAAGCGACTGATGAAAGAGTGTATGAAAACACTCGCCATCGAAGAAAAAACGCTGCCGCTTCGGTCGATTTTGGGCGAAATCAGCCGTGCCAAAGATGCGCTTCGCTCGCCCGAAGACTATGCCCGTGAAGCCGGGTCGGATTTCCGCCTGAAAAAAATTGCCGAGTGCTATGCGCTGTACCAAAAGAAACTGCGTGAGGCAGACGCGATGGACTTCGACGACCTTTTGTGCAACACCGTCGAACTGCTGCGTACCTGCCCCGACGTACTCGACCGCTATCATCGCCGCTACGAATACCTGCTTGTGGACGAATATCAAGACACCAACCACGCGCAGTACGAACTCATCCACCTGCTCGCACAAAAAAGCGGCAACCTCTGCGTGGTGGGCGACGACGACCAGAGTATTTATCAATTCCGCGGCGCGACCATCGAAAACATTCTGTCGTTTGAGCAGGAATTCCCCTCTTGTAAAGTCATTCGCTTAGAGCAAAACTACCGTTCGACCGGCAATATCTTAGACGCCGCCAACAACGTCATTGCCGAAAACCGTCACCGCAAAGGCAAAACGCTGTGGACACAAAACGGCGCCGGCGACCCCCTCTCCCACGTCATTGTGGACGACGAGGACGCCGAAGCGCGCTTTATCGCCGACACCGTGCTGAACAACCTGCTGTCGGGCGGCAGTTCCCTGCGTGACCACGTGGTTCTCTACCGCGCCAACGCCCAAAGCAACGCCGTCGAGCGCGCGTTCATCAAAACGGGCGTGCCTTACCGCATCGTCGGCGGCCACCGCTTCTTTGATACGGTGGAAGTTCGGGACGCGATGGCGTATTTGCGCGTGTTGCAGACCCCCGAAGACAACGTCAGCCTGCGTCGCGTCATCAATACCCCAAAACGAGGCATCGGTGACACCACCATTGACCACGCCGCTGCCATTGCAGAGCGTGAAGGCGCTTCCCTTTACACCGTGCTGAATCGGGTGGAAAACTACCCCGAACTGTCTCGCGCGGCGTTGAAAATACGCGGTTTTATGGATCTTCTCGCCGTTTTGCGCCAAACGGCAGGAACACTGTTGATTCCCACGGAATCCGTAAAGCTTGACCCCTTTACGGGATTGCCCGTCGCCGACTTTGAAGAAATCCTCGACGACGACGATTTTGAAGAGATTTTGGACGAGCCGACTGTCGAAATCCCCGTTTCCGCGCTCTCACTTCACGAATTTTACACCGAAATGCTCGAAAAAACCGGCTATCTGGCGATGTGGCAACAAGCCGGAAAAGAAGAAGAGGGCCGTGTTGAAAATCTAAAAGAGCTGGAGTCCTCCATCCGTCGTTATGAGGAGGCCTCGCCCGACGAGCTTCCCCGTTTAACCGGATTTTTGGAGGAAGCGTCGCTGATGACCGATGCCGACAACTACGATGCCGGCGCGGACGTCGTTACCATGATGACGATGCACGCCGCCAAAGGCCTCGAATTCCCCGTGGTATTCTTGCCCGGCTTTGAAGAGGGATTGTTCCCCGGCGCGCAATCGATGTTTGAACCGGAAAAAATTGAGGAAGAGCGCCGCCTTTGCTACGTAGCGATGACGCGCGCCAAGCAACGCCTCTATCTCCTCTCCGCGCGCAGTCGCCTGCTGTACGGCCAAACAAGCCACAATCCGCCGTCGCGGTTTTTGGCGGCCATTCCCGACGATATCTTAAAAACCGTTGACCGCTCCACGCGTTACGCCACAAGATTCGCGTTCGGCGGCGGCGACCACCAAAATTACGGTGGCGACGGCGCTTACGGCGAGCGCCACGCAGTGGATTTCTCGCCCCGTCCCTCCCGTCCGCATTCCGTTGGCAAAACCATCTTGGAACAGCAAAACGCCGGCGCAAAAGCCACCGTTTCCGCCCCCGTCGGCTCGTTTGCCGTTGGCGACACCGTCCGCCACGCCAATTTCGGCGACGGCAAAATCATCGCCACCGCTCCGATGGGAAGCGACACGCTGTTGTCCATTGAATTCCCCGTCGGCGTGAAAAAGCTGATGGCCAACTACGCGAAACTCGAAAAACTGTAAACAACGAGAAAAGACCTGACCAACTTTCGTTGGTCAGGTCTTTTTTTACGGTCTCGAAAACCCGTCGTACTGCAAAAAGTTTTGCAATTCGCGGAGTGTCTTGCGCTCGTTTTCCGAAAGTGTCACCTCGGAAAGCGGCTCCTCTTCGCGCTTTTCGGGGGCGGTGGCGCGTCCCAAGAAAAAGCAGGAAGCGCCCACCAACGTCATCCCGTACACGAGCAACGCAATACTGGCAATCATTTTCGTTTCCCCCTTAATACAACTGCGCCTCGTAATAGGCAATCAAGTCGTCGTAGTGTTTCCGCAACGTCTCGTTGTAGATTTTCGACCGTTCGCTGATGGCTTTGCGCAGCGATTCGGCAAGGTCGGTCTTTTGCGCATTCGTCAGCGCGCCGGACGTTTTGGAACTGCCGGAACTTGCCGCCTTTTGCGAGGCGAGCGCGGCCGAATCCGCCTGCTTTTGTCGTTGCAACGCCGTCGCATCGCTTTGCTTTTGTTTTTGCAAAGCGGTCGCGTCACTCTGTTTTTTGGTCTGCAGCGCCATCGAATTGGCCTGTTTTTGCTTTTCCAGTGCTGTCGCATCGCTTTGCTTTTTGGTCTGCAGTGCCATCGAATCCGCTTGCTTTTGCTTTTCCAGCGCCGTCGCGTCGCTCTGTTTCTGTTTTTGTAAAGCGGTCGCATCGCTTTGCTTTTGCTGTTGCAACGCAATATCCGCATCCTGCTTCTGCTTTTGCAGCTGCGATTCGGCGGCAATTTTGGCGTTTTGCTGTGCCGTCTCCACCGCCAACTTGTGCATCTGCGCCTCGACCTCTTTTTCCTGGCGCGCACGGTCGTATTCCCATTCCTCCGCCTTGAGGTCGGCATTAAACTGGGTAGTCGCCGCCGTCTGCGCCTCTTTTTCCAGTGCCAAGCGGTGCGCTTCTTCATCCTCGCGCGCCGCCGCCCACTCCGCGTTTTGCGCCTCTTTAAGTGCGACACGGTTTTTCTCGATAGCGGCGGTCATCTCGTTAAGAAGCGACTCTACCGCTTGCTGTTTTTTAAGGCTCACCTGCGCATCCGCACGAGCGCGCGTCGCGGCAAGCGCCGTTTGCTGGGTGCGATTCAGACCGCTGTCCGACAACCCCAAATTGGCAAGCGTTTCGGCAACGTTTTGCTGCGCCACCTTTTCTCTCACCGCATTTTCGTCATACAGCGACTGATACGACGCCTTGGCGGCGCGAAGTTTTTGCTCGGTCTCCTGCTGAATCTGGGCACGCGACGCCGATTCGGCGGTAACCAGTTCTCTCACCGCCTCCGTCGCCGACTGCTCCCTCGCCGCCGTATACGCCGCCTGCTGTTCCTCTGCCTGCTTGCGAGCACGGCTTAAATAGTCTTCATACGTCATCATTTCGGTTGCCATACTGTTCCTCCTCAACCTTGAATTTCATAGCGAATACACATCCCGTTGATGGCCGCTTCGCCGGTTACGTCGCAACGAATTCCGAAGCGGCGCACGCGTTTCCCGTTCGGGTGAAAAGAAAACGGCAGTTCGTCGCCTCTCACCGCGGTCGAGCCACGCTCTTGTCCTCGCTCCGTCACGTAAGAAACCGCAAGGCAGGTATCCGACCCTGCCGTCTCGGCGTCCAACGTCAGGCGCTTGATTTGTTTTTTACGGTCGGGTGCGCCGAAATCAAACGTCTTCGAGCAAAAATAGCTCTCAATCGGTTTAATACACCGCCAAGACGGGTTCAAATCGGCAACCGTGTCGGGATAATACACGTCCTGCGCTCCGCTTAAGGAAAACGAGACGGCACGCGACCCGATACAACCGATAAACAGCGGCGAATCGCCGCCCGATACCACGTAATCGTACGCGAAATCCTCCGGCAGGCGAAACCGATGCCACGCCAGAATTTTTCCCGGCTTATCCCCGGCATCATAGGACGAATAGTTGTAAAAGCTCTGTTCGTCATAGTGAAACAAGAAACCGTCTGCGCCGATAAACAAGCCGTAATAACCGTTAAAATCCACCGCTTTCGCCGTCCGATAAGCGGCACGGGAAATCGTCTTCAAAAACGGCTCGATGGGCGTAGACAACTCGCGCAGATTGCGCTCGCTTTTGCTGTTCGCCGCGTGAAGCGTATACACCTTGCGGTCGCTGTTCGTCCAAATCAACCGGTTGCCGCACAGCGCAATGCTGTCGGGGCAATCGCATCCCACCGTCGAAGAAATCGGCGTAAGCGGAAACGCGGCCTGCGCGGTTTCTACGTCGATAACCGCGCTTTGAAGCACCGCATCCGCCGACACCGTCGTCGAGGAATAGGTCGCGGCAAACACCTCGTGCTCCTTAAAAATCACCAACATATTTCCCTGCTGTCGGAGCGCTGTGATGGCGCTCGCCGGATGACCTACGTACACGTAGTTGTTCTCGGGAAAATACGTCGCGTCGGACAGACCGCTGTAATATAAAAGATGCGGATACGCCGGGTTGCCTGCCACAAAAAAGCGCGTGCCGCCGGACAATCCCGTACGGTCGCCGCCAAACCATGTGCCGAACCGCATTCCCGTGATGGTACTGCGGCGTTCGGTCAGTTCCGCCGTCGGGCAAAACGTCACTTTGAGCGCAGTATAGGGCATCGTATCCGTCGAAACGGCGGTGTTGCCCGTGTTTACAAAGCAAAACGTCCCCTCGTCGCGGTTATACCGCAAGCGAAGTCCGTCGCGTTTGGCGGTCTCCTCGGTAAAAACGTGCGATGCGCCGGGTCCCTCGTTACCGGCATACAGTTCATGGGTTACCGTGCCCTGCACGTCCGTTCCCGTGACCGTCAACGTCGCCTCGGCGCCGCGCACCGAAGTAGGCAGATGATAATAGGTCATCCCCTCGCCTGTAGCGCACTCCATCGCAAACGCCTCCGTCAGCATATTGCGACTTTCAAACGCATAGCCTGCCGGCTCGGCGGCAGAGGCATTCTCATCGCCCGTCACCTGCAGCAAAATCGTCGGAATGTAGGGCGCTTTTGCCTCTACCGTGCCGTCGACGTTCAGTTTGAGCAGCGGCACTTCCGCCGAATCGGTCAGCACCATACCGAGCGACTGCGCATCTTTTTCGTCACAGACGTGAAGCAGATGACGAATCGGGAACCCGTAAGACACGTCGTTGGAAAAGCCGGTCAGTCTGCCGTCCTCTTGCACCAGTACCGACTGGATACGATTTTGCGCCATTCCCACGCGGCCGGCGCCAATCAGCAAGCGTCCTTGGCGGTCGCCTACGACGAGCGATTCCGGCGAGAGAAAATCGGCGTTGGTCGTCAGCGTTCGTACCGAAAACAACGCATCCGCTTCATACTGTAATCCGCGGCGCGTGCGAAGGGCACCGTCGCTCCACCACAGATTTTCCGCATCGGTCATCTGGTGGTCTTTGACGGCGTGGGGCGCGTCAGCGGCGTTCACGCCACCCGACAGCGCCGGAATAGTCGCGCGATAGGTCGCCGCGCGACGATAATTCGGAAACCTCATCCTTACCCCTCCTTACAACGCCTTTTGCAAAATATCTCGTTGTTCTTCTGCCGAGAGGCTCGCCCACTGCTCCTGCTGTTCGGGCGACAGCATCGCCACCAATTCTTCTCCCGTGGGAAGCACTTCCGGCAGTTCTGCCGGCATATCGGTTACCGCGGCGAGGTTGGCCTCAACGGGCGCAGGCGCGGACTGCAGTTCACGCAACAATCCGTTAAGATTCGGCACAATGCCTTTCGGCAAACGCGAGAGATATTGCTCAACGTTGACAATGCCGCGGTCAAAGAGATGATCCAGCGTCTGGATGGATTCCATCTCGCTCCACATCGACGAAGCGCCCACGTCCACCTGCACCGAAATCAGCACGTCGCGGTAGCGTTTGCCGTCGAACGGCAAATACCAAGTCCCGTTTTCGTCCTCGATTTTGAGCGCGCGGCGGCCGTACTGCATCACCCAAAACTCCGCCCACGTGCGAGACAAATCCTCAATAAATCCGTAAAAGCGCGTCTGCAACGACTGCAGCGGCATTGCCGCCGCCTCGCGAAGAGCGATAATGGCGGAGGTGTTGTCCGGTCGCACGTTGCCGAGCAGCGCATCGGTTGCACCGGCTTGGTTCATCGTGTTGCTAATCAGCGCGGCGATATTCTCGTTGAATTTCGGCGAGAAGTTCGGCGGCTGGACGTAGCGGATGGCACTTTGCACGTCCTCGCCCGAACCGAACACCTTGATGACCTGGCCCGGGTCGTTGGTGAGTTTTTGCGGCACCACGTCGCCGTTCACCACCATAATCGGAATACCCATCATCATCACCGCCCACACCGATGCCGTCACCATACGGTTGATAGCGATTTGGTTCGGAATAAGATAGGTGATTTCGCTCTCGCCATACGCGCAGTTTTTGCGCCGTTCCCAACAAAACACCGACAGCGGATAGCGGCGCACGCCAAGGTCCCACGGACGGCGCACCGTCACGTTACCGCACACCTGCGTCGCGAGAATACGATAGGTTTTGCCCTCGTTGTCCCACTCTTTATAGAGTTTTGTAATCAGCGTCGCTTTCTGACCGTCTTCCGGCTCGTGTGCGGCCGCGAACGCCTCGTCCGCATCCTCCGGCATCAACTCGGAAAGATGCGCTTTTTGCCCGTTTTTGCGGCAAAGACGGCGGATTTCCGCGAGCGACTTGCGCTGAGCAATCAAAACAAACGGCTGTTCCTGCACGTCATCGCAGGTCGGGTCGCCGAAGGTCACGTTTTCCACGTCCAGCACCTCACAGCGGATATCGCCGTAGATGGGGTGTTTGCGCGATACGTCGGCATACAGCCCCGTTTTCACGCGCTCATCCCAGTAGGTGTATACGATGCCCGTACCGAACATATACGCGTTGCGCAGAGCCTTTTCCTTAATGGCATCCAGTCCCACGCGCTCCGCCGTTACCTTAAAATAGTCGGACATCGCCGACATCACAAGGTTGAGTTCCTCCGCTGAGCGAAGCGGACGATTACACAACTCGTCGTTAAACGAGGTGGGAACGTCCCCGTCCGCCTGCGTTTCACACAACTTGCTTTTAAGCAGATGGGTCTGCTGTTTGGTCTCCAGCGTGTTCGGCACACCGTCGGCGATATAGTTGACCGCCAACGGCGCCGAGGTGATAAACGCCATCTTGTAGTCACCGATGCGCTTAATAATGTTTTCGCGCACAAGCGGCTTGTCCGCGCCACAGTTGACGCCGTGCCACTGGTCGCCGACGTAAAAACGCTCATTGACCTTGTTTTGTTCATACAAACCGCGTTTGCCGAGCGCACATTTGAACTGTTTGCCGCTCGCATATTCCTTTGCGATTTGCTTGGGATTATCCCAATGCATTTGTTCTGTCATAACGTCCTCCTTTTTTGCGTTTCGTCATTCCCAACCGCCCGTAAAATCGCGCGAACGAAACCCCGTCAGCGTAGAATGGCCGCGAGGTTTCGGCGCGTCGGGCGGTTCGGGATGAAAATGCGCCACGTCGGTCATGGCGTAACGAAGCGCATCCATCAAATGGTTGTTTTTGTCCAGCGGACGGTTTTTGCCGGCGCTGTCCTCTTTCGTATCCCACGCATACGAGGCCAATTCCTCGAGCGTATGCACACAGGTCGGATGCACCAGCATCTCGTAGCCCTGTAGTGTCGCGATACCGTTACGGATACTGTCCGCGCCCTTGACCGCCGGCTGAATACGCGAGATGCCGAGCCGCCGCAGTTCCTCGTTGGATTTCGGCTCGGCGCTGTCTGCGCGGATGCGTTCTTTTTGATACCCTTTTTGGCGAATCATCGCGGCAATATCCTCGTTGAGCATCCGCTTTTCGTAGTGCTCGTCATAGATATACAGCCGCTTGTCCACCGGATTGACCGCCGCGGCGATAAATGCCGTCGGGTCGTTCGTATAGCCGTAGTCGAGTCCGAACACGTGAACGGTTTTCCACGGTTCGGGTAAGGCAGAAACGTCGAACGTCTCCGCGCGCCATCGTTCGAAAACCAACCCCGACGACACGCCCCAGTCACCGCACGCCGCCACACGATAAAGGGCCGGCTGTTCGGTCTTCATCCGCTCGTACCGACGCCGATCCACGTCGTCCAAAAACTCGTTACAGCGATAGGTGGTGGTAAAACAGCACACATCCGGCGACGAGCGGTCGAAAAATCGCGCTTTCAGCCAATGCGAGCCGCTCCACGGGTTAAACGTGACCGTCGTTTGCTTAAACAGCGGCGGCGGCAGTTTGCCGCGCGGCATCGACAAATCCAAACGGTCAAAATCCTCTTCGGAAGCGATTTCGAACGCCTCCTCAATCCACACCCAACACAAAACGCCCCGTTCCACCGTCGCCGACGCCAACTTGTCCACGTCGTCCAATCCGCGAAACAGAATTTTTTGCCCCGTCGGGCGATAGCGAATTTCGAGCGGATGCTCGACGCACGACCACAATTCCGAAACTCCAAGCCGCCCGATAGCCCATTTCAACTGGGCAAACGTGCTGTCTTTGTGGGTGTTGTATGTACGACGCACAACCAGCAGGTTGGCGTCGTTGTATCGCATCAAATGTACGATATACCATAATGCCGTGGTCGAGGATTTCTTCGATGCCTTGCCGCCTTTCAGCACGCGATAGCGTGCCCGACAGCGCCAAAACGCACCGTACCCCTCGCCCACAATCTCCGGGAGATTCACCGTTACCGGCTCACTCCTCATACGCGTCCTCTCCATCCATTTTTTCTTCCACCGCCACTTTCAGGCGCTTCACCGTCTTTGCCAAAAAAGAGGGAAGCGGCACGCCGATTTTCACGAGATTTTCGAGAATGCTGATGGATTCGTTGATAATCAGCCACATCGTCACGAGCACACCGACGGCGAGCGACGTTTTGAAAGTCACGCCGAACATCGCGCCGAACGTCGTCAAAAGATAATCGACGCCGCAGCCAACGCACACCGCCGCAAAATAGGCGAGTTTTTTGAGAATCCCTTTCCATCCCTTTTCACTGCTCAGTTCTCGCTGAAAATACGCACCGAGCAAGCCCGTAGCGTAGTCAATGACCACCGCGCAAAACAGCACGACAAGCGGAACGGCGATTTTTTGGAAATACAACGCAAGCGAAGCCCCCGCAAAGGACGCCGCCGTTTTTATCCAGGATGATTTCATACTGTTGCCTCCTTTATGCCCCGTTTCCGGGGTGTACCCCTCCCGTTTTCACGGGAGGGGTATGTAATCAAACGCAATCAGTCTTCGTCATCATCATCATCGGCGGCCGGATAGAGGAACACCACGATGCCCTCGCCGAGGCTGCCCTTCACGAACACGTCATAGTACAGACGGTAGTCGATTTTGTACGCATCGGCATTCTGGTTCTGGTTCGGGGCAAAGGTGCGCGTTTTCTCGGTCTTTTTAATGAGGCTCGCGGCACGTTTGGGCATCACGAGCAGACCGATATCCGACGCGGTCGCTTTGGCCGCAAAGCCGCCGTCTTCCTCGCCGTCGGTCTCGCCATCGAGGAAATCGTACGCCGTTTTCATACGGCTTTTTTCCACCGGAAGCAGGGTCACGCCGTCCAGTTTTTTCACTTCCAGATTGATTTCGCCTTTTTTGAAGTGACCGACGTCGATAGAACGGGTCAGTTCCTCCGAACGGCACAGCGCGGCGTACATGGTGTTGTCCATGAACGCAACGAGTTCCTCGTCATAGCCGACGGCATCCTGCACCGCGGCCACGGCATCACAGAACAGCGCATACGGCTCGTCAACGTCACCGGTCACGGTTTGGGATTTCGTCACGGCGTAGGTGGACAGCTTGGACAAAACGTACGCGTCCATTTCCGGCACCACTTTGGTGCGCACGAACTCGGCGAGCACCTCGCCGGCGAGATTGGCAATGCCCGTCTCGTCGCCGTCCTCACGGTCGATTTGGAACGAACGGCCGCGGTCCTGGCTGAGCGTCACCGGCGTGTTAGAAACGGTGATACTGCCGCCGACAAAGCCGTTGTCGCGGTCGTAATCACCGAGGCCGGACATATCCACGTCCGGAATCATCACGGTTTTCGCGCCGACGAATTTGGCGCGCAGCGCGTTGTCCGCCAAAAAGCCGGTAGCAGATTTCTGCACCACGGCTTTGTCGAGCGCACTGGTCATGGTTTGGTTAAATTCATAGGTGTTGATAGACATACTTTGTTTCTCCTTTGTTTTTGATATTTCGCGTCTTCGCGATTAAAGTGCCTGCATAAAAACCGACTGGAATGAGCGACTCTCGTTCGAGGTTCCGTCATCCGGCACCGAGCCGGCAAGCGAGCCTGTCGTTGCGGTTGCGGCTTGTGCGGCGGCCTTTTCGGCGGCAATTTGTTTCAATCGCTCCTCCTGCATAAAGCGCAAATAGGCATCGGCAAGCGACCGCTCGCCTAGCGCCGCGCTCTCGACCACCGATTGCGGCAAATCGCCGAATGAGGGCGCGTCCGGGCAAAGCGTTTTCAGCTCTCCGTACTCGTTTGCCAGGCGAGACGCACGGGATTCCCGTGCCGTTGCCTCTCCGTCGGGCACACGTCCTTGTGCCACCGACAGCGCGAGCTTGCGCCCTTCCATCACTTCCTGCGCCAACGTCTCGTTGCCGCCGGTCTCCGCCAACAGCGCCTCATACGCATCCGCATCCACCGCTTTGGCAAGTCCGTCAATCAGGTCTTCCGGACGGCGATAGCCGGCGGCAGCGCTCATCCGTTTCAGTGCTTCAAACTGCGGTTTGAACTGTTCAAACCGCATACCCTCGCGTAACAAGGTCGTTACCCGTTCCACGTCGTTTGACGAAACGCGCACCGGCTGACCGTTATACACGGGCAGGTAGGCATCCGGCGGCGCGGTTTCGTCCGTCGAAATCGGTGGGAGTTCCTCCTCCGACGGAAAAGAAAAATGAAGTCCCTCTGCCGGCACGGGGGAATCCGTCTCGACAGGTGTGTCGTCCGCCTCAGCGGATTGCGGTGTGGTGTCCTCTATCTTCGCGTCGGGATTGACGTCGAATTCTTCGGTATATACGTCCATAGTATCCTCCAAGCCTTACGGCAATGTATTTTCGCGCACCTGCGTATGCGTGTAGGCGGCGCGTTTTTGGTTGTAAATAGCGGCAAACGTGCTTTGGTTGTCCCCGTCGCCCTCTCCTTGAGCGAGCATCATCGCCACGCCATAGGGCAACACGTCCATAGCCACGCGCTCGTCGCACGGCAACACCTGTGTCGTCGCCGAAAGCGGCGTAAACGGCGTGTCGTTCTTGGCATACCACGCGTCCGCCAACAGTTGATTGAGTATTCCGAGCCCTCTTGCCGCCACCGCACCGGAAACGCGGCTGTCCGCGCGTCCGCTCGTGTCGGTATAGTTGAGCAATAAGAGGGCTTTTTGAATCACGTCCAGTCCGGTCATTTCGAGGTTCCTCCTTTGGCTTTCAGCTCTTTTTGAAGACGCGCCACTTCTTTTTTCAGCTCTCCGTTTTCGGCGGAGAGCAGCGTCAACTTGTTATACGCATTTTTATGGGTGCGCAACACGGTGTCGTGCACGAGCGTATACGCGGCGCGCACCGTTTGCTCATCCATCACACCCGTTTGGGTGAGTTTCGCCGCTTTTTGAATAGCCTTTACGTCCTTTTCTGTACCGTCGCCAAAGCCGGCGTCATCCGCCACAGCGTACGGCGCAATCCCCTGATCGTGCGCCAACGCCAGCAGGCGTTTGGTCGCGTAAATTCCAAGCGATTTTTCGCCTTTACGGAACGTCTCCTCGCGCAATTTCAGTTTCTGCCGCGAGGCAATCGTCTCCACAATAGCGGCGGCACAGCGATTGGCATAGTCCTCGCTAAGCAAAATCGGCACATCCGTTTTGCTGTCCATAAACCCGAGTTCCAACAGCACAGACGGCATCTCCGGCTCGCGCACCTCGTGCAAATTTTGCTTTGCCAGCGGCGTCGCGCGGTTGCCTTTAAGGCCCGTCTTTTTGATAAGCGCATCATACAACGCTTTCTGCCACGCAACCGACGCATCCTGCGGCTTCGTATAGACGTAAGCGACGATGCCGCCGCCCGTGCCGCCGTTGATACCGCCGTTGTGGTGAATGGCAAGATAAAAATCCGCGCCCCACGCGTTGGCTTTGTCGGTACGCTCGGTCAGCGACAAATCTTTTTGTCCCGTCGTATCGTCGATGCGCAGCACGCTAACCCCCTCATAGGCGGAAAGTAACGTCTGCACCTTGTCGGCAATACGGTCGTTGAGCCACCACTCATTCGGGTGATTTTTGGGACTGACCGATGCCGGAACACCGCGCGTCGTGTGCATACTGTGCCCGGCATTAAGAGCCAGTTTGAACATAAAACCTCTCCCTTTCTCAATAGATACAGCAGACCGGCGCCACCGCGCACGCCGTATTCGGCGCCACGTTATAGAGACTGCCGTCCGCTTTGACCTGCATCGTTTTCGCCACGGTCATCGGGTTCACCGAACGCAACCACCAAACCGACGCCGATCCGTTTACTTTTTTCACGCGATTGGCATCCGCCGTCATTCCCGGCGCCGTCAGCGCGCTGTGTCCTGCTCCGTAGCCTTCATACGCCGTCCCCTCGGCAGTACCGTTATTAAACGAACCGCCGTATACTTCCGCCCTGCCGGGCAGGAAAAACTTGTCGTACGTCGTGGTCAATCCGGAATGGGAGGAGTCTTGCGACACGGTCGTTTTCACGGTGCCAACCGCGTTCAAAAAGCTTTCACCAAAGCCACGCATAAACCCGTCCTGCGCCCAATACGCCGGTTTTGTATCGTTCACGCCGTACGAGCCCCAGTGGTTGCCGGCTTCCGCGCTGTTCAGCCACGCGCGCAAATCCGACGCTCCCCAATCGGCAACACCGTCCGCATGGGCGCTGTCCGCCGTATCATACGCTTTCAAATCGTAGGTGCCGTCCGCGCGGTGTAAGCAGTGTTTGGTTTGCAACGTCATCGAATGGCGATATTCATTCGACGTCGGCGTTTCGTGGTCAAACCCGATAATTTCCCACTCAATAGGGCCGTACTCCGTGTGTTCGGAAACCAACACGTCGCCCACCGAAAACAACGTTTTTGCAACCCCTGCACGTACGATTTTTTGAATCAGTCGCCACGGCACCGTCTCCGTTTCTTTCGGCTCGGTCGCGGCGACAACCGCCTGAATCTCGGCTTCCAAATCCTCTTGCGCCGTTTCCACCGCCGTCAAGCGGCTTTCCGCGCCATCCAGACGGCTTTCCGCGCTATCCAGACGACTCTCCGCGGCATTCAACCCGATTTCCGCGGTATCCAAACGGCTTTCCGCGGTATCCAAACGGCTTTCCGCACCGTCCAGCCCATTTTCCGCGGTAGACAATCGACTTTCGGCGGCATCCAAACGCTCTGAAGCGCCTTCCAGCGCGTCGTTCACCCGGGCAAAGCGAACGGCGTTCTCCTCCATCATCTGCGACAGCGAATCAGCAAACGCTCCGGCGGCATCCGACGTCGGCGCATCCGCAAAATACACGCGCCCGTCAAAACTACGCACCGCAGAAGACTCCACACCGTCCTGCAGTTCCGACACCGCAAGCCGCACAAGAATTTGGCCGCCTGCCGCTGTAAACCGCTCGTCCAAAAGGGTCGCCACGTTGCCCTCGTCGTCCATCGCGAGCAAATCGGTGGTCACAAATCCACCGGCACCGTCCTCGCCCTCAATGCGATAGCGAAACGCGCTTCCTCGCAGAGACAGCGGCACAAAAAACGACACGACCGTCGCGTTGCGGTCTCCCTGCACACCGCCGAACTGCGGTGCCGACGGCGCTACCGTGCCGTCAGTCATGTTCGGAACGAAATGAATGTTCCGCAATTCTTGTTCCATCACTTTTTACTCCTTTACTCTTTCATATTCTCTTCGCCGACAAAGGTGACAGAAATGTCGGCTTCCCGTTCCTCTCGGTCCAAATATCCGAAATTGTTTTTCCCGAGAAAAACCGCGCCGGTATGGCTACCCGGCTTAAGCATCTCCTCTGCCAGTTCCGCTTCGCAGTCACAAAATGCCTGCCATAAAATTTGGTGGATTTTTTCCCGTTTTTTCGCGTCCACTTCCGGATCGTCCACCTCGTCGCGGATATACGCAAGCAATCGCTTGCGAGAAACCCCCAAGCAGGCAGCGATGCGTTCGATGGTCAGCGGCAACTTGTTTTCGGCGGCAATGTGTTTGGCCTCAAGAAGCCCTTTGTTGACCTTGGAAACCGAACGAAGAAGAGGTTCTTCCATACGCTCACCTCCTTTCTTCGTCCCGTTATACCATACGTTTCGCGTACATCGACAGTAGACCCCACGTCTTTTCGATGTCTTTCGCCGTATCCCGTTATATAGTCCGACGGTGTCCCCCTCTTGCGTTTTTTCTGAAAACCGTGTATAATGAGAAAAAAGGAATTCGCAAAGGAGAAGACGTATGCAAAAAGAGGAAAAGACGAGAAAATTGTCGAAAACACTTCATATCGGTATCACCGCCCTCACGTGGGGAATGTTTGCGGTTGGCTTTGCAAGAATGCTTTTAGCTTATCCGTCGCTTCCGGAAACGCTCGGGGTGCATTTCGGTCCAAACGGTGAGTTTGATTTGTTTTCCGACAAAACGGATATGTTTACGCTGTTTTATCCTTGTATCGTTTCGTTTGTTTTTCCGGCGATATTTGAGGTGCTTACGTTTATTTCCAAACGCGTAAAACCCGGATTGAAGGTCAATGAAACCGGCGAAAGAAAGATTCGGGAAGCGATTGTCTTTCTTTTGGACGTTTTGAAATCAGTCGTTTCTTTTTTCTTTGCGGGCGCTTGGGTGGATTGTGTCGTTCGCCAACACGCCTTGAATACGACCATTCCGTTGGTGCTGCTCGCTATGGCGTTTTGTGCGTTTGTCGTATGCGATATATTTTTGATTATAGTGAGAATTAAGTATAAAAAAGAGAAGGATTAAAGGAGGCGCGTACTATGAAAATTATCGATATCAGCCGCGAGCTTACGTCTGCTCCGGTCTATCCCGGCGACCGTGCACCGACGGTCACGCGCGTCTCCGATATTCACGCAGGCGACGTCGCCACCATCTCCGAGCTCGCCGCCTGCCTTCACAACGGCACGCATCTCGATGCGCCTTGCCACTTCTTTCCCGACGCCGCCGACGTCACCGACTATCCGCTCGACACCCTTTGCGGCGAATGCTACGTTGTGCAAGCGGAGGGCGTTCTCACCGGCGAAGAGGTGGAACAAATTCTTTCCCGTCGTGTCGGTATCGAACGTCTGTTGTTAAAAGGGGGCGCCACCCTCTCCCAAAGTGCGGCGTTCGTGCTGTGTGATGCCGGCGTGAAACTGATTGGCGTGGAAACGACCTCGGTCGCCGCCGCTTCCGAAACCGCCGTCGTCCACCGCAAACTGCTCGCCGAGCCGATTGCCATTCTCGAAAACCTCGATTTATCCGAAGCCGCCGAGGGATGGTATCTCCTCTTCGCCGCGCCGATTAAAATCGCCAAAGCGGACGGTGCACCCGTGCGCGCTCTTTTGTTAGAGCGAAATTAAATAAAAAAAGACTTGCTTTTTTAAAAAAGCCGTGGTATACTACGTTTCGACAATAAAACTACTTATCAAGAGTGACGGAGGGAACAGGCCCTGTGATGTCCGACAACCTGCCTTGTGTAAGGTGCCAAATCCTGCGGGGAAGCCCGAAAGATGAGTGTCTGTGTGCGCTGTCTTTCGGCAGCGCTTTTTCTTTTGCTCTTGAAGAATAGGAGAACGATATGAGAAAACTGTTTACGTCCGAATCGGTCACCGAGGGCCATCCCGACAAAGTGTGTGACCGCGTATCCGACAGCGTGCTGGACGCCATTTTCGAAAAAGACCCGAACGCCCACGTCGCGTGCGAGTGCGCTTGCACCACCGACTTTATGCTCATCATGGGCGAAATCACCGCCGACTGCGAAGTGGACGTGGAAAAAATCGCTCGCGAAGCGATTTTGGACATCGGCTACAACGGCGACGGCGAGGGCTTCAACGGCAACACCTGCAAAATTGAGGTGCGCCTCGACAAGCAATCGCCCGATATCGCCCAAGGCGTCAACGCCGCCATGGAAAAACGCTCCGGCGGCGATGCCGCGGAAGAAGAAACCGGCGCCGGCGACCAAGGCTTGATGTTCGGTTTCGCCTGCGACGAAACGCCGGAACTGATGCCGCTTCCCATCTCGCTGTCGCATAAACTGGCCAAGCGCCTCACCGCCGTGCGCAAAGACGGCACGCTGCCCTATCTCCGTCCGGACGGCAAAACCCAGGTCACGGTGGAATACGACGGCGGCAAACCCGTGCACATTGATACGGTGGTCGTCTCCACCCAGCACAGCGCCGATGTGGACCTCGAAACCATCCGCGCCGACATCATTAAACACGTGATTCGCCCGACGCTGAAAGACGTTCCGTTCGACGAGCAAACGCGCATTTTCGTCAACCCCACCGGCCGCTTTGTGGTCGGCGGACCGCAGGGCGACAGTGGCCTCACCGGCCGCAAAATCATCGTCGATACCTACGGCGGCTACGCCCGTCACGGCGGCGGCGCGTTCTCCGGCAAAGACCCGACGAAAGTCGACCGCTCGGCGGCGTATATGGCGCGCTACGCGGCGAAAAACGTGGTGGCCGCCGGTCTCGCCAAGCGCTGTGAGGTGCAACTTGCCTACGCCATCGGCGTGGCGAACCCCGTCTCTGTCTGCGTCGAGGTAGATACCGACGGCACCGGCGTGGTCGCGGATGACCGTATCGCCGAAGCACTCGTCAACGTCTTCGACTTCCGCCCTGCCGCGATTATCCGCGAACTGGATCTCCGCCGCCCGATTTACAAAGACCTCGCCGCCTACGGTCACATCGGTCGCGAAGACCTCGGAATGCCGTGGGAGCGCACCGACAAGGTCGAAGCCCTCAAAGCCGCGCTGAAATAATCAAAAATCCGTCGGCAACGCCGACACCTTACTTCTTCACTATTCACTTTTACTTCTTCACTAAAAAAATCCCCCGACATCTGTCGGGGGATTTTTTCTTTCAACCGTCGCAGCCGCACGAGCAGCAACCGCCGCCCATATTCGCACTGCAACCACTACCGGACACGCCGCCCGTATGCGGTGGGAAAAATTCGTCCACCGGGAACTCCATCTGCTTAAACGCATCGCACGGCGTCTCGCTCGTCGGCGCGCACTCTTTGCTCGGCATACAGAAATCGTACACCGGCATCAGCATCTGCACGTTGCGCACGAGTTGCACAATCGAGAAGAGACCGAGCGTCACGACCAGCGCTTTGTCGCCGCCGTCGCACAGCGGATCGCCGTAACGGTTCGCGACCGAGCGCGGCATCGCGCCGCACCCATTTTGGCAGTTACAGCGGCATACGTCCACGATACCGGCATCCAACACCACCGGCTCGGCGACTTGCACCACGCATTTCGGCAAGCTTTGGCTCGGCATCTCCTGCCGGTCGAACGCATCCTCGGCGAACTCGCTCGCGAACACTTTCACGTTGCCCTCGCTGCCAAACAAGATGACCTTTTTCGCATAACTGCAAATGCCGTACACCGTGTTCGGTTGCTGACCGCGCCCACCGCAGATTTCCACCGCGACCTCGAAATAAAACGTCAGGTCGCAGGCGTAGTAGCCGCGGTTAAACGGCAACGCTTCCACGTCGATACACGTCGTAAGTAACTCCGCGCGCCGCACACGCACAAGCGAGCTGTTCGCCACGCATTGTTGGTCGCGCTCGGTCAGATACACGCGCAAACTTTCGCAACAATCCTTGTCGGCACAACTGTCATACACACGCCCCGCATCCACACACACGGCATCGCGGCACGTGCCGTCGGAAAAACGCTTGTTTTCCGCCATACCCATCATTCCTCCTTAAAAATCACCTGAATTCCCCGATGAAACGGGGTTTCTCATCGTCATTCTATGTCCGCGCGGAAAAATGTGTGAAAAGAGCGTATAGTTTTCGTCCTTTTGCGCAACCTACAACTACCAACAAGAAAGGACGGAATAAAAATGAACTTAACCGAAAAAGAAAAAGGCCTCTTAAAAGACCTCCGCGCCCAAGAAGCACTGTGCGTGGAAAAATACGGACAGTACGCAAACTCCGCCGCCGACAGCGAACTGAAAACCCTCTTTTCCTCCATCCGCGAGACCGAACAGCAACACCTCTCGACCGTGACGAAAATGCTCACCGACGGCGGCGTAACCGTCGGCGGTGCAGGCAACAGCGAAGCCCTCTGCGGCGACACCTGCGGTTGCGGCACTTGCTCCTGCCTCGGCGATGCCTACCTCTGCCAAGACGCACTGAGTATGGAAAAACACGCCTCGTCGCTGTATGACACGAGCATTTTTGAGGTTACAGACGGGACCACCCGTCAAACGCCCACCAAAATCCAATGGGACGAACAGTCCCACGGCACACGCCTCTTCGACTATATGTCCGCCCACAATATGCAAGCGTAACGAAAACCTCCCGACCGTCGGTCGGGAGGTTTTTAATTAAGAATTAAGAATTGTTTCCGGCGTGCTTTGTAGGGGACGGCGCCCTCGATGGTCCGTTTGTGGAATTTTACACAGACTTGTGGCAACATTGTAGGGGTCATTCACGAATGACCCCCCTCGTGGTCGGTGCGACATATTGGAATGGGGCGATTCGTGAATCGCCCCTACGGACAAAACTCAAATTCTTTCGTAGGGGACGGCGCCCTCGACGTCCCTTTGCCAAAAGCGCCGCACAAACCCCCGTTGCCGAGCCGCACCCCTGCCCTGCGCGTGGTGTGGGTGCGACGAGCAAAAAAACAACCCCTCACACTCGTGAGGGGTTATTCGTTTTGTTATTCTGCTTTTTCCGGCGCGGATTGGTTCAGGTAGATGTATTCGTACCACCCACGCACGCTGCCGTCGGCGTTGTAGTAGCGTACACTCGTCCGATTCCCGTTCGCGTCGTAGGTGGCATCCCAAGAATCCCACCAATCCACGCTGCCGTCGGCG
>JAZUEK010000033.1:0-21966 GCA_045640165.1 Acutalibacteraceae bacterium | reverse complement strand
GCTTGCGAGGTTTTGTTGTAGTAGGGGGTGACGAGCAGCAGCGCATCCGCGCCCATCTCTTTGGCTTCCATCGAGAGGTGGATACCGTAGGCGGTATCGTTCGAACCGGTACCGGCGATAACCGGAACGCGGCCTTTCGCTTGCTCCACCGCGGCGCGCATGACGGCGATATGCTCGTCGTCATCGAGAGTCGAGGACTCACCGGTGGTGCCGCAGGTGATGATGGCATCGGTGCCGTTTTGAATCTGGTCTTCGACCAGTTCGCGATAGAGTTCAAGGTCAACCGAGCCGTCCGCTTTCATCGGGGTGACAATCGCGACACCGGCGCCGGTAAAAATCGTTTGTTTCGACATAAGAAATTCCTCCGTTTCAAATGGTTGTGAATACGGCTTGTGTTTCGATTAGATGTAGTTCTCGGCGCAAAGGAGTTCCGCAAGCAACACCGCACCGCCGGCCGCGCCGCGCAGGGTGTTGTGGGACAGACCGACGAATTTGTAGTCGTATTGGCTGTCCTCGCGCAAACGGCCGAGAGAAATCGCCATACCACCCTCGAGGTCGCGGTGGAGGTTGGTCTGGGGCATATTGTCTTCCTCAAAATAGTGGAGGAACTGTTTCGGCGCGCTCGGCAGGTTGAGTTCTTGGGCGCGGCCGCTGAAGTTCTTCCAGGTATCGAGGATTTCTTCTTTGGTCGGTTTGTTTTCAAAGCGCACAAACACGGCGGCAAAGTGGCCGT
Organism: Acutalibacteraceae bacterium; assembly: GCA_045640165.1. Classification (GTDB taxonomy): domain Bacteria; phylum Bacillota; class Clostridia; order Oscillospirales; family Acutalibacteraceae; genus RGIG426. The sequence goes on along the minus strand of JAZUEK010000033.1, from coordinate 21,233 downwards.
CGGTCACCGGCACGCGCAGGCACTGGGCAGTAAACGCCGGGGAAGTAGCCGGGACGATTTTGTCGCCCTCGATTTTACCCCAGATTTTCAGCGGCTCTTGCTCGGATTTTTCTTCCTCGCCACCGATGTAGGGGATGACGTTGTCAATCATTTCGGGCCAGCGCTCAAAGGTTTTGCCGGCGCCGGAAATCGCCTGATAGGTGCAGACGGCGGCTTCTTTCACGCCGAATTTCGACAGCGGAAACAGCGCCGGTACGTAGCTTTGCAGCGAGCAGTTGGATTTCACGGCGATAAAGCCGCGTTTGGTGCCGAGGCGTTTGCGCTGCGCCTCGATAATTTTGATGTGGTCGGCGTTCAGTTCCGGCACGACCATCGGCACGTCGGGAGTATTGCGGTTGGCGCTGTTGTTCGAGACAACCGGGCACTCCGCTTTGGCGTAGGCTTCTTCGAGAGCGCGGATTTCGTCTTTTTTCATATCCACGGCGCAGAACACGAAGTCCACTTTCGAAGCAACGGCTTCCACGTCGGAAGCATCCATCACAATCATATCCGCCATCGACGCCGGCAGGGGAGTTTTCATCACCCAGCGGCCGCCGAGGGCTTCTTTATAGGTTTTGCCGGCGGAACGGGGGCTCGCCGCAAGAGCGGTGACCGTAAACCACGGATGGTTCTCGAGCAACGTCGCAAAACGCTGACCGACCATACCGGTGCAACCGATAATACCAACTTTGTAATTCATAAACGAACACTCCTTTTATTACGCGCGCGAGTGCGCGCATAAATATAAATTTCTTACCTCATTATAATACCACCCGAAACCTTGACTTGTCAAGCAATTCCGCGTTTTCTGAAAAATAAATTTGCAAAATGCGAAAAGATGCGGTACAATAGAGGAAACCACCGAAAAAGAGAGGCCAAATTGTGAAAACCAGCGACTTTTTTTATGAATTACCCCCCGAACGTATCGCCCAAACGCCCATCGAGCCGCGCGACCACAGTCGCCTGCTTGTGATGAATCGCGCAGAGGATACGCTGACGGATACTTATTTTTATGATATCGAACAGTATTTAAGACCCGGCGACACGCTGATTCTTAACGACAGCCGTGTGATTCCGGCGCGCCTTTACGGCAACCGCGAATCGACCGGCGCGCGCGTGGAATTGTTGCTCTTAAAACCGCTTGGCAACGACAAGTGGCAGACGCTCGCGCGCCCCGGTAAACGCATTAAAGAGGGGGATACTCTCGTCTTCGGCGAGGGGAAACTGAAAGCTACCGTCTGTGAAGCGGACGGCGCGGAGCGTGTGGTGCAGTTCTCGTATGAGGGAAACAATTTTTACGCGCTTTTGGAAGAAATCGGCCAAATGCCGCTGCCGCCGTACATCAAAGAAAAGCTCGAGGACAAAGAGCGTTACCAAACCGTCTACTCCCGTGAACTCGGTTCGGCCGCCGCGCCCACCGCAGGACTTCATTTTACCCCCGAACGCCTCGAATCTATCAAAAAAATGGGCGTGGATATCGGGTTTGTCACGTTGCACGTCGGGTTGGGAACGTTTTTACCTGTAAAGGTAGACAACATTACAGACCACAAGATGCACAGCGAGCACTATGAACTCTCCGCCGAGACCGCCGACCTCATCAACCGCACCAAAGCGCGTGGCGGACGGGTGATTGCGGTCGGAACGACCAGTTGCCGTACGCTCGAAAGCATCGGGATGAAAGACGGAAAAATCGAGCCGGCAGAAGGATTTACGGAGATTTTCATCTATCCCGGCTACAAGTTTTCCGTGCTCGATGGACTGCTTACCAACTTCCATTTACCGGAGAGCACGCTCATTATGCTCGTTTCCGCATTTGCCGGGTACGACCGCACAATGAACGCCTATAAACACGCCGTCGAGGAAGAATATCGCTTCTTCAGCTTCGGCGATGCGATGCTTATTCTGTAAAGCATAACCACTTTACATACAAAAACGAGGAATTTTCTATGGAAATCAAGAAAACCATCGGCTCTGCCCGTCGCGGTACGTTTGAAACGCCCCACGGAACGGTGCAGACGCCGGCTTTTATGAACGTCGCCACCTGCGGCGCCATCAAAGGTGCGCTCGATACCGAGGATTTGCGCCAAATCAAATGCCAGGTGATGCTGTCGAATACCTACCACTTGCACGTGCGCCCGGGCGACGAACTCGTACACGACCTCGGCGGATTACACAAGTTTTCCGGATGGACAGGCCCGATTCTCACCGACAGCGGCGGATTTCAAGTGTTCTCGCTCGCCGGACTTCGCAAAATCAAGGAAGAGGGCGTGACGTTCCAATCCCACGTGGACGGCAGAAAACTGTTCATCGGGCCGGAAGAGAGTATGCAAATCCAGTCGAATCTCGGCTCGACCATCGCTATGGCGTTTGACGAGTGCGTAGAAAACCCTGCCGCCTATGATTACGCCGCGCAGTCCTGCGCCCGTACAACGCGCTGGCTCGACCGTTGCCAAAAAGAAATGGCGCGCTTAAACGCCGGAGATGCCATTAACAAACAGCAAATGCTGTTCGGTATCAACCAAGGTTGTACCTATGACGATTTGCGCGTAGCGCACATGAAAGAAATCGCCGCGATGGGGCTTGACGGCTACGCCATCGGCGGTCTCGCCGTCGGTGAGCCGACGGAGGAGATGTACCGCGTTATCGAGGCGGTTGAACCGTTTATGCCGACCGACAAACCGCGCTATTTAATGGGTGTCGGCACACCGGTCAACATCCTCGAGGGTGTTTTCCGCGGCGTCGATTTGTTCGACTGCGTTATGCCGGCGCGTAACGCGCGGCACGGCCACGTGTTCACCTGGAGCGGACGGCGCAATATGCTTAACGAAAAGTACGAGCGCGACCTGCTCCCGATTGACGAGGAATGCGATTGCCCGACCTGCCGCCGCCATTCGCGCGCGTATATCCGCCATTTGTTTAAGGCGAACGAGATGCTTGCGATGCGGCTGTGCGTCACCCACAACCTCTATTTTTACAATACGCTGATGGAGAAAATCCGTGATAGCTTAGACGACGGCACGTTCCCTGAATTTTACGAAAAATACCGCGAGATTTTGGATAAACGCGTATAAGAAAAACCCCGACCACCGGTCGGGGTTTTCGTTTTGGGTTTGATTTTTATCCGTCGGTCAAACTGCCGTTAGCCGTTATCGGGATTTTTTCGCCGCGATACGTCGGCTCCGGCTTAATAATGCACCACAAAAAGTCTTTCGCTCGTGCCACTACTTCGCGCACGTCGCGCATTTCCTGTCCGGCATAAACACGCTCGTCTGCGGATACACCGTAAGCATCAATGCCAAGCCGCCGTGCGTCATAAACGGCACGCGGTAAGTGGTATCCTTGGGTGACGATGACGACTTTCTTTGCCTCAAAAATATCTTTTGCGCGATACATACTCTCGTACGTAGAGAAACCGGCGTGGTCGCAAAACACGTTGTCGGGCGAAATGCCGGATTGTACCGCAACGGATTTCATCGCGTTTACTTCGTCGTAGTTCTCGCTACCGTGGTCGCCGGACATCAGCAGTCGGTCGGTAATTCCGGTTTCATACACGCGCACACCGACCGCGATTCTGTCGGCAAGCATATCCGAGGGAGAACCGTCGTCGTGTACACCGCAACCAAGAACGAGAACACAATCCGCGTTTTCCAGAGTTTTCAATTCGGATTCGGGGAGGATGTAGTCTTTTGTGGCGGCAAGCACACGCCAATTTGCGGCGAGCACACCAAGCGTGACCAGTAAACACAAGCCGATTACCGCGATACTCGCTATTCGAAGAACTTTTTTTGCCGATTTCTTTTTCATTGTTTACGTCTTAATGCTCGTGGCAGCAGCCGCCCTCGCAGGAGTCCGGAATTTCGCCCACAAACGGGGTGGGGTCGATGCCGAGACGGGTGTAATAGTCGGCAATCGCGGCTTTAATCGCCTGTTCCGCAAGCACCGAACAGTGAATTTTGTGCGCCGGCAGACCGTCGAGCGCTTCCACAACGGCTTTGTTCGTGAGTTTCAGCGCTTCGGAAAGCGGTTTGCCTTTGATGAGTTCGGTCGCCATCGAGCTGGTGGCGATGGCAGAGCCGCAACCGAACGTCTTGAATTTCACGTCCACAATCACGTCGTTTTCCACTTTGATGTACATTTTCATAATATCGCCGCACACGGCGTTGCCCACTTCACCGACACCGTTCGCGTCCGCGATTTCGCCGACGTTACGGGGATTTGTGAAGTGATCCATCACTTTTTCGCTGTAAACAGAGGCCATTTTAGTTTCCTTCTTTCTCTCGTTTCATCATATCTTCCCACAGCGGCGACATCGCACGCAGGCGATCCACCACTTCGGGAACGGCTTTCAGAATTGTGTCGATATCGTCGTCGGTCGTGTCCTCGTCAATCGTGAGGCGCAAAGAACCGTGGGCGACCTCGTGCTTGAGCCCAATGGAGAGCAGCACGTGGCTCGGGTCGAGCGAGCCGGAGGTGCACGCCGAGCCGGAGGAGGCGCAGATGCCTTTCGCATCGAGGTAGAGGAGGAGGGATTCGCCCTCGACACCCTCAAAACTCATATTGACGTTGCCCGGCAGGCGTTTTTCTGCGTCACCGTTTAAGCGGCTGTGGGAGATTTGCGACAAACCGGCAATCAGGCGGTCGCGTTTGGCTTGAATGAGCGGCGTGACCGTGTCCAGTTTTTCGCAGGCGAGTTTCATTGCGGTCGCCGTGCCGATGATGCCGGCGGTGTTTTCCGTGCCGGCGCGGCGGTTGCGCTCTTGCGCGCCGCCATCAATGAGGTTGCCGAAGCGCAAACCGCGACGGCAGAGCAGAGCACCCATCCCTTTCGGCCCGTGGAATTTGTGGGCGGAGAGGGATAAAAGGTCAATGTTCATCTCTTTGAAATTGATCGGCAGGTGACCGACCGCTTGCACCGCGTCAGTATGGAACAGCACGCCGGCCTCGTGGCAGACGGCACCGATTTCGGCAATGGGTTGCACCGTACCGATTTCGTTGTTTGCAAACATCACGGACACAAGCGCCGTATCCTCGCGGAGGGCGTTTTTCACGTCTTCTACGCGCACGACACCGTTGTCGTATACGGGGAGGAGCGTCACCTCAAAGCCTTGTTTTTCAAGGGCTTTCAGCGTGTGGAGCACGGCATGGTGCTCGAACGCGGTGGAGATGAGGTGTTTTTTGCCTTTCTTCGCCATTTCGGCGGCAACCATTTTAATTGCCCAGTTGTCCGCCTCGCTTCCGCCGGAGGTGAAATATACCTCACTCGCAAGGCAGCCGAGGCAGTTTGCGATGTCCTCACGGGCATCCGCAATGGCGTAACGGGAGGTTTGACCGAACCCGTAAAGGGAAGAGGCGTTGCCGTATTCTTCCGTAAGATACGGCATCATCGCGTCCAAAACTTCCGGCAACAACCGCGTAGTCGCGGCGTTGTCGGCGTAAATCATTTTTGCCATATTGTCATCTCGTTTCATCGGGGAAATTTTACCGAAAGATAATATACACCAATTTGGTAGAAATTGCAAGACCTAACGGAGAAAAAAGTTACGGTTTTTGCAAAAATTTCTGATAGGCCGCAACAGCGAGGCGGTCGCACCGCTCGTTTTCGGGGTGGCCGTCGTGACCTTTGAGCCACACAAAGCGCACTTCGTGGATATCGAGGAGGGTGAGGAGTTTTTCCCACAAATCGGCGTTGAGTGCCGGCTTTTTGTCCGCTTTACGCCAACCGTTACGTTTCCAACTCTGTGCCCAACCTTTTTGGATGCCGTCCACCACGTATTTCGAGTCGCTGTAAACGGTCACGTCACAGGTTTCTTTGAGTGCCGCAAGCCCTACGATGACAGCAGTCAGTTCCATGCGGTTATTGGTGGTCGATGCTTCGCCGTCGGACATTTCTTTTTCATTGCCGTTATAGCGCAAAATCGTGCCGTAGCCGCCGGGACCGGGGTTGCCGGAACAGGCGCCGTCGGTAAACAAATCCACGTGTTTCAAGTTTGCCGCCTCCTTAGTGTCGCGATTTTCCACTCCATTATACCAAAAATTTCCCCACATACAAGGGGAAAGTGGAAAATTTTTCTCCCACGGCCGGATTCGACAGAGTTTCGATTGACAAAAGCACAAAAAAGAGATATACTAATCTGTGTGTTTGCGTAATTTATGGGACTTTTTGTCTTTTCTGTAAATATTAGGAGGAAATTCGTTGAAAAAACAGCAAAACCAGCGGACGAAACCGTCCGAACAACCAAAACAAAACTCCGCGAAAAAGCCTGCGAAAAAACAGAACGCGGCCGACGGAGTAAAAAACACAAAAGCGGCGCAAAAGCCGAAAAAACAACAACCGGTTAAAAAACAAACCACCAAACCGCAGACGACGAAAAAACAGTCGTCGAAAAAGCCGAAAGGCCGTAAAGAACAAGTGCCCACGGCGCCGGTAAAAATTACCTTCCTCGGCGGTCTTAACGAAATCGGCAAGAATATGACCATGCTCGAGTACGACGGCGATGCCATCATCATTGATTGCGGTATGACGTTCCCCGAAGCGGATTTGCCGGGTGTGGACGTGGTGCTTCCCGATTTTTCCTACGCGGTGCAGAATAAAGACCGCATCAAAGGCGTGGTGCTTACCCACGCGCACGAGGACCACATCGGCGCGCTGCCGTATTTCTTGAAAGAGGCAAAACTGCCGGTATACGGCACGAAATTGACCCTCGCTCTGGTCAACTCCAAACTGACCGAATTCGGCCTTGATAAAACCACCGACTACCACGAGGTGGCGGCAGGGCAGACCGTGAAACTCGGCAAACTTTCGGTGGAATTCATCAATGTCAACCACTCGATACCCGACGCGGTGGCGCTTGCCGTCAAAACGCCGCAGGGCACGGTGGTGCATACCGGCGACTTCAAGATTGACTGCACGCCGATTCACGGAAAGATGATTGACCTTGCGCGTTTCGGCGAACTCGGGCGCGAAGGCGTTTTGGCGCTCCTTTGCGACTCCACCAACGTGGAACGTCCCGGCTATACGCCGACCGAGCGAATGGTGGGCGACAGTCTTGCCAACCTGTTCCGCAAGGCGCAGGGCGATCGCATTATTGTCGCGACGTTCTCGTCGAACTTACACCGTATCCAGCAAATTATCGACTCCGCCGCCAAGGAAAAACGCAAGGTGGCGATTTCCGGTCGTAGTATGGTCAACTTCGTGGCGATTGCCACCGAACTCGGCTACCTCAAAGTGCCGAAAGGCATCCTCATCGACATTGAGGAAATCCGCAACTATCCGAACTGCAAACTGGTCATTATCACGACTGGCAGTCAGGGCGAGCCGATGTCGGCGTTAACCCGTATGGCGTTCTCCGACCACCGTCAAGTCGAGGTCGGACCGCAGGACACCATCATCATCTCCGCAACCCCGATTCCCGGCAACGAAAAATCCGTCAGCCGCGTGGTCAACGAGCTGATGCGCCGCGGCTGTGACGTGGTGTACGAGAAGATGTACGACGTGCATACCTCCGGACACGCCTGCCAAGAAGAACTGAAAATCATCCACGGGCTTGTCCGCCCGAAATACTTTATTCCCGTTCACGGCGAACAGCGCCACTTACGCAAACACGCCGCGCTTGCCGTGTCGATGGGAATGTCCCCGAAAAACGTGCTGATTTCGGATATCGGGCAGGAAGTGTCGCTCACCCGTGACAAAATGGAAGTAACCGGAACCGTTCCTGCCGGCCGCCTTTTGGTGGACGGTCTCGGAATCGGTGACGTGGGCAACGCGGTGCTGCGCGACCGCACCAAATTGTCGCAGGACGGCCTTATCGTCGTGGTGGCGTCGATTGATTCCATCATCGGCGACCTCGTCTCCGGTCCGGATATCGTGACTCGCGGTTTCGTTTACGCTAAAGAGGCGGAGGAACTGCTCGATGAGATGAAAGCCGTCGCTCGCAAAACGCTGGAAGACTGCTGCCGCAGTCACAGCCGCGACTGGCCGATGATGAAAAACCGTGTGCGCGACGAGCTCTCGCGCTTCGTATTCCAAAAAACCAAACGCAATCCGATGATCTTGCCGGTCATCATGGACGTATAAACGAACAAGGAGGAACCCACAATGAAAGTCGTTTTATTGCAAGATGTCAAAGCTCAGGGCAAAAAAGGAGAACTCGTCAACGTCTCCGACGGATATGCCCGTAACTATCTGTTTCCGCGCAACCTCGCCACGCCGGCGGACGCCAAGGCGATGAGCGAACTGAAAAACCGCGAATCCTCGAAACAGTATCACGCGGAAATGGCATTGAAAGAAGCGAAAGAAGCCGCCGCGAAAGTGGAGGGAAAAGAAATTCGCATCGCCGCCAAAGCCGGTTCTGCCGGCAAACTGTTCGGCGCGGTGACCTCCAAACGCGTGGCGGAAGAGCTCAAAGCCGTGTTCGGTCTTGAGGTAGAGAAGAAGTTCGTCCAGATGGATGATATCAAACAATTCGGCACGTTCCCGGTCAAAGTGAAATTCCATCAGGAAGTTTCGGCGACGTTGAACGTGACGGTAGCGGAGGAATAAGTATGCCGAAGGATGCAAAGACCTATTCCGACGGGCTGAACTTGCCGTACAGCCTCGAAGCGGAGCAGGCAGTGCTCGGCGCGATTCTCATTGACGCTACCGCCATCAACGAGGTGGCCGATATGCTCAAAGCCGAACACTTTTATCTGCCGGAACATCAGGCGATTTACCGCGTGATGATCCAAAAAATGATGGCGAACGAGATCATCGACTTCGTCACCGTGCGCGAAGCGCTGAAATCCGAGGGCTTTTTCGAGGGAAACGAGGGCAAAGAGTATCTTTTGAAACTCGTGGATATCGTGCCGTCGGTGAAAAGTGTGGCGCGCTATGCCGAAATGGTGCGCAAAAAAGCGGACGTGCGCAAACTGATTGACGCGTCCCGTAAAACGCTGGACGAGGCGATGGACCCGTCGGCGGATTTCGATAACCTTATTGAGAGCGCCGAACAGCGCGTTTACGACATCCGCCACGATCGCTATGACGGCGGATTGACGCCGATTGCCACCGCCATTCAGGAGAACTACGACCTCTATAACCGGATGTCTATTCCGGAAGAGCGCGCCAAACTCGTCGGTATTCCGTCGGGTATGCCCGAACTGGATTCGTATACAACCGGTCTTAACCGCGGCAACCTCATCATTATCGGTGCGCGCCCCGGTGTCGGTAAAACCTCGTTCGTGCTGAACTTGGCGCGCAACGTGGCGGTGGAACAACACCGCACCGTTGCCATTTTCAACTTGGAAATGAGCAAAGAGGAAATGGTCAACCGTCTGCTTTCCGCCGAGGCGAAAGTGCCGTCTACGCGCCTGCGTATCGGTAACTTGATGCCGGCGGAGTGGTCGCGATTGGCGGCGGCGGCCAGCGTGCTGTCCGCGGCGCCCATTTACCTCGATGACAGCACCAACGTCACCGCCCAGGACATCAAAGCCCGTTTGCGCCGCATTCCCGACGTGGGTCTGGTCGTGGTGGACTATCTCGGTCTTATGGAATCGCCGAAGAAAACCGAAAACCGCGTGCAGGAAGTGTCCGACATTACCCGTGGTTTCAAAATCCTCGCAAAAGAGCTGAACATTCCCGTCGTCGTGTGCGCCCAGTTGCGCCGCGATGCCGCTTCCCGTGACCAACGCCCGTCGCTGGTTCACCTGCGTGAATCCGGCTCTATTGAGCAAGACGCCGACCAAGTGCTCTTCCTCTATCGTGAGGAAATGGCGGCGAACGCCGGCGACGATCCGTCCCAAATCAATTACGGCACCGCCGAGGTGATTGTGGCGAAAACCCGCCATGGCCGTCTCGGTACGGTCGATATGAGTTTTGACGGGGAATTTACCCGTTTCAGTTCGCCGTCTTCGTCCGACGGGGAGGCGCAAAATGCCGACAACCCGTTCTGATTTACGTGCGCGTTTTGTGGCGTATGCCACGAAAAACCGGTTGTTTTTGAAAGACGAGCCGGTGCTGTGTGCGCTGTCCGGCGGTGCGGATTCGGCGGTGCTGTTGCACTTGCTGTTGTCCGCAAAAGAAGAACTCTCGCTTGGCGCTATTTGTGCATTACACGTTCATCACGGTTTGCGCGGTGATGCCGCCGACCGCGACGCGGCGTTTTGCGCATCGCTTTGCGAAGCGTGGAACGTACCGTTTTCCGTTTGCGCGGTAGACGTGCCGGGCGCGGTAAGCGCAACGGGGGAAAGCGTTGAACAAGCCGCACGACGACTGCGGTACGATGCACTGTTTTCCGCCGCAGACGGCGCCATCGCCACAGCACACACCGCTTCGGACAATGCCGAAACGGTGCTGTTGCATCTGACACGCGGAAGCGGATTACAAGGCCTGTGCGGCATAGAACCGCGCCGCGAATCGCTTGTGCGGCCGCTGTTGTTTGCGACGCGTGCCGAGGTGGAAGCCTACGCCGCCGAAAACGAGATTCCGTTCGTTACCGACGAAACCAACGCCGACACGGCGTTTTCGCGCAACCGCGTGCGCGCGCAGGTGATGCCGGCGCTCAAAGCCATCAATCCCCAAACGGAAACCGCGCTTTTGCGTCTTTGTGAGACGTTGCGCGAGGATGAAACCTGCCTGCGTGAGCAGGGACAACTTCTGCTCGAATGCGCGGAGTTTGAGGAGACGGTCGGCGTATACGACCGCGAAGTGCTGAGAGCTGCACCGCCTGCCATTTTGCGGCGCGCGGTACGCCAGATGCTTCCCACCGCCGTCAACGTGGAAAAAACGCATTTTGATGCGCTGTGCCGCCTTGTATTCGAGGAGGGCGCTGTAACGCTTCCCGGCGGAACGACGGTAAAAGCCGAGGGAAACCGGATGTTCCTCGTTTCCGAGACACAACCGATCGCCCCGTTTTTCTTTCCGGTAACGGTCGGCGTTCCGTTTGAAATTGCCGGAAAATCGTATGAATTGCGACTTTTTTCCGCAAAAGAATTCGAAAATTGTCGAAAAGTTTACAGTTTGTTGTTAAATTCCTATTGCGACTATGCTACAATCAAAGGCGTTCTCGCGGTGCGCAGTCGAAACGACGGCGACGCCTACCGTCCGGTCGGACGTGGCACGAAAACGCTCAAAAAACTGTTCAACGAAGCGGAATTGTCTGCGTTTGAACGCTCTGCAACGCCGCTGTTGTGCGACGAAAACGGAATTGTAGCGGTTTGCGGCTTCGGTTGCGATGAACGCGTCAAAGTAACCGAACAAACCGAACAAGTGCTTGTATTTGCCGAAACGGCGACGTTTTTGCAAATGGAACATACTCACCACTAATCAGAAAAAAGAGAGGGTTTTTGAAATGAACGGAGAACAAGACGTTGCCTACACACTGGTTTCCGAAGAGGAAATCAAATCCATCGTCGCCGACGTGGCGGCGCGTATTTCTGAGGACTATGAGGGGAAAAATTTATTTATCATCCCCGTTTTGAAAGGTTCTTTTGTATTCGCGGCGGACCTCGTGCGCGCGCTGTCCATTCCGAGCAGCGTGGACTTTCTCGCGGTGTCCAGCTACGGTTCCGGCACGAAAACGTCCGGCAACGTGCGCATTATGAAAGACATTTCCTGCACGCTTGAGGACAAAGACGTGCTGATTGTCGAGGATATTCTCGACTCCGGCGTAACGTTGTCGTTCCTGTGCGAGATGTTTAAGACGCGCAAACCGAAAAGCCTTAAAGTGTGCACGCTGTTCGATAAACCGGAGCGTCGCCGCGTAGACTTTACACCCGATTACGTCGGCCGTTCCGTGCCGGACGAATTTATCGTCGGTTACGGTCTTGACTACGACGAGCACTACCGCAATCTGCCGTTCGTGGGCGTTTTGAAACCCGAAATCTATCAATAAAGTATCCACTTTGCCCATCGCAAAGCGAAAGGAGGGGTTTTCTTGAATTTTAACGAGAACCCGAACAACGAAGAACATCAAGGTCGCAGTTGGTTACTGCTCATCGGCATTCCGCTGCTCATTATCATCGGCTTGTGGGCGCTGACCAACTCCGGCTCTACGAAGCAGGATAAGACCTATTCCGAAATCGTCGGTTATTTCGAGCAAAATCAGGTGGAGGAATTCACGCTGAGCCTCGACAATTCGTCGCTGAAACTGTTGCTCCGCGAGGGATATCGCTCCGACGTCAACAAAGACAAAAAGGTGGACGATAAGGATATCCTTACCTATAAAGTCCCCAACCTGAACCTCTTTGTGGACTCGGTTGTGTACGAACTTGTCAACCCGAACAACCGCGATACCGATAAAAATAACGACGTTAAATACGATATTCTGCCGCAGCGCGAGGTATCGTGGGTCGTCAGCATGATGCCCACGCTTATCATTATGATTGTGTTCGCGCTCATCGTGTGGTTTATGATGAAACGCTCGATGGGCTCGATGGGCGACGGCAAAATTGCCGGTTTCGGCAAAGCGCGTATCAAAAAGCCGTCGGACGAAAAGCGCAAAGTCACGTTTGACGACGTGGCCGGTGCGGACGAAGAAAAAGAGGATTTGCAGGAACTCGTGGAGTTCTTAAAATCTCCCAAACGCTTCGAAGAACTCGGCGCACGCGTGCCGAAGGGCGTCTTGCTCATCGGCCCTCCCGGTACCGGTAAAACCCTGCTTGCCCGTGCGGTCGCAGGAGAGGCAGGCGTGCCGTTTTTCTCCATTTCCGGTTCGGACTTCGTGGAGATGTACGTCGGTGTCGGCGCGTCGCGTGTGCGCGACCTGTTCGACCAGGCGAAAAAGAACGCGCCCTGCATCATCTTTGTGGATGAAATCGACGCGGTCGGTCGTCAGCGCGGCGCCGGTCTCGGCGGCGGCCACGACGAGCGCGAGCAAACCCTCAACCAAATGCTCGTTGTGATGGGCGGCTTCGGCGCGAACGAAGGCGTCATTATGATTGCCGCCACCAACCGCCCGGACATCCTTGACCCGGCGCTTACCCGTCCCGGCCGTTTTGACCGTCAAGTGGTGGTTAACTACCCCGACGTAAAAGGCCGCGAGGAAATCCTGAAAGTCCACGCAAAAAACAAACCGATTGCACCCGACGTGGACTTGAAAGTCATCGCGCAATCCACCTCCGGTTTCACCGGTGCGGACCTCGAAAACCTGCTTAACGAAGCGGCGCTTTTGGCGGCTCGTCGCAAGATTCATTCCATCACGATGGAAGAAATCGAGGAAGCCACCGTGAAAGTGGTGGTCGGTACCGAAAAACGCAGCCACGTTATTTCGGACGAAGACAAAAAAATTACCGCGTTCCACGAGGCCGGTCACGCGGTGGTGTCGTACTACTCGCCGACCCAAGACCCGGTGCACCAGATTTCCATTATTCCGCGTGGTCTTGCCGCCGGCTATACGATGAATCTGCCGCAAGAAGATCGCACCCATATGACCAAAACGAATATGCTCGAGAGCATTCAGGTGTTGCTTGGTGGTCGCGTGGCGGAGACGCTCGCGCTCGAAGATATCTGCACCGGTGCATCCAACGACATTGAGCGCGCTTCCGAAATGGCGCGTAAAATGGTCACCAAATACGGTATGAGCGAGAAACTCGGTCCGCTGATGTTCGGTGAATCCGAATCCGCCGGCGTGTTCCTCGGCCGCGATCTCGGCCACACGCGCAACTATTCGGAAGAGACGGCCGGTCTTATCGACAGCGAGGTGGAACGCATCGTGACCGAGGCGTTTGACATTGCCAAACAAAAGGTCGGCGACCATATGGACAAACTCAACGTCATCGCCGAATACCTGATTGCCCATGAAAAAATGGACGGCAAAACGTTCTATGAATTGATGGGCGACAAACCTGCCGAACCGCAATCCGCGGAAGAAACCTGACAACCAAAAGACCGCTATTTCATATAGCGGTCTTTTTTGTCGCCTTTGTTGACGAACGGTTTTCGGTGTGATATAATAGGAACAATTTGGAAAAGAAAAGGGGAGAGAACCCATGAAAAAGGTACTGGTCGTTGTGGATATGCAAAACGACTTTGTGGACGGTGCGCTCGGAACGAAAGAAGCGGTCGCCATCGTGCCGAACGTGGTTAAAAAAATTGAACAGTTCGACGGCGACGAGATTTTCGTCACCTACGACACCCACTACGACAACTATCTTTCGACCTTAGAAGGGCAAAAACTCCCCGTGCCGCACTGTATCGACGGCACCGAGGGTCACGACCTCTGTCCGGCGGTTAAAGCCGCGCTTTCGGGCAAAAACTATAAAGACGTAATAAAAGCCGGTTTCGGTAGTTTCAGCATTTCAAGAGGCCTCAAAGACCGCTATCCGGGCGAAGAAATCGAAGCGGAATTCGTCGGTCTTTGCACAGACATTTGCGTGGTGTCCAACGTGCTGATTATGCGCGCAGGCTATCCAAACGCAAAAATCACGGTGGACGCCTCCTGCTGTGCCGGCGTAACCCCCGAAGCGCACAAAGCGGCGCTTGCCACGATGAAAAGCTGTCAAATCGACGTAATAGGAGAATAACGATGTTTGATGCGGTAAAAGTAAAAGACGAATGCGTCGCGTGGATTCGCGATTTTTTCGAAAAAAACGGGCCGGACTGTAATGCCGTTGTCGGCATTTCCGGCGGCAAAGACAGTTCGGTGGTCGCCGCGCTGTGCACCGAAGCGCTCGGCAAAGAGCGCGTTATCGGCGTGCTGATGCCCTGCGGCGAACAGGCGGACATCGATATGGCGAAACTGCTCGTGTCGCATCTCGGCATCGAGTCGGTCATCGTCAACGTAAAAGAGGCCGTGGAAGGTATCAAAAACGCCGTGCCGTTCGAACTTTCGACCCAAAGCCTTACAAACTTGCCGCCGCGTGTGCGGATGGCGACGCTTTACGCCGTGTCCCAAAGCAAAAACGGCCGTGTGGCCAACACCTGCAATCTGTCGGAAGACTGGGTCGGCTATTCTACGCGCTACGGCGACAGCGTGGGGGATTTCAGCCCCTGCTCGCGCCTGACGGTCGCGGAAGTAAAAGCCATCGGCCGTGTGCTCGGACTGCCGGACGTGTTGGTCGATAAAGTGCCGATTGACGGGCTTTGCGGCAAGACGGACGAGGAGAATTTAGGGTTTACCTATGCGGAACTTGACCGCTATATCCGCGAGGGTGTGATGGAAGATGCCGCTAAAAAAGAGCGCATCGACCGCCTGCATAGACAAAACCAATTCAAACTGGAATTGATGCCCGTTTTTGAGCCGAGCATTTGAAAGGACTGGAAACTATGAAACTGGAACCGATTGTCGTATCGCTCCTCGATACCGACCTTTACAAATTCAATATGGACCAAGTCATTTTCCATAAACATACCGATCTTTGTGGGGAATACTATTTTAAGTGCCGCAACGAGGGCGTTAAATTCACGCGCGAAATGCTGGACGAAATCAACGGTCAAATCGACCATCTTTGCTCGCTGAAATTCACGAAAAAAGAACTCGATTATCTCCGTTCCATTCGCTTTATCAAAGACGACTACGTGGAATTTCTGCGGTTGTGGCGGCCGATTCGCGAATACGTGGAAACGGGACTTTCCGCCGACGGCGAACTGTCGATTGTGGTAAAAGGTCCGCTCTTTTCGGCGATGCAGTTCGAGATTTATCTGCTCGAAATCGTCAACGAGGTGTATTTCCGCTTCACCTACGACTACGACGAATTGCTCAAATCCGCCAAAGAACGCTTGGATAAGAAAATCGCCGCTTTCAACGACGGCACGTATACGTTCCAGTTCGCCGAATTCGGTTGCCGCCGGCGTCTTTCCCGTGAGTGGGAGGACGTGGTGATTAAACGTCTTGCGACCGAGACGAAAAACTGCGTCGGTACGTCCAATGTGTACTTTGCGATGAAACACAATCTCACGCCGATTGGCACCTATGCCCACGAATTTGTCCAGATGTATCAGGGTATTGATTCCATTCCGCTGGCATATACAAACCACTACGCGATGAAAGACTGGTACGACGAGTATCAGGGCGATAACGGTACGGCGCTCACCGATACCGTTACTACCGATTTGTTTTTGCTCGATTTCAACCGCTCGATGGTCAACAACTATACCGGTGTGCGCCATGACAGCGGCGACCCGTTCAAATGGGGCGAAAAAATCATCGCGCATTATAAGAAATACGACGTTGACCCGAAAACCAAACTGCTTCTTTTCAGCGACGGGCTCGATTTTGACCACGCGCAGGCGCTGTATGACAATTTCAAAGACCGCGCCAAGGTATCGTTCGGCATCGGCACGTTCTGCTCGAACGATACGAAAGAAGAATCGCTCAACATCGTGATTAAACTGCAATACGTCAACGGGCGTCCGGTGGCGAAACTGTCCGATGCACCGACCAAAGCGATGTGCCGCGACGAGGAGTATCTTGAATATCTCCGCCGCTCGGTGGACTTCCGTATTAAACGCGAAAAGTAAGGAGATTGTTCTGTAAAGAAGAAAGGTGCATAACGTTGAAATGAGTGAGAGAGAAACATCTATGGATATCGCCAAAGGCATAGGATTGTTCACTGTGATTCTTGGGCATTTAACGACATACGGAAGTAATGCTTTTAATATGATTTTTGGCTTTCATATGCCCCTTTTCTTTTTTGTCGCGGGATATTTTATACCGAAAAATTTTGATAGAGGCAAATTGTTAAAAAGACTTCGAGGTTTGTTTCTTGCATATTTGGAATTTGTGGTAATTGGAACTATAGTCACTTTTTTTGTGCCGGCATGGAGAAATCAAATTACGATTACTCGTTTTTTATACGATGTAGTGTACAATTTACAACCAGAATGTATCTATGTCGGTCAAGTTTGGTTTCTTGCCGTTTTAGGCATATCCCTAACACTGTTTTTTGGAATAAATAAGTTTTTTTCAAAAGATGTTTTCTTAATTGTTGTCGGTTTTTTATGCTATTTTGCGGCATATATAATAGCATATAGCAATATACGGCTTGTTCTATGGGGGCACGATTTGCGATTACCTTTCAAAGCGGATACTTCGTGTGCTGCGGTTCTATTTCTGATTCTAGGAAATGTGGCAAAAAAATATGATGTCGTTTCGATAATCAAAAACAAACGATATATAAGTATGCCGCTTTTGTTCGTGACATTGTTTTTTTATATTTCTCTTGTTCTGATTAATGGAACAGTTAATATTTGTGTGCCAACGTTCGGAAATCCGTTTCTTTATGTATGCCATAGCATTCTGGGGATTTATATCGTTGTTTGCGTATCTACAATTGTTCGAGTCCCAAGTATTGCATCAAGAATATTGGCTTACTATGGGCGTAATTCACTTTCGATTTTTGCCATACATTCATTTTTTCTATATTTGTATGCTTATATATTGGGGTTAATATTCGATAAAAAAGCGGAAATTATGTGTAATCTTTCTTTAACGGAAGCGATTGTCGGCGCAATAATCATTTTTGTGGTGTTAGCGCCGGTTCCTTATATTTTTAATCGCACGTTAGGAAGATGGAATTCCACACCAGGAAAGGGAGCTTAAGCACAATGGAAATTGAACTGACTGCCGAAAATTTTAACGAGGAAGTGCTGGAAAGCGATTTGCCGGTGCTCGTGGATTTCTGGGCAACGTGGTGCGGTCCGTGCCGTATGATGGCGCCGATTGTGGAAGAGATTGCCGAGGAGTATGACGGCAAAGTCAACGTCGGCAAAATCAACGTGGACGACGAGCCGGAACTCGCAAACGCGTTTGAAATCGACAGTATCCCGACGTTGATGGTCTTCAAAAACGGGGAAGTGGCCGGAACGCTTGTCGGTCTGCGCAAAAAAGAAGATATTGTGGCTCTGTTTTAATCAAAACACCGTTCATTTTTCGGAATGAGCGGTGTTTTTTTGCGCTTTTTCGCGGTTTTCTCCGAGGGATTGCATTGACTTTTTGTCGCGTGGGTATTATAATATACTAAATATAATCTTATAAAGGGGGAGTGCGACTTGAAACGGCTGAAAATCATTCTGAAAGCGACAGCGTGCGTGTTGGCGTGTCTGACGTTGTGTGGCTGTTCGCTGTTGGAATTCAACACTTCTCCGACGTTGGTTTCTCCTGCCGCTACCGGCGATGAGGAAGCCATTCAAACCGCACTCGAGACCTTTATTTCCGGCGAATTCGGCTCTGCCGCCGCCGATCAGTATAAACTCAAATACCCCAATTCCGGCGACTACCGCACCGCGTTTATCGTGAAAGATACCGACGGCGACAACGTGGCGGAAGCGCTCGCGTTTTACACGCTGTCGGACGAACAGCCGCTTGCACACGTCAACTACCTGCGCAAACAGGGCAAGGAGTGGGAGAGCATCGCCGATTTGGAGAGCGAAAGCGCAGACATCCGCGAAGTGCAGTTTTCCGATTTGGACGGCGACGGACGCTCGGAACTGCTCATCGGCTATGAAATCAGCATCGCCCGTGACAGCCGCCTTTGCCTCTATCGCTTGTCCCAACTGGCGATGACGGAACTCGCATCGTATTGGTATACCGATTTTCTCGTCTCTCGCGTGGTCAGCGAGGCGCAAAACGACGTGACCGTGTTCCACATCAGCAACTCGGAATACGTGGTGGAAGCGACGCTGTGCTCGATGCAAAACGGCGAGATGAAAACGCGCAGCAAGACGTTTATTGACGGCTATATCGAAAAATTTGCCGCCATTGACAGTTGCCGTTTAGAGAACGGCTCCACCGGCATCTTCGCCGACTGCGAAAAAGAAAACGGCACGCTCATTACCGAACTGCTCGTGTGGGACGGCAAGCGCCTCACAGCGCCGCTGTACGATGCTTACGCCAACGTAACGGTAAAATCCGCGCGCACGTCCGGCCTTGCCTTTTGCGACGTAGACGGCGACGGAACGTTTGAATGGCCGGTCAGCGAGGAATTGCCGCTCCCCGAAAGCGGAAACGGTGAAACGCTGTGGTTGACGCGGTGGTGTTCTTACGATGCGGCCGCCGAAGAGGACGTAACCGAATTTTATTCCGTTACCGTTCCGCAGGACGGCTATCTCCTGCGTGTAGATAACGCGTGGCTCGGCGCGTTGGCAGCGGCGTATGATAAAAACGCCCACCGGCTGGATTTGTTCTATACGAAAGACGGCAAAGAGACGCTCGAATGCGTCATCCGCAACAGCTCCGCCGAAAACGCCACTCCGGTGGAAACCGCCACCGGCGCGGTGGGGCAGCCGGCGCCGCTCGTGTATAAAACCGTGTCGCTCAAAGGCAGCGGTTCGGACTACCGCGTGTGGTGGAACGACCAAAAAGACGCGGCTCTCAAATTGGATCTTAACGACATTCTGTACCGTATGACGGTACTTTCGTAAGGAGGCGGTTTTTATGAAACGGATACTCATTTGCGAGGACGAGGCGTCCATCCGCGATTTCGTGGTCCTGTATATGAAACGAGCAGGATTTACCGTGCTTGAAGCCGGCTCCGGCGAGGAAGCGCTCGAAAAATTCACCGCCTCTGAAGAAGCCGGCGAACCGGTAGACGTGGCACTGTTGGACGTGATGCTTCCCGGCATCGACGGATTTGAAGTGTGCCGCCGCCTGCGCGAAAAAAGCGAGACCATGGGCATCATTATGCTCACCGCGCGCACCCAGGAAGCGGAAAAAGTCAGCGGACTGCAAAACGGTGCAGACGATTACGTTACAAAACCGTTCAGCCCGTCGGAATTGGTGGCGCGTGTAGAGGCGCTGTATCGCCGCCTTTCCAAAACGCGTGCCGTCGATGCGGTAACCTATAAAGAGGAAATCGAATCCGGCGCGTTCACCCTAAACGTGCGCAGTCGCACGCTGACGAAAAACGGGGAACAGATTGACTTAACCCAGGTGGAATTTCAAATTCTTGAATACTTTTTCCGCAACCCCGGCCAAACGTTCAGCCGCACGGACATCTTAAACCGTGTGTGGGGTGAGGATTACTACGGCGACGACAAGATTGTGGACGTAAACATCCGCCGTCTGCGGATGAAATTGGAAGAAGATGCTTCCGCCCCGAAACACATTTGCACGGTGTGGGGACAAGGATACGTGTTTAACCCGTAAAACGCATTACAAAAATCTCGGAAAGGAGTGGCGACGGTGGCGTTTCAAAAAGTAACCGGCATTACCAAACGCTGGCTTGTAAACGGACTCGGTACGGTATTCGTGTTTTTGGCGTTGCTTGTCGCCGCGTTTATCCTGCTGACCCGTAACTACTACTACCGCAGTGTTCAGTCCGAGTTGCAGTCGTATGCCAACAGCTCGGCGGATTTGTTCGAGCGCTATATCAAAGGCGGCAACTTCGATTTGGAATCGGGTCTGCGTGACTTTGTCGCCAATTTCCAAGACAAAGAGGTTGTGGAAGTTCAGCTTGTGAGCAACGACGGCTCGATTGTGCTCACCTCCACCGGTTTCGGTCGTTCGGAGACGGCGCCCGATTGGGAGGGAACCGCCACTTCTAAAGACAATACCGCCGCTTGGCGCGGAAAATCGTCCAGCGGCGAAAACGTGATGTCGGTGTGTGTGCGTATTGCGGAAAAAGGCGCCAAAACCGCTTACGGTCTGCGATACGTTACCTCGCTTCGCTTGGTCAACGCCGAAATGCGTTCGGCGACACTCGCCATTATCGCGATTGCGCTTGCGGTTTTGTTCTTCGTGATGCTGTCCAACTCCTATTTTGTCAGCACCATCATCAACCCCGTTAAAGAAATCGGCCGCACAGCGCGCAATATCGCGCTCGGGCATTACGACGTGCGTATCGAAAAACGCTATAACGACGAAATCGGCGAGTTGACCGATACCATCAACTATATGGCAGGGGAAATCGCCACCGCCGAACAGATGAAAAACGATTTTATCTCATCCGTATCCCACGAACTGCGCACACCGCTCACTTCTATTAAAGGGTGGAGCGAAACGCTCTCAGAACTCGGTACAGAAGACGAGGAAATGACCAAAAAAGGCCTCAAAGTCATCTCCGGCGAGACCGACCGCCTCGCGCGTATCGTGGAAGATTTGCTCGATTTCTCGCGGATGCAAAGCGGCCGTTTTTCGGTGCAAATCGAAAAAATGGATTTGCTCGCTGAGGTGGAAGACAGTGTGATGTTGTACCGTGACCGCGCTAAGCGTGAGGGAATTACGCTGAAATATATGGAAAATGCCCGCGTGATGCTTCCGATTGAGGGCGACCGCATTCGCTTA
>JAZUEK010000032.1:0-62752 GCA_045640165.1 Acutalibacteraceae bacterium | reverse complement strand
AACCGCCGAGCATTTCGCTTGGCGGTTTTCTGTTATCCGTTTTTGCTGTTAAATGATTTTGAGTTTTCTATCGATTCCATCATTCCGGCTGATTACAAAAACCAAAGGGAGACCACTTCCTTATGTAGTCCCCCTTTCGAGACGGTCTTTTTTTATGTTTTTATTCTTTATTTTCCTTGTCGGTTTTCGCTTGCTTTTTACCGAGGCGGATGCCGGTAATCATCAGCACGATGCCGACAACGGCAAGGGGAATGTACACCGCATCCGGAATTGCCACAAAAAAGCGGTTGACAATCGACGTAACGAGGTAAATCAGCATACCGACGATAATATAGCCATCTTTACTCATCTCTTAATCCTCGTTATATAAAAGCACACGGCCCTTGACAAGACCGGGGGTTTTGTACAGCTCAAACGCTTTGGCGGCGTCGCTCATCGGGAACTTTTCATACACGGCATCGGGGTCATAAATGAGGTCGCCGGTCGCAAAGTAATGGGCGGTCAGCACCCATTCCTCGCCGGGGAACGGAGCGGAATAGGACATCCACGAGCCGGTCACCGAAAGCTCTTTGCGGTTGAGATTTTCCCATTCCAGCGGCTCAAAGGTGACAGGGGAGGACGGAGTACCGATATAGCACACATGGGCCTTATTCGCCGCCAAATCCATCGCCATTTTGATGGTGGCGGGAACGCCGCACGTCTCAAATACATAGTCGAAGCCGTTACCCTCGGTAAGTGCCATCGCTTGTTCACGATAATCCGCATCCAGCGTGCAGATACCGTCGGTTGCCCCGCACCGTTTACAGAAGTCGAGGCGATCTTTGTTGATATCAAAAACAACCAGCTGGCGGGCACCGAAAATCTTTGCCCATTGCATCGTGAAGAAGCCGATAGTTCCGCCGCCGATGACCGCCACTCGCTTGCCGCCGGTATAGTCGGCAAGACGAACGCCGTGCAATCCTACGGTGCAAGGCTCAAACAAAGCTCCTTGCTCGAACGAAAGGGCACTGTCGATTTTTACGGCATTTTTCTCCGGCAGGACTACGTAGTCAGCGAAAGCACCTTGCACACGGGAGCCCACAAAGCTGTACTGTTTGCACTGGGAATAGTTCCCGTGAGCACAGTCGGGACAGCTCATACACGGAAGAAGCGGAGCACCGGCAACGTGATCACCGACAGCGAAGTTTTTAACGCCTTCGCCCACTTCCACAACATATCCGGAGAATTCGTGACCGAGAACAAGCGGGAATTTTTTGACTTTTCCCTTTAACACACGGGGGATATCCGACCCGCAAATTCCCGCCGCCATCACACGCACTTTAATCGTGCCGGGCAGGGTGACGGGCGTATCGTATTCTTCGTAACGAATATCGTCAATTCCGTGTAAAACCGCAGCTTTCATCGTCATTTCTCCTTTTAGCCAATCGAAAATCCGCCAAACATATAGTTGACCTTGGCGGCGTAGTTATAATCTTCCACCATCGCAACGATGCTGTATTTCGCGAGGTCACGCGCTTTCGGTGACAACGCGCCGTCGCGCACCTTGATATATTGCATCGGCATATATTGGTGCAAAATACCGGTGGGAATCGTGACCTCGTCGAGGTTTTTGAAGAGTTTGTTCATCGCGTTTTCCACGTCCGGAAGCGCCGTATAATAGCGGCTGCGGTCGGAGAAACCGTAGCGACGCTGAATCGCCACGCTGTTTTCGTCGCCTTTGTAATACTTCTTCCAGTAGGTGGGATCTTCGAGCATTTTGCCCTCGAGAATTTCGCGATAGTGCGAGCGTTTGCTGTCGTCGGGGATGAGCTCATCCTCAATCATCGCGAGAGCAAACAGCGCCTCACGCATCGCATAGGTGAGAGCAGGACCGACTTTGATAATCGCAATGCCGTCTTCCACCATTTCTTTCAATTTTTTCGGGGACTGATAGTCGGTGGAGTGGCCCTCGAACACGATGTCGGGGTATTTTTTGAGGCTCTGGCACAGTTTCGCCGCTTCCACGCGGTCATAAGCGTGCACCGACAGGTTGCCGAACTCCACACCGGGCTGTACCACGATGGCGATGATATGCTGGAACGCGTCGGAAAGCCCGTATTGCGCAAACACCTTGTGATAGGCGACGAGGGTGCGCTCAAAATCTTCCGGACGGGTGACTTCGACGTCGTCTTCTTTCTTTTGATTGCCGCCGGGAATCGGCACTTCGCTTCCGATGACGAAAACGGGGTGCATCTCGTCGGGATTGCGTTCGAGGAGTTTTTGATATTCCTCTTCGCAGGCTTTATACAGCCGCGCGCCGCGCTCGGCAATCGTTTCGTCCGAGAGGCGCTCATCAATCGGGTCGTCGCCCAGTTTCATACTGGTGTCAAGGTGGATTTTTTTATATCCTGCCGCAACCGACAGCCGCACGAGAGTTTCGGCATTATCCATCGCTTCGGCGGCCGGTTTATCCGCCCAGGGAAGAGGGCCTAAGTGGTCGCCGCCGATGAGGATTTTTTCGTGAGAAAAGCCGATTTTATCGGCAATTTGGTAAACGTAGTCACAGAAATCTTTCGGTTGCATCCGCATATAGCCGCCGTTTTGGTTGACCTGGTTGGAGGTCGCCTCAATAACGACGCGCTCGTCAAAGCGCTGCGCCTGCTCCAAAATAGCCTCGATAACGAGTTTGTTCGCCGAGCAGAACGACGGAATACCGCAGTGGATACCGAGTTTGCGTTTCGTAACCATATCACGAAGCGGATTTTGTTCGGGCATAGAAAACCCTCCTTTTACTCTTCAAAAAAGTAAGTATGTACCAGTTTCTTAAAGACATCCATATCACCGGGATAGGTGATTTTCAGGTTAATAACCGAGGCAGGAACAACCACCATCGGGATGTTGTGCGCAAGGGCAATCGCGCCGGCAGAGGTCATGGCTTCCAGTTCTTCTTTAGACGCCTCGCTGTAAATCTTGAAGATGTCGCCGAAGCGGAACGCTTCGGGGGACGCGCCGGACACAATCTCCTGACGCGGCACGACCTGCTCAAGCATACAGGTTTCGGCGTTCATACGGTAAACGGTGTCGTACTGACGCTGACCGAGGGTCGCGCCGCCGTACTTTTTCACGCCTTCGATAACGCCTTTGGTGCCCTCCACGTCCACGTAGGGGTGGGTCGCATCACAAAGGAGCACCACGTCGTCGTGCGCCGCAATATCTTTCACAGCGGAAAGGCCGTTAAGCACCGATTCCGAGCGCGTATCGCCGCCCTTAACGATGTGGGTGAGTTTGTCGATGTGGAATTTTTCTTTCCACTCTTCAACGTAGTCGAGCCAGTCTTTGTGGGACACGACGACGATTTTGTCAATCTCGTCCATCTTGTTGTAGCCGCGCAGGATATACGCGAACACCGGCACGTCGTCAATGAGCGTGTACTGCTTCGGGCGAGAGGCACCGAAACGCGTTCCGCTGCCGCCCATCATCAAAAACAGAATGTTCATAAGAAACCTCCGAAAAATTCGTTGAATCTCAGTTTTCTTTCACTTCGGGAATGTCCGCCGACCAGCGGATAAGGTCGTGACCGAGTTGCTGGTGAAGCGGCGGCAAGCTCATAAAGTCGTGATATTGCATTTCGAGGAACACTTCGGGTTTTGCCGGAATCTTCGCCGACACACCCTCGAACGAAATATCCTGATAGGGGAGCAAATCTTCCAAATTCACAAACGTGTAAGTGGGGACGAAGCTCGCCACCGTTTGGAGTCCGCGCTCTTTCGCCACGGCGTTATAGCGCGTAGCAACGGAGATATATCTCTTTTGGGTTTTCTTGATGGAAACGAGACGCCACAACTGACGGTGAGCATGGGCGACGGTGCGCCACATCCAATCCTCGAACGTCTTCGGTTTCTCGTCGTACTGCGGCTCGGCAATCTGCTTGTTGCAGGCCTTGTTGTGGCGACGGACGCACACGTTAACCTGAGCGAGGAAGTTTTTCTGTTCCTGCTCGTCATCCGGCAAGAAGTCGAAGGGGAAGAGGTCGAGACAGATGCCCTTGTGGAAGTTGCGATTTTCGTTGTATTCGGTGATATACTCCGTATCGTTCATGCGGATTTTCGAGAACAGATAGGGAATTTCGGGATCGCTCTCGCGCGTTTGTAAGAAGAAGCGGTCAGACAGTTCTTTGCCGCCCTCGGCGAGGAAACGGTCATAATCGGCGCGAAGCATACCGACGTCGATATCGTCATCCCACGGGATAAAGCCGCCGTGACGAACGTAGCCGAGCATCGAGCCGCCGCAGATGAAGTAGCCGATGTCGAGTTTGCGGCAGATGCGGTCGAATTCTTCAAGGAGAAGCAAGTCCACCTTTTGGATGGTCTTGATTTGTTTTTCAAGTTCGGGGGTGAGCGTCGCCGTCCACGGCGAGAAATCGTTCGGGCAGGGGAGCTCCATACCGTTAAACGGGATTTTTTGTAACGGGAACAACTGATTCTCCCACACGAGCTCGCTCTTGGCGAACACCACACGCATAATGCGATGCGCATCCTCGCAGTGGTTGTATTTTTGAGCGATACGTTGAACGCGCTCGTATTCCTTGCGAGGCGAGCGCCAACCGTACAGCAGTTTTTTGGCGGCAAATTTAAGGAAATTTTGCTTCGTGGAGCTGTAGCTGTGGCAAGAGCAGACGCGCGCATACCGTAAATTGGCGCGTTTCATCCGACGCAGGTGCGCACAGTAGAGGTCGAAACTATCCGGCAAACGATCGAACGGCGCGAGCAAAATCCAAAAATCCTGCTCCATAGAGAGTTCGTCGCCGGCCTCCAAATCGCCGAGTTCCACGCGCAGACCGAGCCGCACGAGACGCTGGGGGATATTGGTGTTGCCGATGTATTCGTCCAAAATCAAGCCGCGTTCCGGCGCTTCCTTGCGCAGGATGACGAGCAGTTTTTCATAATCCTCACGCAAAAGGCCGATGTCGCCCGACAGCGCGTTTTGGGCAGGAATAAAGGCGTTGTAATGAACCGCACCGACAAGCGTGGGGCCGTAGGCAAAATACGCGAGATTGTTTTTGGCGCAAATCTCATCGATAGCGGAGAGAATCTTGGTCTTCGCCTCGTTCAAAACGGAATCGTTATAGTGGACGAGGCTTCCTTTTTGACATTCAAGCGTGTACTTCATTTTCTCGTTTACCTCTCAGTATAAAACTTGGGTATCTACATACGGTCTAAGTATACTATATCCGACAGAAAATTACAATGGAAAATCGTATTTTTTTATTACAAAAATGTTATTTTTACCTATATTTATATGAAAAGAGCCTCAGCCAAGGGCTGAGGCTTTGTTCAACCGTTTGTCGTAAACGTCTGACAGCAGGTTTGTCCGGCTTTCGTGGCACTGGAGCCGTCGATTTTCACTTCTTTTGCGTGGCAGATTCCGTTTTGATTAAACACACACGTTTCGGCGGTACAGTCAATCGGCATTTGACGGTTGGGGGTTGTATACGTGCGGAAACTGTTCTGGGCGCCGCCGCCGAGATACGCGCTAAACGAGGCACAACAGGTGTCTACACAGCCTTGAGCGTGATTGCCGCTAACGCGAATTTCCGGACGGCAACAAAGCCCGTGTTCGTTACTAGAGCAATGCGCCACGTCACACTTTAATTTCGTCATTTTTCTACACCTCTTTTTTGGTTGTACGCAAATGCGTCAACCGTAGTGTGTGCAGAAAAGGGCGGTTTTATGCGGATTTTTCGCTTTTTTTCGCGCGATATTTCGTCATAAGACGGTTATAGATTAGAATTCCGGCAAGGCTCAAAACACCGGTTACCACAAAAATCAGCGCGGCGATTTTGTAGTTGCCCTCGACCAAGAAATGGCCGCCGACCGTAGAGGAGACAATGGACGGAATACGCGCGATCATGGAAATCCACAGAAATTCCGGCAACGTTACGCGAGACAGCGGCGCAAAAAACGTCAACAAATCTTTCGGCGTTCCCGGAATAAAAAACAGCAAAAACAGCACCCGTTTTATCCGCGTTTCCGAAGAAAACACCTTGGTTTCATAGAGTTTGTCCACGTCAAAATACAAATCCAAAATTGCGCGACCAAACCGCCGCACCAGCCAAAACACCGCCGCAGACGCCACCAGCACACCGCCAAAGCACAACAACGTGCCTTTCAGCGCGCCAAAAAGGTATCCGGCGCTGATTTCCATCACTTCGCCGGGGAGGAGGGGGAGGAAGATTTGGAGCATCTGGAACAGAAGGAAAATAAGCGGTGCTGCCATTCCGAAGCTTTCCATATACGCGCGAAAATCCGTTTCACCGGTTTTTGCGAAAAAATTCCAAAACAGCACCGTCAGCAACACGGTCAGCGCCAATAACGCCGCAACCGACAAAGCGGTGATAATTTTGCGACGACGCAAACGGCGCTCGGTTTTTGAATCGACGTTCGGCATACGAGTAATCTCCTTAAAAATTTCGTTATTAGTGTACCGCAGTTTTCGAGCAGTTGCAACAAAATTTCGTTTTTTTCACAAAAATTTCAAAAAACACTTGCAATCGGAGGAGAAGCGGTGTATACTCTAAATAGATACTCAACTATACAAAATAAATATTTTGTATAGTTGAGGGGAGTCTAAAAGGGCAAAATAGGGGTTTTTTAGGCTGATTTTGCGGTTTTCTCGTATTTTGAGCCGTTTTGCTCTCATTTCCCGTCACGCGCTGCACAACGCATTTCCGGCGATTTCCCACGCAACGTTTGCGTTTGCGCCGCACCGATTTCCGTACGCTTGTCTGTGGCGATTCCGGCAACCGCGTTTGATACATTCTTCAATTACATTCGTTCTGTTCGACGAAATTTTTGCCGCCAACCGATTTTTACCGAAATTTTTCGCGTTTTCAAAAATCGCGAAAATTGACCTCTGCTCTGGAGCCGATAGAAAGTTTCCAATCGATGCGTAGGTCATTTCGGCTCGTTCTATTCGATGACGTTTTTCCGATTTTCCGCAGTGTAGAGCGATTTTTGGGCCACAGTCCATACGTGAGCCGAAATCCGGCAAACTTAAAGCTCGCAACGATGACAGCAACTATAACAACCGATAACAACCACAGCGCGGCGATTCGCACACAGCCTATCCGCCACAACGGTCCAAAGCCGGCAACATAACCGCCGACACCAACAACGCGTTTTGTCGAAATAGCGGTTCAAAAACCGCTACCCTCGAGGCTTCAACCCCCCGTTGTTTCACATATCTCACCCGTGAAACTGTTTCACAGATGAAAGG
Source organism: Acutalibacteraceae bacterium (assembly GCA_045640165.1). Classification (GTDB taxonomy): domain Bacteria; phylum Bacillota; class Clostridia; order Oscillospirales; family Acutalibacteraceae; genus RGIG426. Next base: position 55,498 of record JAZUEK010000032.1, on the reverse strand, counting down.
AGAAACCCTATGCGAAAAGAATACGTAGACGAATGTTCGCCCCTTTTGCGCGAATATTTTGGGTATATCGAGGTTGTCAAAGGCCGTTCCGCCGGCACAGTAGACGAATATTTCGTAGATATCCGCACCTTTTTGCGCTATTTTCAGCTGCAAAAAGGGCTTGTCCCCCCTACCCTGCCGTTTGAGGAGATTTCGATAAATGCGGTGGACGTGGAACTGCTGAAACAAGTCACGCTTTTGGACGTGTACGAGTATATGAACTACGTGAAAAACGAGCGCGGCAACGGGAACGCCACTCGCGCGCGGAAAGTGACCTCGCTTCGAACGTTTTTTCACTATCTTACCGACGTAACCCACCGGCTTTCGGAAAATCCGGTACAGAATTTGGACACGCCGAAAAAGAAAAAATCCCTACCGAAATATCTCACCGTCGAGCAGTCCATCGACCTGCTCCGCAGTGTCTCCGGCGAGTTCGCCGAGCGTGACTACTGCATGCTCACCATCCTCTTAAACTGCGGCTTGCGGCGCGCCGAAGTCGCCGGGCTCAACCTATCAGACATCGGCTCCGATCGCTCCTTACGCGTGCGCGGCAAAGGAAACAAAGAACGGATGCTGTACCTCAATGATGCCTGCTGGGACGCGATTTCTCAGTATTTGAAGGTGCGCCCCGCAGACGGTGTCAAAGACAAAGACGCGTTGTTTTTGAGCCGCCTCAAAAGCCGCATCACCGTGCAAGGCGTGCACTACGTGGTCAAAGGCTACTTGCAACACGTCGAGGGTGCGGAAAACCTCTCTACCCACAAACTCCGCCACACCGCGGCGACGCTGATGTATCAGCAAGGCGGCACGGACATTCGGGTACTCAAAGATATTTTAGGGCACGAAAACCTCGGCACAACCGAAATTTATACTCACTTATCGAGTGAGCAACTGAAAGAGGCAACCGAAAACAATCCCCTCGCCAACCTCCACGTCACGCCGAAAAAAGAGGAAAAAACCGAGTAAAAATACAAACAAAAAAGACCGCCGACGGCGGTCTTTTTTTATACGTTTTCAGCGAATTTTTTAATAGCGGCGTAAGCCTCGTCCCAGTTTTCCACACGGGTCATTCCGTTGGCCGCCGCGTCAAAATCGCGGTTGTACGGCGCGGAAAAGAGAATCTTTTCGTAGTCGCCGCCGACGAGGTTGTGTACCCCGTCGTCCACGAGCACGTCGCCTTTTATCATCTGTTTATTGTGGGTGAAAATATACTGTCGCCACGGCAAAAACGGATAATATTTGAACAGCGTACCCTCTAATTTTTCGATAGCAATTTTGTAGTGAGTGTTGGTCACAACGTAAATCTCGTGCCCGTCGTCCAGCAGACGTTTGATGGCTTCCGGTCCGCCGGCAATGGGCTGTAATCCGTCGTACAACGCCGAATCGAGTTCGGTAGACAGCACCTGGTCGGACGTCAGCATCGGGTACGCCTTGGTCATATCCCATTCGTGTACGTCATCGTGGGAGACGTTGACGCCGTATTTTTTATTGAGATACGCGACCCAGGTTTCGGAAAAGTTCTCCAAAACGCCGTCCGCATCCACTAAAATCCTCAGTTTTTTCATCGTTAAATCGTATCGTCCTCATCATCGGATTGCGTGCGTGTGCCGCTGTATTGTTTCGGGAACGTGCGGCCGGATTTTTCCCCGTTTTCGCGCGGCTCAGGCGTGCCCTCAGCCGAACCCACATCGTGGAAAATCGCTTTTTCTTCGTCTTCTTTCCGCGTTTCTTCATTCTCGAGGTTCAAGTGGTGGCGCGCTGCCTCAAACTCCTCGGGATGCTCTCTATAATACGGGTCAATCAGGTGTTTTTTGACCACCGGAAACACGTAAAATTGGGTCAAAAGCATCCGGAACGGCGGCAGGAAAAACAGCGCAAACGTCCCAAATAACAGCGCAATCGGGTCAAGTCCGGAAAAGACAAACACCATCGCAACCGAGAACAAAAATCCGTAAACAGCAATCAGCGTGCCGAGGATAATCAGGTTCTCTTTCCATCCGAGAAAAATCAGATACACCGCGTTTTTATAGAGTTGGCGCAGTTTGAATTTGAAAGTGACCATCATCACGTACAAATAAAACTGCATCACGATAAAGCCCACAAACAGCGCCAACACAAGCGCCATACAAATCAGGCTCGCCGTCGAGCCGGCAAAGTAGTAAAACAGCGCACTGAACACCATCATACCGCCGACAACGAGGTTGATAATGCCCACGGGAAGCGCCTGTTTCCAGTTCTTTTTGATACACGAAAAATAGTCGGAGACCAAAAACACCGGTTTTTCTCTGGCGAAGTTACGGGTAATGAACGTCGTTCCGGCGCAGGCCAGACCGTTGGTCACCAGCGGAAGCGACAACAACACGTACAACAATCCCAGCTCCAACAAGTTCCAAAACTTGCGGAACGTCAGCGCCCAAAACTCAAAAAAGCCGCGCTTTTCTTCTCGATTGTTGTCGATACCGCGACCGGGACGGGTCACGTCAAACATTTTCCATCCGTTTGCCATCGGGTCTCCTCCTCAAAATTGAACGTCCGCGCTTTTTAGACGAGAACGGCCAGTGTCGTTCCCACCGCCGACGCCAAAAGCGCCAGCGAAAAGCAGAGCAAAAAGCGTAAAAAGAATAAACGAAAATCGCGCCACAGCCCACCTTTCGGCGAGCCGGGCATCACCTGCGCCACAAGGCGCGAAGTAAGCCGAAGCGCTTCGGCGCAGGCAATCAGCAACGCCCATACCGCCAAAAGCGCCTCCGGCAACGTCAATGCCAACGCCAAAACCCCTTCGGTTTCGAGCAAAGACGTTAAGAACACGCCCCACGCCGCGCCGTAAGCGACCGGGACGGCAAAAACCACCACAATTCCGCAAAGGGACATTCCCGAAAGCATCAAGAGTCCCAGTGCCGAAAGGGTCACAAGGCTGTGGCGAAAAAACGCCGTCAACGCACCGGAAAAACCGGAAATTTCCCCACTTTTCGCCTTGAAATACGACAACAACGGCGCATACTCGCTCGGAAAATGCGGATACCACACGCACCCGATTACCAATCCGGCGAGTAGCAACGTCAAAAACAAAAACAGACGGCTATTCGTGCCCCAAAACGTGCGAAATTGCTTCAAAAAACGGCTTGTCCTCGGCATAACTCATTCCTCCCTGCCCTATTCTTATGCAGGGAGAAATGCGTTTAGACCGTATATCCGCTTCGTTTAAGATTGACGCCGACGATACCGCCGACAGAACCGCAAGCGGCACAAATTGCCACGCGAATAAGCGCGTGGGCTCCCGATGCCGTACCGACACATAACAGGCCGATGAGCGACGTGAGCAAAAAGAGGCACAGTCCGCACAGCAGACCGAACAGCCACCCTTTTTTACGGGCAATTTTTCCCGATACCACGCCACCGACAGCCGCGCCGAGCGCAACGGTGACAAACGCAAGCGGTGACACCAATCCCGTGGGAACGTCCACCGCAACGCACAATGCAGCCGCGAGCAACAGCAACACGGTTACACACAGCGCGGCGGACACCGTGCCCCAAAGTAGCGGTCTTCCCCACACGGTCATAGCCCCGGAATCGGTTTTTGTTTTCTTAAACATAGCAGTTCCTCCGCATCAAAAAGGATAGTAAATCCTTATGCGATGCGGAGGAAAAGTAGACCATTCAGATATCAGATATCGTCGTCATCGTCGAGATCGTCGTCGTCATCATCGAGCGGCGCTTCGTGAACAGTGTTATTCGATTGTACCGCCCATTTTTTAAGCGACAGTTTGGTGCGGTCGGCACCGGTTTCCGCAATGATGAGATCCTCTTTCACGTTGACCACGCGGCAGATGATACCGCCGATGGTAACAATCTCGTCACCCACGCGCAGGTCGTTGCGCATTTTCTGCTCTTCTTTTTCGCGTTTACGCTGCGGACGAATCAGCAGGAAATACATAATCACGAAGATGAAGATGAGCATCAGGATGGACGAATACTGATACCACCACGGCACGTCTTGGCCGTTGGCGGCGGTTTTCGCGGCGGCAGTCGTCGCCGCCAAAATCAAGTTAGAAAACTGCATTTCTCTTTTACCTCCAAAAAATCGTTAAACCTATTATAACGGAAAATTGTCCGTTTGGCAAGTAGATTTACGATTTGTTTACATTATTGCTTTTCGACACCGATGGTGACGGCCTCGCCGTTGATGTCCCACTCCTTGGTGAACCCGTTTGCGCCGCCGAACAACACCGCGTCAGCGAGCACGTCATCCGCCAGAGACTCTTTGTATTTCTCGGCAACGGCAAGCGCGTTGTCACTGCCGGCAAAGGACACAGCGATATGGTCGGTGACCTCGAAACCGGCTTCTTTACGCATCGTCTGGATTTTGCTGACCAGTTCGCGCACAAGGCCCTGCTCGAGCAGTTCCGGCGTAAGAATGGTGCAAAGCGCCACCGTAATGCCGTTGTCGGACAGCGGGAACCAGCCCTCTTTCGAGGCGATATCGATGAGCAAATCTTCCTCGAGAAGCGAGATTTCGCCGGACGGCAGGCTGAGTTTCAGCGCGCCGGTCGCATCGAGTTCCGCTTTGGCGGCGTTGCCGTCAAGCGTCGGGAGCGCCGCGCGAATTTCGCCCAGTTTCGGGCCGAATTTCGGGCCGACAGTCTTGAGTTGCGGCTTGAAGCTGTAACTCATAAACTCACCCATATCGGCTTTGAGTTCCACCGCGTTGACGTTCAGTTCTTCGGCGATAACGGTGCGGAACAGTTCCGGCAAATCGCCGTCGGCAGACACCACCATTTTGGACAGCGGCTGACGGTTTTTGAGGTTGGCGCCGTTACGGGCGGCACGGCCGAGCACCACGACGTCGAGCACTTTTTGCATATTCGCTTCGAGTTCTTTATCAATCGCACTCTCGTCCGCTTCCGGATAGGCACACAGATGGATACTCTCCGGCGCGGATTTGTCGAGGTTGCGCACGAGGTTTTGATAGATATCCTCGCTCATAAACGGAATCATCGGCGCCGCCAGTTTGCAAACGGTCACAAGCGCATCATACAGCGTGGCGTAGGCGTTGATTTTATCCTGCGGCATACCGGACACCCAGTAACGCTCGCGGCAACGGCGGACATACCAGTTGGAAAGGTCATCCACAAAGGTTTGGAGCGCTCTGGCGGCTTCGGGGATGCAGTAGGTGCCGAGATAGCCGTCCACCTCTTTGATGAGGGTATTGAGACGGGAGTTGAGCCACTTATCCATAACGGAAAGCGAGGCTTTGTCCGCTTTTTGTTTGGTCGGGTCAAAGTTATCGATGTTGGCATACAACGTGTAGAACGCGTAGGTGTTCCACAGCGTACCGAGGAACTTGCGCTGACCCTCGACCACGGCTTTGTCGTGGAAACGGTTCGGCAGCCACGGTGCAGAGTTGATGTAGAAATACCAACGAATGGCGTCCGCACCGTATTTTTGCAGCGCATCGAACGGGTCAACGGCGTTGCCTTTCGATTTGGACATCTTTTGGCCGTTTTCGTCTTGCACAAGGCCGAGCACGATAACGTTTTTATACGGCGCTTTGTTGAACAAAAGCGTCGAAATCGCCAGCAGCGAATAGAACCAACCACGCGTCTGGTCAACGGCTTCGGAGATGAAGTCGGCCGGGAACTGCGCCTCGAACAAGTCTTTGTTTTCGAACGGATAGTGGTGTTGCGCGAACGGCATCGAGCCGGAGTCAAACCAGCAGTCAATCACCTCCGGCACGCGTTTCATCTCTTTGCCGCAATGCGGACATTTGATGGTAACGGCGTCGATGTAAGGACGGTGCAATTCAATATCGTCCGGGCAATTGTCGGACATCGATTTGAGTTCTTCGATACTGCCAATCGCGTGGCGATGGCCGCACTCGCACTCCCAAATGTTGAGCGGCGTGCCCCAATAGCGGTTACGGCTGATACCCCAATCCTGCACGTTTTCAAGCCAGTCACCGAAGCGGCCTTTGCCGATAGATTCGGGAATCCAGTTGACGGTATTGTTGTTTTTGATGAGGTCGTCTTTCACGTCGGTCATACGAATGAACCAGGAGTCACGCGCGTAGTAGATGAGCGGCGTGTCGCAGCGCCAGCAGTGCGGATAGCTGTGTTCAAACACCGGCGCAGAGAACAAAAGACCGCGTTTTTCGAGGTCGATAAGCACCTCTTTGTCCGCATTTTTGCAGAACAATCCGGCCCACGGGGTTTCTTTGGTCATCTCGCCCTTGCCGTCCACGAGTTGCACGAACGGCAGGTCGTAGTTTTTGCCGACTACCGAGTCGTCTTCACCGAACGCCGGCGCAATGTGGACAACGCCGGTACCGTCGGTCAGCGTGACGTAGGTGTCGCAGGTAACGTAGTAGCATTTTTTGTTCGGATTCACGAAATCGAACAGCGGCTCATACTCTTTGTATTCGAGGTCTTTGCCTTTGTAGGATTCGAGGATTTCCGCACCTTCGCCGAGGACGGCAGCGACCAGCGCTTCGGCCATATAGTAAGTGTATTCGTCCTTTTTCACCTTGACATAGGTCTCGTTGGGGTTGACGCACAGCGCCACGTTGGACGGCAACGTCCACGGCGTGGTCGTCCACGCGAGGAAGTAGGCGTCCTCCCCTTTGACCTTAAAGCGGACAACGGCGGAGCGCTCTTTGACGTCTTTGTAGCCCTGCGCTACTTCGTGAGAAGACAGCGGCGTACCGCAACGCGGGCAATACGGCACGATTTTGTAGCCTTTGTAGAGCAGGCCTTTGTCCCAAATCTGTTTCAGCGCCCACCACTCGGACTCGATAAAGTTGTTGTCGTAGGTGATGTACGGATTATCCATATCCGCCCAGAAACCGACGGTTGAAGAAAAATCTTCCCACATCCCTTTGTATTTCCACACGCTCTCTTTGCATTTCTCGATGAACGGCACAAGACCGTATTCCTCGATTTGCTCCTTGCCGTCGAGACCGAGCAGTTTTTCCACTTCCAACTCGACCGGCAGACCGTGGGTATCCCAACCGGCTTTACGCGGCACTTCGTAGCCTTTCATGGTGCGATAGCGCGGAATCATATCCTTGATGACGCGCGTCAGCACGTGGCCGATGTGCGGTTTGCCGTTTGCCGTCGGCGGACCGTCAAAAAAGACGTAAGGGTCTGCCCCTTTACGCTCTTCGATGCTCTTTTGGAAGATGTCGTTCTCTTTCCAAAAGTTCTCGATCTTCTTTTCGCGCTCCACGAAGTTCATATCCGTGGAAACCTTGTCGTACAATGCCATAATGATAAATCCTCCGTTTCTCTCGGTTGATATTTTGAAGCATGTTTATCGGTAACGCCGCTCAGCGGCGATACAGCCGTGTTAAGTCAAGTGCCTTTACAGCAATTTCATCGGAAAAGTCACCCGACCGCGCTCGCCAACACCAGTTTCCCTCGGTGGTGCCGGGGGTGTTGATGCGCGCCTCGCTCCCTTTTTCGAGCCAATCCTGCGCTTGGGACACTACGGTGTCCGCACGGGAGGAAAGCAGGGCTTTGAGCATCCCCTGCGGCGCTTCTTCACGGGTTTCAATCCCTAAATAGTGGGCGGCAAAATCCCATTCATCCTGCCGCGCGGTGGTTGCCCACCCGAGAATCGTGTCGTTATCGTGCGTTCCGGTATAGGCGACGCAGTTAACACAGAAATTGTGCGGCAGATAACTGCTGTCCCCTTGCACGTCCGCGAACGCGAACTGCATCACGCGCATGCCGGGATAGCCACTGGCGGCTAAAAGTTCATAGACAGCCGGCGTTAAAAAGCCCAAATCCTCGGCAATAAGCGGCAGACGACCCATTTCTTCTTCGAGCAAGCGGAACAAATCCATTCCCGGGCCTTTGCGCCACACGCCGGTTTTGGCGTTTTCCGCCTCGGCAGGGATGCAGTAATACGACTCAAATCCACGGAAATGGTCGATACGCACAAGGTCAAAGAGCGTGCACGCATGGCGCACGCGCGCTTTCCACCAAGCGTAGTCGGTGTCTTTGAGCGCTGCCCAATGGTAAACGGGGTTGCCCCATTTTTGCCCATCCTCGGAAAACGCGTCCGGTGGGCAACCGGAAACCTCGGTCGGTCTCCCCTCGGCGTTCAGCGCGAACAACTCGCGGTGACTCCACACGTCGGCAGAATCCATCGCTACGTAAATGGGCAGGTCGCCGAGAATGTCAATCCCTTTCGCATTGGCGCGAGCCTTGAGGGCACGCCATTGACGGAAAAAGAGGTATTGGAGCATTTTGTAATAGGAAATTTCCTCTTGATGCGCCACAGAAAACGCCACAAGCGCCGCTTCGTCGCGGTCGCGATAAACCGGCTCCCACGCGTTCCATTCCGCGCCGCCGTGAACGTCTTTGAGGGCGCAAAACAGCGCGTAATCCGAAAGCCAGCCGCTCTCCGCCTCGCAGAATGCCTCGTAATCGGGCGGAATCGCCCTAAAAAAGCGCGAGAACGCGGTTTTGAATAACAGAGGGCGGTACGCTTTCACGCGGTCATAATCGACCGTTTCGGGGGTTTTTCCCCACGAGAACGCGGCGCACTCGCTCTCACGCAAAAGTCCGTCCTTAACGAGTAAGTCAAGATCAATGAAAAGCGGATTGCCGGCAAAGGTGGAATCCGACTGGTAAGGCGAATGGCCGAAACCGGTCGGGCCAAGCGGCAAAATTTGCCAAATGCTTTGCCCGGCGGCGGCTAAAAAGTCCACAAACGCATACGCAGACGCGCCGAACGTCCCGATACCGTACTCCGACGGCAACGAAAAAATCGGCAACAACATTCCGCTTTTGCGCATGGCTCTCTCCCCTTTTATTCTTCGCGCAGTTCCACGCGGCGGATTTTGCCGCTGATGGTTTTCGGAAGCTCGTCACGGAACTCCACAATACGCGGATATTTGTACGGTGCGGTGTGTTTCTTAACGTAGGTCTGAATCTCTTTTTTGAGTTCCTCGCTCGGCAGACGGTCTTTGGTCAGCACAATGGTCGCTTTGACCACCTGACCGCGGATTTCGTCCGGCGCGGCGGTAACGGCGCATTCGAGCACGTACGGCAGTTGCATCAGCACACTTTCGATTTCGAACGGCCCGATGCGGTAGCCGGAGGATTTGATGAGGTCATCCACGCGACCGACGTAGAAGAAGAATCCGTCTTGATCGCGCCACGCGGTATCGCCCGTGTGGTAGCAACCGTCGTGCCACGCGGCTTTGGTGCTTTCCTCGTCGTTGTAGTAACCGGCAAACAGACCGCACGGCGCGCCGTTTTCGGTGCGCACGACGATTTCGCCCACCTCGCCCACTTTCGCCGGCGTACCGTCGGGAAGCAGGATGTCTACGTTATACAGCGGACTGGGTTTGCCCATCGAACCGGGCTTAATCGGCTCGCCGACGAAGTTGCCGACGGTCAGCGTGGTCTCGGTTTGACCGAAGCCCTCCATCAGCGGCACGCCGGTGCCTTTTAAGAACTGGTTAAAGACTTCGGGGTTGAGCGCCTCGCCGGCCACCGTCGCGTATTTGACGGAAGTCAGGTCGTACGCCTGCAGGTTTTCTTTGATAAAGAAGCGGTAAATCGTCGGCGGCGCGCAGAACGTCGTGATATTGTATTTCGCGAGCATCGGCAGCACGTCGGCGGCATCGAATTTCACAAAATCATAGGTAAACGTTGCCGCTTCGCACAACCATTGCCCATACAGTTTGCCCCAAAGCGCCTTACCCCAACCGGTATCCGCCATCGTAAAGTGGAGACCGTTCGGGTCAACGTTGTGCCAGTATTTGGCGGTGATGAAATGGCCGAGCGGATAAAGGTGGTTATGCACCGCGATTTTCGGATAGCCGGTCGTGCCGGAGGTAAAGAACATAATCAGCGGATCTTTGCCGCCGCAGGCATCTTCCGTCCTCGGAAAATCGGCGGAAAACGCCGGCATCTCTTCGTCGAAATTGTGCCAACCCTCGCGGCTGCCGTTTGTCAGCACTTTCACGCGCAGCGTTTTGCTCGTTTTTGCCGCCAAATCGACCTGCTCCGATACCGCGCTGTCGCCGCTGCACACAATTGCGGACACGCCGGCCGCGTCAAAGCGATAGGTGAAATCGTGTTCGGTCAAAAGGTCGGTTGCCGGAATGACCACCGCGCCCAATTTGTGAAGCGCGAGCACCGAGAACCAGAACTGGTAGTTGCGGCGAAGCACCAGCATCACGCGGTCGCCTTTTTTGATGCCGAGCGAGCGGAAATAGTTGGCGGTTTTCGCCGACATCTCACTCATATCTTTGAACGTAAACGTGCGCGCGGTCTTGTCGGCGGACACGTGAAGCATGGCGGTTTTTTGCGGACATTTTTCCGCGAGCGCATCCACCACGTCAAACGCAAAGTTGAAATGTTCCACGTCTTTGAACGCGATAGAAGTCAGCCGCCCGTTCTCCACCTTTTCGTCAATATAACGCGCGTAAACCGGGTCTTTAAGGTTCGCTTTTTCCACGTTGGTGACCGACGGCATCGACACCGCTTTTTCGTATTGACCCACGTCGTCGGAGTTGGGGCTCATAACAACAGCGTAAATCGCCGCGTCTTCCCCGTTCATCGCCACTAAATCGTGCGGCGTGGAACTGTCGTAATAAATGCTGTCGCCCTCGTGCAAAAGTTCGTGGTGGTCGCCGATTTGGATTTTAACCGTGCCTTTGACGACAACGTCAAACTCCTGCCCTTTGTGGACGCACAGGTGTGCCGGCGTCATCAGCGCTTCGGCGGAATACGGGATTTCCACGTAAAACGGCTCGGCAATCTTATGCTTAAACATCGGCGCCAAGTGGTGGTAGGTGTAGCCCTCCATACGGGTGAAATGCAAGCCGCCGCCTTTGCGAGTCACGGTGTAGTTCGTTAAAATCGGGCTGTTGCCCTCCATAATATCGGTAATCTCAATGCCGCAGACGTTCGCGAATTTATAGACGAACGTAAAGCCGAAGTCGGTCTCGCCGGCCTCGATTTGACGATATTCCTCAACGGAAACGCCGGTGCGTTCCGCCATATCATCGACGGCAATGCCCACGTCTTCACGCACAGCGCGAATTCGCTCGGCCACCTCTTTCAGTTTCTCGGCAACAACAAACGTTTCTGCGGACATGGAAAAGACCCCCTTCAAAGAAAAATGCAATAAAAAAAGTTCCGTCTCAAAGTTTCCTTTGAGACGGAACAAAAATTCCGCGGTACCACTCAAATTGCGTCAAACAACGCCACTCAACAGGCTCCAACAAGCCCTTTGCCTTCACGCAGCAAATACGGAAGCCGTCTACTGGTGGAACATCCACGTTCGGGACTTCGGCTCGGAAGGGATCGTTAAAACGCGCTGTTATCGGCTCGCAGCAACCGCCGACTCTCTGAAAACGCGGACGTGTTAACCGTCTTCGTCATCGCCTTTAATGGGTATTCTTTTTTAACAAGAGAAAGAATAGCACTTTCTGTTTCGTTTGTCAACACGTTTTAGGAATTTTTTCGATTTTTGCGGACGTTTTCACGCCAAAACTCCAAAAATTCGTTGAACGGAAGCGCTTTGCTGTAAAGATAGCCTTGATAAATCTCACAGCCGAGTTCGCTTAAGCGTTTTTTCTGTTCTTCCGTCTCCACGTATTCGGCAATAATCTGGAATTCCAGTTTGTCCGCAAGGCGGCACACCGCCTGTACGATATCGGCGGAACGCTCGTTGGAAAGCAAATCTTTAACGAGGTTGCCGTCCAGTTTTACGTAGTTGAAACGGTTTTTCTGCATAGTGGTCATCGAGCTGTGCCCCATACCGAAATCATCCATAATGAGGTCTACGCCGATTTGTTTAAGATCGTGCATCGAGGACTCCACAAACGGCATTGCGACCAGCGCATCCTGCTCGGTGACTTCGAGCGCGAGCGAACACGTACCGAAATCGTGGGCATCGATGCGGTCTTTGATTTTTTTGGCGAAATTCGCGTCTTCCAGCTGCATCGGCAAAATGTTGACCGACAGTTTGAAGTTTTCGCACCCCTCGGCAGCAAGTGTCTCAAGATCCTCGCACGCGCGGTCGATGAGCCGCAGGGTCAGTTGGTCAACAAAGCCGTCCTCTTTCGCCAAATGGATGGCGAGCGGCGGATAGATGAAGCCGCACGTGGGATGATTAAAGCGGAACAAACCCTCCGCACCGATAATTTCGTCACGGGAGTTGACCTGCGGCTGATAATACAGCGTCACTTCGTCGCGCTCAATCGCATCGTACATATCCGCAAGCAAGCGTTTGGCGGCGCGGTTAACCTCTTTGTCACCTTTAAGAAGTTCCGGCACAACGCCGACGCGCTCTCCCTCTTTGACCATTTCGGTCAACTCTTTCACACGGGACTGCAAGAGATAATGACGCGGTTTGCCGAGCAAACGCACAAACGGGACGTAAATCGCCGTGCCGAGCGCCAAGTTAAACAACTGCAACGCCACACCGCGCCACGACTCGGTGGCGAAAAAGCCGGAAAGTCCGAGCGGCATCAACGTGTCCACCTCGGACACAACCGGCGGAACAAAGCCAATCAGTGTGAAGAACGTGGACGAAATAAACAGTACTATCGGCACACAAAGGAACGGAACGAGCAAAATCGGGCTGAAAAACACCGGTACGGTAAACAGCGCCGTCTGGCCGAAGTTGAAAAACGTCGGCACGAACAGCATACCGCTTTGGCGGCGTGTATGTTGTTCTTTCGAAGCGAACGCCATCGCAAGCACCAAACAGAACGCGCCACCGCATCCGCCCAATTCCACAAACACGCGGAAAAACGTATCCGAATAGCCGTCCAAGCCGGTAATATCCATCGTGCTCGCGCCGTTCACGCCCATAGAGAACACGCTTTTGCGCACGTCGGCGAGCACTTCGTCCGCCGGAATACCGATATACCACAGCACACCGGACAAAAACACGTACAACAACGCGTTGCCGTAAGAAGCGCTCGCTCCCTCGGGAAACACGATGCCGACGAACAACTTAACAAGGCTCAAGAACGTGCCGGAATCGCCGAAAATCGCATCCAACGCAATACGGATGCCGGCGACAAACGCCAAAAACAATCCGACGGCAAGCCACATCAAAAACGAGCTGTGGAACCGAGTGTCTCCTGCGATTTCCGAGGAGTTTAGGTCGTAGCGGTCGCTACCCCGAATCACATAATACAGACCGATACAAATCAAAAGTGAAATCACTACCGCCGCCAACGCATACAGCGGTTGGAACATATCGACGGAAAGTCCCTTACTTTGGGGATAGAGCAACAGCATATACGCCGTCATAACCGTCAACGGATAGACGCCGTAGCGTTCGTGATCCATCACGTTACGGAACGAAATCGCCACCGTAATCGCCAAAATCAGCGAAAAACTGCCGAACGTATACGAATAGACCAAATGGAACGCGTCATAAATCGCGCCACCCCACAGCGAGGTAATAAAATCCGTATACGCCGCCACCGGAAAACTGCATACGATTTTGGCAAGCGCGCCGATAATAAGAAACGGCGACGCCAGCATTAACGCGTTTTGTAAAATACGCGCAAGCCGGTTATTATCCAGCTTCTCCAATACTTTCATCCACATAAGCGTAGCCTCCTTTTTGTGCCGCGCTTATTCCGCGTCCGAAGAGGGTTCTTCGGACGTAGAATCAGATTCAGAGAGAGGAGAAAATTCGTTGATGCTTTCAATCGGTTGGTTGAGGGTATCGGGAACCGCGCTCACCGCAAACGAGGATTCCACCTGAATATTTAAGGCAGAGTCGTCCAGTTCTTTTTCCATCGCGTGCAGTTTGTCGAGGGCTTTGCCGGTGCGTTTGTCCTCGTACATCATCTTGTCGATGCGGCGCAGGAACGCTTTCATATTGCGATAATCGTCCGGTTCGGTCTCGGCATAGCCGAGCGCCACGCGAATACGCGGCGTGTGGTCCTCGTTGTATTTTTCAAGCTCGGATTTGAACTCGGCAATATGCTGCTCCATCTGATCCGCAGACATACCGCGGATAAACGCAACGAATTCGTCGCCGCCCACACGGAAGCAGGAACCGTTTTTGCCGAAAATTTTGAACAGAATATCCCCCACTTCCACAATGATGGTGTCGCCCATCTCGTGGCCGTAGGTATCGTTGGTGCGTTTCAAATCGTTGATATCCGCAATCAGTCCATACATCCGGTCGCCGGGCGGACGCGCGGTGATATCGGTAAGATACAACTCATAGGCGTTGCGGTTGCCGATGCCGGTCAGCATATCTTTGTACGCCATTTCCTTTAAGAGCATCGTTTCCACGTTGGTGCGGAACTGCCCGAAATAGGCATAGAGGAAATACGAGAATTGGGCAATCAGGAACACAAGCACGCCGATGGCGAAAAACAGACAACTGCAATACGAGGGATGTCCAATGATGACGAGGAACAAGTCCACCACCGCGCCAATCGCCACAAGCAGCGCCGCATCGTTAATCCACGGAGCGTCCTCACTGCGGTTTTTCGAGCGATACACGCCGACAACGACCGTGCCCATCGAAAACGCGTTGAGCGCCAAGGTGAGCGGCAAGAGCGCCACAAAGTCGATAACACCAAACAACGCGAGCACCGTCTGCACGGCGGCGTTAGCAAAGTTGAGAAGTACGGCGATAATTTGATATTTGCGATATTTCTCGTCCGTTCCGCCGTAGAACATACTGATAAACGGAATGGGCATCAACAGCACCATCGAATAGGTCAGGAAATGCCGCCCAAGCGGATTGCCGAACAAAAACGGCGCAAAGGGCGAACGGATACAAAGGAAGATAGCGAACAGCAGCGCAAAAATGCCGATGTTCCAAAACGTGTTCGACAGCGTCTGGTTGTTTTGGACGCGGACCGTCATAATGAAAATCACCAAACCGGCCAGCGCCACCACCACCGCGATGATAACGAGCGGAATCGACGTTTTGATGGCACGATCCAAAAAGACCTCTTTTTCCGCGAATTCCGGTGCGCGCAGTTCATAGGTCACGGTGTCGGCGCTTTGGAACGCATACGAAATCGACAGTTCTTTCCCCTTTGCGTCCTCCGGCAAATCAATATAATGATACGTGATACCGGTAACGTCGGACAACGCAGAGTTGTCCTGAGGATAGGTATACAGCGTTTTTCCGTCAAGCGTGACGGCGATATTCTCGTATTTCGAGCAGACGCACAGCACCGCGTCGGTGTTTTCCACGCGGTCATCCAACACACGAGACAGCGTTGCCGAGCCGTTGCCGTAACGGAGCGTTTGCGGCAAAGTGACCTGGTTGCTCTCGCCTGCGGAATTCACAAGCAGCCACCCTTTGCTCCACGCGGTGTGATCCCCCGTAATCGGGCGTTGCTCGTTGGCGGAATCCACACAAGTAATGAGCAAAAACACCAACAGCATCGCAAGCAGAACAATCAAAAGGATTTTTTGACCGGTCTTTTTGAGATAGAAAGAATTAAGCACCGCAAACACCTCTCTAAGAAAGATATACGTATCTAATATCTTTTTATTTTACCGATTTTTTCGTGAAATGTCAACAAAAAAGTTCCGAAAGTACACGCAATAACCGTAAAAAACACCCGAAACCATCGGTTTCGGGTGTTTCAAGTGTAAATTTATCGGTTGATAATCTTAAATACGTCGGAAAAGGCGATGACAATCGAGAGCAAAATGAGCAAAATAAAACCAATGGTGTGCACAATCGCCTCATACTTTTGCGGAACGGGTTTGCGGATAACCAACTCGATAAGCAAAAAGAGCAAGCGACCGCCGTCAAGCGCAGGAAGCGGAAGCAAATTAAACAATCCCACGTTGACCGAAATGAGTATCACCAAAATGAGAAACGCATACAGTCCTTGTATGCTGTTGTTTTGCACAACGTCCGTCACGGCGGTATCCACCGCATCGGCGATAATCTCGGTCGTTCCCACCGGACCGGAGAGCTCGTTTAATCCGTACTCCCCTTTGACAATACTGCCGAGACTGCGCCACACGAGAACGGTGTAACTGTATTCCGATTTAATCGCTTGGGACAGCGTGGTCAGCACCGTGCGCTTGATGGGTTTTACCGCAAAATCATACGAGAGATAGCGTGTGCCGTCCTCCGCTTCGACTAAGCGGAATTGCACGTCCTTCAGCGTCACTTTTTCCTGCTTATCGCCGTTCGGGCGGCGCACCACAAAATCGAACTTGCCGTCCTCATCGCTTTGGAGAATCATCACGAGATCGATGTCGGTGGCAATGCGCTTGCCGTCTACCCGAAGCACCGTATCGCCGACGCGCAAACCACTTTCGTAAGCCGGCGAGGTTTCGTCGATAGCGGAGAGCGTCACCGAAGAAAACGCAGGCGCTTCCTCCCCCGATTGCGCCGGCAGGCAACAGCCGAGCGCGAACAGCAACAGCACGAACGCCATTACAAAGTTCATCGTCGCACCGGCTACAACAACCAAAATGCGCTTCCAACACGGTTTGTTGGAAAACGCGCCGGGGTCGTCGGAGTCCTCGTCTTCGCCCTCCATCGCGCAGTAGCCGCCGATAGGAAGCCAACGAAGCGAATACATCGTCTCGCCTTTTTGCTTTTGAACGATTTTCGGTCCCATACCGACCGAAAATTCGTTGACGCGCACCCCCATCCATTTCGCGACGGCAAAATGCCCTGCTTCATGGACAACGATAATCACGCCGAACACCAAAATGGCGGCGAGAATTTCCAAAATGAAAATCAGAGTGTGTACCAAAACATAACCTCACAGTATTCAGGGTTTTTATGCGTTTTCGAGAACCAACTGCCGCGCTTCGCGGTCGGCGGCTAAAATCGCCTCAACGCTGTCGGCGTTCCCCCACGCGCGGTCAAGCGTGGCCGAAACCAAACGGGAAATATCGCCAAAACCGATTTTGTCCTGCAAAAAGAGCGCCACCGCCTGCTCGTTGGCACCGTTGACCGCGGCCGGCGCCGCACCACCAATGGTAATCGCGCGGCGGCAGACGTTCATCAGCGGAAACGTCTCGTTATCCGGCTCGAAGAAGGTCAGCTTGCCGAATGCGGTCAGCGACAGTTGCTTGACGGGCGACGGGAAACGGTCAGGATAGGTCAGTGCGTACTGAATCGGAATGCGCATATCCGGTACGCCGCATTGCGCGAGCACCGAATTGTCCGCGAATTCAATCAGCGAGTGGACCACGCTTTCGCGGTGAACGACGATGTCGATTTTGTCCGCCGGCATATCAAAAAGCCAGCGCGCCTCGATGAGTTCAAGACCTTTGTTCATCATCGTCGCGGAGTCAATCGTAATTTTCGCGCCCATCGACCAGTTGGGATGCTTGAGCGCATCTTCTTTTTTCATTGTTTCGAGTTCCGCTTTCGTTTTGCCGAAAAACGGACCGCCGGAAGCGGTCAACAGCAAGCGAGCGGCGCCGCCGTTTCGGGGTTTTCCCTGCAAACATTGGAAAATCGCGGAGTGCTCGCTGTCAACGGGAAGCAGTTTGACACCTTTTTTCGCCACCGCTTTGGTGACGAGTTCGCCACCGGCCACGAGCGTTTCTTTGTTGGCGAGTGCCACATCGTGCCCTGCCTCAATGGCGGCGAGCGTCGGCTGTAACCCTGCTACACCGGTGACGGAGTTTAACACCGTATCGGCATCGGGGGTTGCGGCGAGTTCGCACACGCCGGAAAGACCGGACAGCACGCGAATATCAGTATCCGCAAGGCGCACACGCAAATCCTTCGCCGCCGCCTCGTCCATCATCGCAACGGCTTGCGGCTTAAATTTGCGGCAGAGCGGCTCGAACGGCTCAACACGACTGCCGGCCGCCATCGCGGAGACGCGAATATCCAGTTTTTCCGCTACGTCCAGCGCCTGCGTTCCAATCGAACCGGTCGCGCCGAGCAACACGAGATTTTCCGTCAACAGAGGTCTCCCCTTTTAGTCTATCAAAATAGGTGGGTCATTATGAGTTGATTACGCAAATAATCGGCCATTGCGAAAGCGACAGCACCACAAGCGGCGCGGTCAACAGCAGGCTGTCAAATCGGTCCATGACGCCGCCGTGACCGGGCATCAGGTTGCCGAAATCTTTAATGCCGGCGTGGCGTTTGATAAGCGATGCGAGCAGGTCGCCGAACACGGACAGCGCCGCGCCGCAAAGTGTGACCGCCGCCATCGCGTAATAATTCACGATAACTTCCGGACAAATCCACGTCTCATAGACGTACGCCACGGCAAGGCAGATTATCACCGACGTACACAGTCCGCCGATTAACCCCTCCACCGTTTTCTTCGGGCTGATTTCCGGGCACAACTTAGTTTTGCCGCACAACACACCGGTAAAGTACGCGCCGGTGTCGCTCATCCACGGAATCAGCAACATCCACACGACGGCAAAGAGGCCGCATTCGGAATCCGCACGCAAAAACGCAATCGACGAGAGCGCGATTGACGACATCACCGTTGCCGCCGCCGCATACAGCGTCGCGGTCACCGGTTGGTCTTTGTGCCGCGTAACCTGCGCGACAACAAGAAGCGTACCAAAACCGTAGAGCACCCACAAAAGCGTCTCATGCGGCAGATAGCGCCAAAACGGCACGGACGCAGCAAACACCATACACACCGCGCAAACGAGTTTGGACGGTGCGAGTTTGGTAGCGATAAGCAGTTCGTATACGGCAATAACGCACAACGCCGCCACGCCGATTTCCACAATCAGCGCGAACGGCTGAACGAGAACGGCGATAAGAAGCGCCGCGCCGATAAGTCCGCTGATAACGCGAGTCTTCATTTACACCCCTCCAAACCGCCGGTTTCGTCCGGCGTACTCCATAAGCGCTTTATCCATATCCTCTTCGGTAAAGTCGGGCCACAGCACGTCCATAAACACGTATTCCGCATACGCCGCCTGCCAAATGAGGAAATTGGAAAGACGGTATTCCCCACTGGGACGCAAAATGAGGTCCACCGGCGGCTGGTCTTCGGTATACAGGCGCGACGAAATCGCCGCGGCGGAAATCTCGTCCGGCGACAGGTTGCCCTCGCTCACCTCGGCGGCAAGTGCTTTTGCCGCATGGACAATCTCATCCTGACCGCCGTAGTTAACGGCGATGTTGAGAATCATTCCCGTGCGGTCGGCGGTCGATGCCTCCGCCTCCGCCATCAAGTCCTGGATGTCCTTAGAAAGCGGTGTGCGGTCGCCGATGAAGCGAGTTCGAATATTTTCGTTCTTAAAATCGAGCAGCGATTCTTTGAGGTAAGAACGCAACAAATCCATAATCGCGTTGACCTCGGCTTCGGGGCGCCGCCAGTTCTCGGTAGAGAACGCGTAGACGGTGACGATTTTGATACCGCGCGCCTCACAATGCTTCACGATTTTGCGGAACGTCTTGGCGCCGGCGCGATGACCGAATTGCCGCGGAAGTCCGCGTTTTTTCGCCCAACGGCCGTTGCCGTCCATAATAATCCCGATATTTGCGGGCAACTCCTCCGCCCGAAGATCGAACGAAGGAGTTTTACTCTTTCCGGTACTCACAGTTCCAGAATATCCTTTTCTTTTGCTTTTGCCAGTTCATCAATTTGTTTGCAGAAATCGTCGGTGATGGTCTGGACTTTCTTTTCGCCGTTCGCCTGGTCGTCCTCGGTGATTTCGGCGTTCTTTTTCATCGTTTTGAGTGCCTCAATCGCGTCGCGGCGAATGGAGCGCACCGCCACTTTCGCTTCCTCGGCGTATTTCGAGACGTTTTTGGAAATCTCTTTACGGTGTTCCTCGGTCAGCGGCGGAAAGTTGAGGCGGATAATCGTGCCGTCGTTTTGCGGATTGATGCCGATGTCCGACGTAAGAATGGCGCGCTCAATGTCTTTGAGCGCGGTCTTGTCGTACGGCGCAATTTTGAGAAGACGCGGTTCGGGCGAAGACACGTTCGCGAGCTGGGTAATCGGCGTGGGAACTCCGTAGTAGTCCACCATCACGCGGTTGAGGACGGACGCGGAAGCGCGGCCGGCGCGGATGCCGGCATATTGCTCATTCAGAGCGTTGATGGTTTTGCCCATTTTGGATTCAGCTTTGTCAAAAACTTGTTGCATAATAAAATCCTCCTTAAAAAATTCGGGTTTTGTGTTTATTTCACGAGCGTACCGATGGATTCGTCACCGGCAATGGCACGCACAATGTTCTGCGGATCGTTGAGGTTAAAGACAAGCAGCGGAATTTTGTTGTCGCGGCAAAGCGTCGCAGCGGTGCCGTCCATCACTTTGAGGTCTTGGTTGAGCACCTCGGAGAACGACAGCGTGTTGAACTTTTTGGCGTTCGGGTTGGTTTTCGGGTCGGAGTCGTACACGCCGTCCACCATGCTCGCCTTAAACAGAATATCCGCGTCGATTTCTGCGGCACGGAGCGCCGCCGCCGTATCCGTCGAGAAGAACGGGTTGCCGGTGCCGCCGGAGAACACAACGACACGACCTTTTTCCAGATGACGAACCGCTTTGTTGCGGATATACGGCTCGCAGATTTGGTTCGCCTGCACCGCCGACTGCACACGCACGTCACAGCCGAGCTGTTCGAGCGCATCGCAAAGGCCGAGGCCGTTGATAATCGTCGCGAGCATACCCATATGGTCGGCACGGGTACGGTCCATCTGACCGCTCTGGCGACCACGCCAGAAGTTGCCGCCGCCGACAACAATACCAACCTGCACGCCGGCATCTACGCACTCCTTAATCGGAGCGCAGAATTTCAGCACAGTGTCAAAATCAAGGCCCATTCCCTTTTCGCCTGCAAGCGCCTCGCCGCTGAGTTTCAGCAAGACGCGTTTATACTTCGGTGTCATAACCATCTCTCCTTTTGGTTTTTATCCCTACTATTTTACAATAGAAACCGCCGCTTGTAAAGATTTTCCGCTAAAAATTCTATGAAATTTTTGTGTCTTGACATTTGAAAAGCGGTGTGGTAAACTGATTGTTTGTAAACGCTTAGAAAAAGAGAGTACGTTCGTTGATCCCCCGAAAGAGAGAATCGTCACCGGCTGAAAGCGATTTGAGGGAGCGCGAACCGAAGTTCACTTTGGAGCGGCGCGGCAGAAGCCCGATTTCGGGTGCGTAGGTCGCGACGGCAACGCCGTTATCGGGTTTCGAGTGTTCGCGCTTTGCGCGAAAACCGGGGTGGTACCGCGGAGTGTTGACCTTCGTCCCCTTTTGTGGGGTCGAGGGCTTTTTTTATGCCCAAAATAACAACGTAAATCAATTCCCAAACGGAAAGGACGATAGTATGAAAGAGAAATTGGAAGCTCTGCGCGCCGAAGCGATGGAAAAAATCGCCGCCGTGCAGGACGAACAGACGCTGGATGCTTGGCGTGTCGAGTATCTCGGCAAAAAAGGCGCGCTGACCGAAATTCTGCGCGGTATGGGTGCGCTTCCGGCCGAGGAACGCCCGAAAATGGGTCAACTCGTCAACGAGGTGCGCGCCGCGTTCGAGCAGGCGTTGGCGGAAAAATCCGACGCGATGAAAAGCGCCGCCAAAAACGCGCGTCTCGCCGCCGAAACGGTGGACGTGACGATGCCCGGCAAAACGAATAAAGGCGGCTCGCTCCATCCGCTTAACCAGACCCTTGCGGATATGATTGACATCTTCCAATCGATGGGTTTTGACGTGGTGGACGGTCCGGAAATCGAAACCGACCACTATAACTTTGAGGCGCTGAACGT
The DNA here is from genome assembly GCA_045640165.1 of Acutalibacteraceae bacterium. GTDB lineage: Bacteria > Bacillota > Clostridia > Oscillospirales > Acutalibacteraceae > RGIG426. The sequence continues at coordinate 33,774 of JAZUEK010000032.1, read as the reverse complement.
CCCTGCCGACCACCCGGCGCGCGATATGCAGGATACGTTCTATCTTGCCGATAATCTTCTGCTTCGCACCCAAACCTCCGCGGCGCAGATTCGCACGATGGAGACGCGTAAGCCCCCCATTCGCATCATCTGCCCCGGCCGCGTCTATCGCGCGGACGAAGTGGACGCCACCCACTCGCCGGTGTTCCACCAAGTAGAGGGTTTGGTGGTCGATAAAGGCATCACCATGTGCGACCTCAAAGGCGTGCTCGAACAGTTCGCCCACGAGATTTACGGCAAGGATACGAAAGTCCGTTTCCGCCCGTCCTTCTTCCCCTTCACCGAGCCGAGCGTCGAAGTGGACGTCTCCTGCCCCGAATGCGGCGGCAAAGGCTGCCGCGTGTGCAAAGGCGAAGGTTGGATTGAAATTCTCGGCGCCGGTATGGTGCATCCGCGCGTGCTTTCCGGTTGCGGCATCGACCCGAACGAGTATTCCGGTTTTGCGTTCGGTATCGGCCTTGACCGCCTGACCACCACGCGCTATAAAATCAGCGATATTCGTCTTTTGTTCGAAAACGACCTGCGCTTCTTAAATCAATTTCAAGGAGGGAACGTGAAATGAAAATCTCGCTGAGTTGGCTGAAACGCTACGTGGACATCGACGTTCCCGTGGAGACCTTGTGCGACAAAATGGTGATGAGCGGCTTCGAAGTCGAAGGAATGGAAGACCTCTCCGCCACGATGAGCAACGTGGTCGCCGCCAAAATCGTAAAACTTGAAAAACATCCCGACGCGGACAAATTGCAGATTTGCCAAATGGACGTGGGCGGCGACGAACTGGTTCAAATCGTCACCGGCGCGCAAAACGTGTTCGAGGGCGCTATCGTCCCTGCGGCATTGCACGATTCCCATCTGCCGAACGGCGTGCACATCAAAAAAGGCAAACTGCGCGGCGTGGAATCGAACGGTATGCTCTGTTCCGGCGAAGAACTGTGCCTCAAAGAGGGCGATTATCCCGGCGCAGAAGTGTATGGCATCCTTATCCTTAAAGACGACGTGAAAGTCGGCACGGATATGCGCGACGTGTTGCATCTCAACGACATTGTCATTGATTTCAAAATCACCGCCAACCGTCCCGACTGCCAAAGCGTGCTCGGCGTTGCCCGTGAAATCGCGGTGGCGCTTAAAACCGAGTTCCGCAAGCCGGAAATCGCCTACACCACCGTGGGTGGCGACATCGCCGACTATATCAAAGTCACGGTGGACGAGCCGGACATCTGTCCGCGCTATATGGGCCGTGTGGTGAAAAACCTGCGCATCGGGCCGTCCCCCGACTGGATGGTGGATTGCCTGCGCGCCGCCGGTATGCGCTCTATCAACAACATTGTGGACATCACGAACTTCGTGATGCTGGAAACCGGTCAACCGATGCACGCATTCGACCTGCGTGACGTGAAAAAGAATGAAATCATCGTCCGCCGCGCTAAAAACGGCGAAGAAATCGTCACACTGGATGACAAGGCACACACCTTGACAGACAGTATGCTCGTCATCGCCGACGGCGAAGCCCCCTCCTGCCTTGCCGGTATTATGGGCTCGGCCGGAAGCGGCATTAAAGACGACACGACCGAACTGTTCTTCGAGGCAGCGAAGTTCCGCCGCGACAGCGTGCGCCGCACCGCGCGCGCCCTTGGTATGCGTACCGAATCCTCCGCGCGCTTCGAGCACGGCGTGGATGCCGGCTCGATTCCCTACGTCCTCGACCGCGCCCTTTCGCTGATTGCGGAACTGGATTGCGGCGACATTGTGGACGGAACGATTGACAAGGCAAATACCTTGACAGAGCAACGCGTCATCAAAACCACCGCTTCGGATATCTGTGCCCTGCTCGGCGTGGAAATTCCGGTGGAAACGATGGTGGAAATCCTCAACCGTCTCGAAATTGAAACGGTGGCGGACGGTGACAACCTTACCTGCACCGTGCCGAGCTTCCGCGACGACGTGGAAGGCCGCGCCGACCTCGCCGAAGAGGTCATGCGCGTGTACGGCTATAACCACATCATCGGTACGCCGATGCGCGGCGCGGTGGTGCGCGGAAAACTGCTCCCCGAACGCAAAAAAGGCGACGCGCTCAAACGCCGTCTGTGCGAGCAGGGGCTGTCCGAAATCGCCACCTACTCGTTTATCAGCTCGAAAGCGCTGGACACGCTCGGCCTTCCTGCCGACGACGAGCGCCGGAATGAGATTCACCTCTTAAACCCCCTCGGCGAAGAGTATTCGACGATGCGCACCCAACTGTTCACCTCGATGCTGACGGTACTTTCCACCAACTTCAACCGCAAAATCCCGGCAGCGCGGTTCTTCGAACTCTCCAAACGGTTTGTACCGAAAGCGCTGCCGCTGACCGAACAACCGGACGAACTGCCGCTGCTCTGCCTCGGTCTTTATGGTGCGGACGAAGATTTCTTCACGCTGAAAGGCGTTGTGGAGAGCGTATTTGACCTCTTCTCCTGCAAGCCGTCTTATGAACGTGCCGCCGAGCCGTTCCTCCACCCCGGCCGTCAGGCCAAAGCGGTGCTCAACGGCGAAGCGGTGGCGACCTTCGGCGAACTGCACCCTGACACGGCGGAAGCCTACGGCTTTGACGGCCGCGTCTATGTTGCGGAAATCAAGATGGAAACCCTCTACGCCGCAAAACAACCGGTCGTTCTGTATAAACCGCTCCCCCGTCATCCGGCGGTGGAACGCGATTTGGCGTTGCTCTGTGACGCAGAGTTGCCGGTTGCCGCAATTGAAGAAGCCATCCAAAAAGGCGGCGGAAAACTGCTCGAAAGCGTATCGCTTTTCGACGTGTATCAAGGAAAACAAATTGAGGACGGCAAAAAGAGCGTCGCCTACAATCTGATGTTCCGCAAAGCGGACGGCACCCTGACCGACGCCGACTTGGAGCCGGTGCTCGACAAGATTTTCCGCCTGCTCCAAAAAATCGGGTGCACTCTGCGCGCATAAATTTGCAAATTTCTCTTGCACTTTCGATTTTTTTGCGGTATAATGGCCTTGTAACAACTGACGGGAGGTTAGAATTATGTTAGACAGAACCCAAACCTTTTCTTTGCACGACGACAAAGAACACGAGATGAAAGAAGTACTCACCACGGTGTACGATGCGTTGCGTGAAAAGGGCTACAACCCCATTAACCAGATCGTCGGCTATATCCTTTCGGAAGACCCGACCTACATCACCACCCACAACAATGCTCGCAACCTCGTTCGCAAGATTGACCGCGACGAACTGTTGCGCATTCTGGTGAAATCCTATCTCAACAACTAAACCGTCGAAAAAGCCGGTGACGATTGTTCGTCACCGGCTTTTTTATTTTCTATACCTCCGCTTTTTCCACGCGGAGCGCAAGCACCGTCACGTCGTCCGAGTGCCCGTCCTTTTGCAATCGGCGTGCGGCGGTGGCAATCTCCTCCGCAAGCGATTGCAACGACATTTTGGCCGGTTCAAACGCTTTCAGCGCCTGCTCCACCCACCCGATGCCACCGGCGTATACGCCGTCAGAAACAAGCAACACCACGTCGCCGACGGTAAGCGTGTCCTGCTGTTTTTCAAACCGAATATCCCGTAAAATTCCTACAGGAAGCGACGAACGCTCCAGCCGCGACACGCGCCCGTGACTGAGGAGCAACGACGTGGCGGCGCCGGCCTTGAGCGAGCGCATTTTTCCGGAAAACAAGTCCACCGACAACACGTCGATGGTGGCGAGACTCTCGTCCCCCGATTTGACCATCAGGGCGGAGTTGACCATCCGCAAAACGCTGTCCTCGCCGAAGCCGGCTTTAAGAAGTCGCGCGCAAAGTCCTGCCGCCATCGCCCCGTCTACCGCGGCGCGGCCGCCGCTTCCCATCCCATCGGACAACACCGCCGAAAACCGTCCGCTGCTGTCCTTAAACATCTCGTACGCATCACCGCACAGCCGTTCGCCGCCGGCGCACAACTGTGCCGCACCGACCTGCACACGATACCGCGGCTGTTCTAACACCGTGATTTTCGCAAGCGCGCCCATACGGGTGACGATAGGCGGCGCGAACTCCCGACCGCAGGCATCGCCGATGCGCGAGAGCCATTCCTTTTGGCGAATTTTCGCCGCCAAATCCACCGCCACAATTTCCACCTGCATTCGATTGCCTTTGCCGACGGTACACACCGTTTCGTGTACGTCCATATTGTATTCCTCACACACCGCGCGCACGCGTGCGGCGGCATCGGTGTCTACCTGCTCGGCATTTTTGAAATCGTGGGAAAATTCGCCGAGCAGTTCCGCCATACCGGAAAATTGGTCCGTCACCACCGACCGAATTTCCGACAAGCGCCGAAACGCGCCCTCGCGCATACAGTGGTCGCCATAACCGCGGTTGATTTCGTACGCTACCTCGTCCAAGCGGTTACAGCGATTTTTGAGAATTCCGCCGAAATCGCGGCGCGTCACCTTCCCTTGCTCACGCAAAAGCGGCGTGAGATGATTAAAGGCATCCATCGTGTCGTTTAAGTCCTTTTCCCAACAGGTGAGACGCAACGCGCAGGAATCACACACGTTATCCGATACACCGTAATACACGCTTCCGAGATCGGGTGCACTGACCCCTGCCAGCTTTTTCGACACCTGATCCACCGTACCGGCCACCTCATCCATCGCTTTGGACGCGACGTCCAACCGCAACACCACCGAGCGGCGCAACCCCTCAACGGCCGGCTTCTCTTGGGCATTGTTAAAAAAACCGTGGAGCGACCGTTCTGCCCGTTGCGGAATCGCCAAAAAGAACGCCGCTGCGGCAATGGCTTCATATAAGCCGGACAGCACTTCCGTTCCCTCGCCCGAACCGACCGACAGCACCATGGATGCCACGAAAAACGTCCCGGCGCACGCCAGTTTTCCGAATCGGGAAAACATCCCGGCCAAAAGTCCCCCAAGCGCATACGCCGCGGCAAGATATAAGCGATCGGGCATCGACAACGCCGCCGCCACGCCGAACGCGATGCCGGCAATACTGCCGCCGTTTTCCTTGCCGGCATGGGCACAAAGTAAAATCAACACGATAGCGGCAATGCGGCCGGGCGAAATGCCACCGAGTTCCAACGGCGTCAACGCCATCAACATCACCGCAAGAATCACCACCACAGCGGCTTGCTCCGACAGCGTTGTCGAGCGCTCGCGCGGTGACCACAACGCCGCCAATCCGACTTGCACGAAAAAGGCAAATCCTGCCGCCAGCAAACCCTCGCACAAGAGAACAAGCACCCGATACGCTGTCAGCCCCAACGTAGCTTCTAAAGCGAGTCCCGTGCCGAACGTTGCCACAAACGCCAACAACGGTGCAACACGCCGTTCCCCTTGTAGCCGAAAGCCGGACAACAGCCACCGCAGTCCCCCTGCCGCCGCCACAGCGCAGAGATAGCGCAACACATCGGTAGACGACTGTCCGAACAAATACCCAACGGCACAGGCAATCGCCACCAGTACCGCACCGCTCCCCGTAAACGTCGCCGCCACCCCGACCGCAAACGGCGCCAATTCTTCATAGACCGTACTTCCGGCACAAATCAGCCCGAGAAGCGCGCCGCTGACCGTCAGTCCGATTTTGCGCCAAGAATTCTCCCGTGTTTCCGTTACGGCCAATTCCCGTTGCATTTCTGCCGATTTTCCTTTCAACGTCCTCACCTTCCGTTCTTTTTTCCCTTAAAGTATAGCGACTTGTCCGCGTTTTTTCGGTCGAAATCGCGGCGCGAGAGATGTTCTTTTTTCGGTTTTCGAGGCGGAAGAAAGAATATTTTGAAAAAAGCAAAAAAATCGTTAAAAAAAGGTTTCTTTTTTCGCAATTTTGTCTTATAATAGAACGTAGAAAATGGAAAACTGATGAAACAAGAGGTGGACAAACTTGGATTTCAAATTTCAAGACGCCAAACATATTCATTTCGTCGGAATCGGCGGAAGCGGTATGAGTCCGCTTGCCGAGATTCTTCACGGAAAAGGCTTTGCTATCACCGGCTCCGACCGCAGCGAATCGGACAACGTTGACCGCCTGCGTCGGCTCGGTATTGACGTAAAAATCCCCCAAACGGCGGAAAACGTCGAGGGCGCGGACTTAATCGTGTATACCGCCGCGGTCCACGCGGACAACCCCGAGATGATTGCCGCCAACGAGAAAAATATCCCGATTTTGGAGCGCGCGAAACTGCTCGGCCAGTTGACCGCCACCTATCCGCAAACGATTGCCGTCGCCGGAACGCACGGCAAAACCACCACGACCTCGATGTTGTCGCAGGTGTTTTTGGAGGCGGATACCGATCCGGCGCTGTTTATCGGCGGACGGTTGCCGCTGATTGACGCATTCGGCAAATCCGGCACCGGCGACGTGATGGTGTGCGAAGCGTGCGAGTTTATGGACCACTACCTCGAAATGACCCCCGAAACCGCGATTGTCTTAAACGTGGATGCCGATCACCTCGACTATTTCGGCACGCTCGAAAACGTCATCAAATCGTTCCACACGTTCGCTTCCAAAGCGACGGGCTATATCATCTATAACAAATCCGACGCCAACTCCTGCAAAGCCGTGGAAGGGCTTAAGAACGCACCGCTCATCTCCTACGGTCTCACGGACGACTGCGACTGGACGGCGAAAAACGTCCGCATTCACGACGGCTCTTACGCCACCTTTGAGGCGTGGCACAACGGCGCGTTCTTCGCGGATATCGAGCTCGGCGTGCCCGGAATGCACAACGTACAAAACGCGCTGTCGGTGCTCGCCGCCGCGTATGCGCACGGGCTTTCCGCCGTGCAGATTGCGTCCGGTATCAAACATTTCCAAGGTGCCGGTCGCCGTTTCGAATTCCTCGGCACGTTCGGCGGCATCACCATTGCGGACGATTACGCCCACCACCCCACCGAAATTACCGCCACGCTGACGACGGCAAAAGCGATGCCGTATAACCGCGTGATTGCCATCTTCCAGCCGTTTACCTTCTCGCGCACCGCACGCCATTTGGATGATTTCGCCAAGGCGCTGTCGATTGCGGATATCGCCATTGTCAGCGACATTCTCGGCTCGCGCGAAACCAACGAGTGGAACGTCCACTCGGAGCAGATTACGGCGAAAATGGAAAATGGCGTGTATCTCGCCGATTTCCCTGCTGTTGCCAACTACGTGTTGGAACACGCAAAAGAGGGCGACCTTGTGATTACGATGGGCGGCGGCGACGTATACAAATGCGCGCGGCTCATCTCGAAAATGCTCGCCGGCTGATTTTTTGACACAAAAAAGACTGACCGATACAATCGGTCAGTCTTTTTTCGTTTTATATTGGTTTATTTCTCTTTCTTGTAGCGCTTTCGCAGCAGCATCACACAAACGAGAAGCAGTATCGGGAACGCAACGCCCGATACCACGCCGACTTGCAGGTCGTTGTTTGCGGCTTGGGATACCGTTCCGACAAGCGCCGGTCCGACCGAGCCACCGAGGTCGCCTGCCAGCGCCAAAAACGCAAACAGCGCGGTGCCGCCTTTGGGCAAAATGCCTGCCGACAAGCTAATCGAGCCGGGCCACAGAATGCCCACCGCAAAGCCGCACACCGTGCATCCGAGAAGCCCGAGAAACGGCAACTTAGCAAGCCCTGCCACAAGATAGCACGCAACCGCCAACACACCGGACACGGTCATATAGGTAACAAGGTTGATTTTTTCGCTGAATTTGCTAAACAGCACACGACTCAGCCCCATACACACCGCGAAGCCGCACGGCCCGATTAAATCGCCGGTGGATTTTGAGACGTGGAGCGCCGATTCCGCAAACGTAGACGCCCACTGGGACATGGAGATTTCCGAGGCGCCGGCGCCCACCATCAACAGCAAAAACAGCCAAAACACCTTGGTTTTGAGCAAGTCTTTCGGGGTCAACCTCTCCCCTTCGTCCACCAAAGGCTCGATGGGACACGTGGCGAAGTTATAGATGTTGTAAATCGGGATAATCGACCATAAAAGCGCTAAAATCCGCCAATTTTCAATGCCGAAACAGTGGAAAAACAGCGTGGAAAACAACACCACCGCCGCAAAGCCCCAACAGTAAAACGAGTGGAGCAAACTCATATGCCCCTCTTTGTTCTCGAACGGGCACGCCTCGATGATGGGGCTGCTTAACACCTCGATAAGTCCGCTTCCGATTGCGTACACAATCACACAGAGAAGCGTTCCAACAAAGGCGTTTGGCAACACGTCCGGCAAAAAGGTCAACCCAATAATACCGAGCGCCGAGGTGACCTGCGCTGTCACCACGCAAGGCCGATAGCCGATGTTGTCCACCACTTTGGCGCACAGATAATCCACCACGAGTTGGGCAAAAAAGAAGACGGCGGAAATCAGCGCGATTTGGGTAAGCGAAAAGCGGTAGGCGGTTTGGAACGTGACGTAGAGAAGCGGCAAAAAGTTGGCCGTGATCGCCTGCGTTACCGAGCCGAGATAAGCGGCGAGTAATGTTTTTCCGTAGTGTTTATGTTCCATAAAAATCCCTCGTTTCAGCGAAACGCGGCGGTTTACTCCTCTTTAAGCCACGCTTTGACGGCTTTGAACGCCGCGTCTTCTCCCTCGTCTGCGAGCAATTTCAAGAAATGCTCGATTTGGTCGGAGGTTTCGGGATGGATAAAGCGGGTCGCCTTGCCGGGCAAAAAATACTCGTAGGCGGAAGCATCTGTATAGTCCTTGCCTTTGTAGATTTTGCTCGCCGCTACACGATCACAGAACATCTCGACCACGTAGCGTTTCGGCATCGGCACCGGACCCATCGTACGCGTTTTCGGGTTGTAATCCGTCCAGTATTCAAAGTGGTGGCGGTTGCGACCCTTGTGGTGAAGCCATGCGCGCGAGAAACCGAACAAACGCCGTTCCTCTTCATTCGGACTACGCGTACCGAGATAATATTTCGCGCCCGGAATAAATTCCGTGGGCGTGTATTTGGATAAATCGTGGAACAGCCCTTGGAAACCGATACCGGCTTTGAAGCAGTTACGAATCACCGCATGGCGATGTCGGGTAATGGTGCGAAAATGCTTGATGGGATGTGCCATAGCACGCCCTCCTCTCAAAGCGCGTCAACGGCGCGCGAAATAGGTATAGAAGGTCGAATCCTCGTACTTCTGAGCAGTAAAGTTTTTAATGCTGTTCGCGGCTTTTTCGTCGCTTCCGAGCGACTTGAACGTGTCGTTATAGGTTAAATAACGGCCGGCTTCGACGCTCTTATAAATACCGCGAGACATCTCCACCACCGGTGTTGCCGCACCGAGAATCAAAAAGCCTGCCAACACAAGACAAATCAGTCGATCTGCCGACCGTTTGGGGCTATTCCATTTCTCGAACAAAAAGCGAAGAATATACACGCAGAAAATCACCAACGCCGGGATGGTCGCGCGCATACAGAAATCCGCCGCCGCGCCCGTAAACACCATCGGGAACAGACACAACATGCCGATACACGCCCAAAACGGCAATTCTTTGCGGTTGTGCCACCAAATGAGCAGGGCCGCCAAGAGAAATTCCAACAATAAGAACGCAATAAACAGCGCCAATCGTTTAACCGAAAGTCCGCCGTCCGCCCGACCGCTGACGTTAAAAATCAACCGCGGCACAAACCGAAGCAGTTTGCTTCCGCTCTTAATCGTGGCGGCAGAGTTGCCGGTGAAATACGCAAAGCAGACGGGGAAAATACCAATCACAGCAAGTACGTTCGACAGCGATATAAAGGAGAACGCGGCAAATTTCACGTGCTTGCGCGCACGCCAGATAAAGAGAATTCCCAGCGTAAGCGCCAACACAAAGAACCCGTAAAACGGAATCGGACCGCAAAACAGCGACATCATACCGATAAAGACAAAATTCTGCGGCGTTTGCTCGCGGAACAGCGTAAGCGTGCAAAGCCACGTCACAACCGCTTGGTTAAACACCCAAAACAGTTGTGTGGTAAACGAACTGTATTGCAATAAGTGACCCGACGGGAAACTGATTTTCTTCGCCCACCATTCGATGTGGATATTCTCCTCCACCAGACGAGCGAAAAACCCGTCCGCACCGGCACCGAACCATCCCACGAGGTCCATACCGCTGAAAAAGAGAAATACGAACGTGGCGATCATCACTTTTTTGCCGCTTTCGGCTTTGACGTTAAAGTAAAGCATAAACAGCACCAGCAGCACGCCGAGAAGCGCCCAAAGATATAATGCCGTGTTGCCCATTTGCCAAATCACCGCCGCGTTGTCGGTGAAAAGTGCCACGAACTTACCGCAAACGGCGGCAGGAAGCCAAAAACCAATATAGTAGGCAAGCATTCCCTTTTCTCCGCCGTAAATGACCGGCCAATCGTATTGAATCAGGTCACGGAATACCGCATTGCGATACGGAAAATCGCCGGACTGATAAAAGCCACCGCCGATACCCGACCACCAAATCCAAAGGCCCGTTGCCACAATCACGGTCAGCATCACTCCGGTAGGCACGTGGATGTGTTCCGTTGCGTTAGGATTGAGCGATGCCCCTTCCGGCACAGGATTCTTCTTGAGTAAATCCGGTTTCACAACCAAAACCAAGATGAAAATCGTCACCGTAGCGCTGATAAGCGCCGGCAAAAACGCAAGCCATGTCAGCGAGAAAATCAAAAACGGAAGTCCCATATAGAGAAACGCCGCCGCACGAACATGCGAATATTTCAGTTGAAATCCGCTTTTCCAAAAAGCAGCAAAACGGTTCTCTTTGCTCACGCGTTTTCCTCCTCCGGCAAGACGACGTCCTCTTTCGGCGCGGTTTCTTTTTTGGCGAATCGCTTTTTCGGCCACGAAACACGGTTTGACTTTTTAGCAGAATCTTTTTCTGGCGCCGCCAAAACGTCTACCACCAAAAGCGCAAATGTCCCTTGGAACGCAAACACAGAAACAAGTTTATTGACTGCGCCGTAATGAGCAATCAGTGTCCAACGCATCCTATCCAGCGCCGCACCGGAAAGGCCGTTAAGCAACGCACTTCCGTCCGCTATGCTACCGAGGAATCCGTACCAAATACAAGGAAGCGGAATAAACATCAGCGCAAGACACAATAGGTATAAATAATCGTTCCAACGGAACTTTCGCTTGTCGGTCAAGAACAAAATAAACGGAATCAAGAAGAACGCCAGCGCATACACCGACGCCAAGGAGCGCAGGTTAAAGACCATATAGCACAGTGCCGTGAGCTTTTGCCAGTCCTTCCGGAGCAAAAACACCATCAGTCCTGCCATCAGTTCCAAACACCAAAACACCACTTTTCCGCAGGTGTTGGCGAATCCTTTCGGCGCAAAAAGCATTAAAATTTCTTGGAACGAATAACCGGAGCGATACACATTTGCTCTATCGGCACGTTTGGAATTGAAGTGGAAAATATTCGTGACCAGTTTCCACAACAGTTCCGGTCCACCAAACGCAAAAATCGGCAACGCAAACGCGATAATACCATACACAACCAAGCGCGCCGCCTCTTTGTACTTTTTATCGGTAATCAAAAGGATACCGAACACCGCAGGATAAATCTTAAGTCCTGCCGCCAACGCCAACGCAATATACGACAGTTCACGCACGAGTTTGCGATCGTGGTTGCGGAAAAAGACGAAAAACATCGTCAGCGGAATGGCCAAAATGATAATGTTGCCGCGCTGAATCGCATAAAGCATCGGGAACGACAGCGCCGACGAGAGTGCCAACGCCGCAGGTGCGGATTTGAAATTACACCGCTGTAAATAACGGTCAATAATCAGGTAAACCGCAAATACGCACAGCATGATGGACACGAAATACACGAACAGCGCAATAGGATCGTTGTTACGAAAATTAAAGCGATCCCCGAATGCCGTTGCCACCAATTCCGACTTAAACATCTTGGCATAACCGAAAAAGATTAGGTTTGCAAGCGGCGGATAAATCACCTTTTTATCATAACCGCCGTTGTGGGATGCGTCGCGCACCGAGTTAAAGAAATCCATAAACATATCGGTGCTTTCCGTGTAGGTATTCTGATACGAGTAAAACAACGAATACCGCACGGAATCGCCGCGCGTCAGCATGGCAATTAAAACATAAACAACCGCACACAGCGCGAAAATACCGTAATATAAATACGCGTAATTCGCAGGCGTGTTCTGTGCGCCGAGTCGCCGCCGAATGCGCGGTTTTTTAAGCCGTAGGTGTTTCATAATCCGGTCTCCTTAAACATCTTTAGGTGATAGTCAGTCTTCAAAAAGCGGCGTGGAAAAATATCGTTCCGCGGTATCGGGAAGTACGGTCACAACCGTTTTTCCTTTGCCGAGTTTTTTCGCAAGTCGACGCGCGGCGGCCACGTTGGTGCCGCTCGAAATGCCGCACATAATGCCCTCGTATTTCGCAAGGTCCTGCGCGGTTTTCAGCGCTTCCTCATCGGAGATAATGCAAATATCGTTATAAATCTCGGTGTTGAGAATCGGCGGAATCAGTCCGTCGCCGATACCCATTTGCAGGTGTGTGCCGATGTTGCCGCCTGCCAAAATTGCGGCGTTTTCCGGCTCCACTGCCCAAATTTCCATATTCGGATACTGTGCTTTCAGCACCTCGCCGATACCGGTAATCGTGCCGCCCGTGCCGATGCCGGAACAAAAGCCGTCAATCGGGCCTGCCACTTGCTCCATAATTTCGAGCGCGGTGTGTTTTTTGTGAGTCAGCGTGTTGTTGACGTTTTCAAACTGTTGCGGCACAAAGACGTTCGGGTCATTGTCGCGCATTTCGAGCGCCAACCGCAGGCATTCGTCGATGCACGCGCCGATATCGCCGTCGTCGTGGACGGTGATGACCTCTGCGCCATAGTGCTTGACGAGCAAGCGGCGCTCGACGCTCACCGAGTCGGGCATAATGATGACGGTTTTATAGCCGCGCACCGCGCCGACCAGCGAAAGACCGATGCCTTGGTTGCCGGACGTCGGCTCGACGATGATGGAATTCTCGTTGAGCAGTCCCTGCTTTTCCGCCTCGCAAATCATATTGTACGCGGTACGGGTTTTAATCGAACCGCCGACGTTAAGCCCTTCGAATTTGACGAGAATCTCGGCAGAATCCGGCTCACACAGACGGTTTAAGCGGATAATGGGCGTATGCCCAATCGCTTGCAGAACGTTATCGTAGATCATAGGTAGTCCTCCTAATCAAACGCCGGAAATCCGGCGGAAAGTGCAAAGTTATTTCACCATCGCTTCGGCAGACCATACCGCCGCAAGTGACAACAGCACGCTTAACAAAACGTAAGCGACTGCAATCCCCCATTTGCCGTCTTGTGTGAGGGTGACGGTTTCGAGCGCAAAGGTGGAAAAGGTGGTAAAACCGCCGCAAAGCCCGACTTTGAGGCAGAGCATCCAGTTGTCCGAAAGCACAGCGCTTTTGGCGGCAAACGCCACGAGCAACCCGATAACAAACGCGCCGACTACGTTGACAAACAGCGTTTTATAGGGAAATACGGTCGTTTCGCCGAGGTCAATGAGGCTCACAAGATACCGCAGTACCGACCCGACTGCGCCGCCGAGCGCCACACACAAACACGCCGCCAAAGAAACGCCCTCCTTTTACATCAATAGTTATCCGACCAAGATTCCGGCACCGGTTGGATTTCAATATCGTCCACTCGGGCGACAATCTGATATTTGTCTTCGTACACGATTTCACCCGGTGTGTTGGTATACACCAGATAATAAGGAATGTCATAACGGGACAAAAGCCACAGCGCCGGTTTTATCCATTTGAGCATTTCGGCGGCGTTCTCGGTCTTAAAATAACAGACCACTTGTTCTTGCCGTTTGCATTGTTCCGGCCAAGGCAGGTTTTCGGCAAACCAGGAATCAATTTCCATATACAAATCTGCGTCTTCCTGCTCCATGCGTTTACTGCGAATCAGTTCCATACATAAACTGAACACGCCTTTTCCCGTCATGGTATTGGCGGCCAAGTTCCGCCCTTGAATGCGGACGTATTTGTACTGTTCTTTCATAAAAGTCTCTCCTTAATGTCACTGTCCGTCTTGCGGATATACAATGCCGAGTTTTGCGCAGGCAATCATCTCCTCGAGCTCTTTCGAGTTGACGGCAATCGGCTTTTCGCAAAGCACGTGTTTTTTGTGGTTCATCATAAGAAGTGAGCAGGGTTTGTGCAGCGCGTGCGGCACAGCGATATACGCCACATCGATGTCGGCCGACTGCGCCAGCTCCTCGTAACTGCCGAAACGGAGCGGAATGCCGAATTCGTCCCCGAAGGCGTTCGCTTTTTCCATTGTACGGGAAGCCACCGCGCACAGTTCCGCTTTTTCGGAATGTTGGCACGCTTTTGCAAAGCGGTGCGCAATATTTCCGGCACCGACAATGCCGAAGCGGATTTTTTTCACGGTGACCACCACCTTTTGAAAAGGATTTTATGATTTTTTGAGCAAAACGACGCTCTCAGCAGTAGCCCGCATCCAATCAGCGTTCGCCTGCGGCTCCGCTTCTTGGGCGTGCCTTGCATGGCGTGTTGTAATCTGTTCTCGCTTCGCTTACGCTCGCGACAACAGAACAACACACTCAGCAGTAGCCCGCATCCAATCAGCGTTCGCCTGCGGCTCCGCTTCTTGGGCGCGCCTTGCATGGCGTGTTGTAATCTGTTCTCGCTTCGCTTACGCTCGCGACAACAGAACAACACACTCAACGTGCGCCGTGCGTGGGAACATATCCACCGCCTGCGCTTTTTGGCAGGTGTAGCCCGACAAGGCAAAGCACTTTACATCGCGTGCCAGCGTCGCCGGATCGCAGGAGACGTAGACCACGCGGTCGGGGTTCATTTCCACCACCGTTTGGATAAGCGATTCGTCGCATCCTTTGCGCGGCGGATCAAGCACCACCACGTCAGGGCGCACACCCTCTTTGGCGAGCGTTTTGGCGGCTTTTGCCGCGTCTGCACACAGAAAACGGGCGTGTTTCACCCCGTTTTCGACGACGTTACGCTTCGCATCCTCTACCGCTTCGGGCACGATTTCCACCCCGATGAGGTCTTTGACGCGGTCTGCCATCGAGAGCCCAATCGTTCCGGCGCCACAGTAGAGGTCGAGCAGAGTTTCCTCCCCTTTTAGGTCGGCAAAGTCAGCGGCGATAGTGTAAAGGCGTTCCGCTTGACGGCGATTCACTTGGTAAAACGACCGTGCAGACAGACGCACTTTCACGCCGCAGAGAATATCGGTAATATAGTCACGTCCCCACAGCGTAAATTCGCGGTCGCCGAGGATGACGTTGGTTTCTTTTTTATTAACGTTGACCAAAATCGAGCATACGCCCTCGACCTCGCGAAGCGAGGCGATCAGCGCCGATGCGGCAGGGATTTTACCGGAGGTGGCGACAAGGCACACCATGGTTTCCCCCGTTTTTTCGGCGGTGCGGATATACAGATGCCGCACAAGACCGGTTTTGGTTTCTTCATTGTATGCCGGCACGGCGTTTTCGGTCATCCACGCCATAACGCGGCGCTTGATTTCGGTAAACACCGGCGGTTCGAGCGCGCAGGTGTCGGCGGCAATGACCCGATGACTATGGGTCGCATAGTAACCGAGTACCGGCTTGCCCTCTTTATTCGGCGCAATCGGATATTGCGCCTTGTTGCGATAGCCGTCCGGTTGCTCGCACCCACAAATCGGCAAAAATTCGGGGTT
The DNA here is from genome assembly GCA_045640165.1 of Acutalibacteraceae bacterium. Lineage (GTDB taxonomy): Bacteria > Bacillota > Clostridia > Oscillospirales > Acutalibacteraceae > RGIG426. The sequence continues at coordinate 18,034 of JAZUEK010000032.1, read as the reverse complement.
TGCGCCGCCGATACGGGTGAGGCAATCGAACACGTGTTGTTCTTTGTATTTCAGTTCTTCCCTATACTGTACGTGTCGCCACGCGCAACCGCCGCATTTGCCGAACGCGTCACACCCGACGTTGTCCGTGCGCGCCGGCGACGGTATGAGCAATTCTTCCATTTTGCCGAACGCGTGGCGTTTTTCCACTTTCAAAATGCGGCAGGAAATTTCATCCCCCGGCGCGGTCAGCGGCACAAACGTGACGAGTCCGTCGGGATGTTCCGTGTCTTTGACACGGGCAATACCGGAGCCGAGGGACGTCACGCCGTCAATCGACACGGGTAAAAGGTCGTTTTTGCGCAACGCCCCCACTCCTTTCACTTAAAAAATCCGTTTCATAAACCGGAAGACACCCGTCGACGCGCACGCCGACGGGTGAACGCTTACTCTTACGCTTGGTCGATAACTTCGGTCACGTCAATGACGTTGTCCGCGCCGAATTCATCGTCGAACGCCAGTTCTTCCGGCTCAAAATCATAGGAGATGCACTCCGCATCACCGCAAAGTTCCTCTTTTTTGAAGTAGCGGCGAAGCACCACCGCCACGGTGGCGGCGGCAACCAGCGCGGACACAATCGCCACGCCGATCCAAAGCAGGGTTTGTTTGTTGCATTTGTTTTCCGACATCACAAATCTCTCCTTTTTTGAAGCGAAATCTTACAGATTGTTGACTTTCACAACACCTTTGACCACGACGAGTTTAATGTTCCACTCGTCGTCCATCACGAGCAAGTCGGCATTTTTGCCCACTTCAATCGAGCCGGCAACGTCGTCCACGCGGATGGCTTTCGCCGGGTTGATGGTAACGGATTTAATCGCCTGTTTCAGCGGAATGCCGAAAGACACGACGTTTTTGAACTCCTCGTGCAGGTTGGAGGTGGAAGCGGCAATCGTGCCATCCTCGAGCAGGGCTTTGCCGTTTTTCACGAAGACCGGCTGACCGCCAAGGTCATATTCACCGTCCACACAGCCGGCGGCTTTCATCGAGTCGCTGACAATAACGGTGCCATCCTCGCCCATTTGGCTAAACGCGATGCGCAGCGCGGCCGGATGAATGTGGAAACCGTCGCAGATGAGTTCCGCACGAGCACCGACGCGGCTGCCCATATCGAACGCGGCACCGACAACGCCGGGTTTGCGGTGGGTCAGACCGCTCTGCGCGTTGTAGAGGTGGGTCACGTGGCGCGCGCCCCACTCGAACGCTTTGCACGCCTCGTCGTAGTCAGCGGCGGTGTGAGCAATCGAAACCGCGCAATAGGGTTGCACTTCTTTGATGAACGCTTCCGCGCCGTCACATTCAGGGGCGATATCCACCACTTTCACCGCGCCGTTGCAACCGTCGAACAGTTTTTTGAACTCCTCTTTATCGGGGTTGCGGACGTAGTCGGCGTTTTGCGCGCCTTTTTTGGACATGGCGATGTACGGGCCTTCCATATTGATGCCCTGAATGTACGCGCCGGAGACTTTGGATTTCATCTCCACCACGTTCGCGAAGATTTTGGTAAGCTCGTCGAAACCAAGGGTCATCGACGTCGGGCAGAACGAGGTGACGCCGCGCGTCACGAGCAGCGCGGACATCGCTTCGAGCGCCTCGGGCGTGGCATCGCCGGTATCGAAGCCGGCACAGCCGTGGATGTGCATATCAATCATGCCGGGGATGACGGTGAGGCCGGTGAGGTCGAATTCCTCGCCCGTGCCGTCCACCGCGCCGACGGCGGTGATTTTTTCGCCCTCAACGGCGATGTTCTGTTTCGCCGGCTCGAAGTCGGCGCCGTAAACGGTTGCATTTTTAAGAATCATTCTAGGTTCCTCCTATAAATAAAAATTTAACACAACGTTTTATACAAAACGCGCGAAAGCGCGCAATGTGCTGTTTAATTTGCCGCGTTTGTCGCGAGCATTTCTCTTGCCGCCAAAAGCGATGCCTCGTTTTCCACACCGCTGATAATGCGCGCCAGTTCGCGCTCGCGTCCCTCCGGCGACAGCGGCAACACGTCGGTAAACGTGCGCCCGTCGCGGACGGATTTTTCAATCAGCAAATGCACGTGGCCTTTGGACGCGATTTGCGCCAAATGGGTGACGCACAAAATCTGACGCGCGCGCTTGTCGGACGTGGCAATCTCGCGCAGTTTGTCCCCCACCTTTTGTGCAGCGCGGCCGCTGATGCCGGTGTCGATTTCGTCGAACACAAGCGTGTCGATGTCGTCTTTGTCCGCCATTACGGCTTTAATCGCCAGCATAATACGGGACAACTCACCACCGGACGCCACCTTAGCAAGCGGTTTCGGCGGTTCGCCCACGTTGGCGGAAAGCAAAAATTCCACGTTGTCGCCGCCGGTCACGGTGAGCGACGTCGGCTCAATGGCCACCGCCATTTTGACGTGGGGCATATCGAGATAACTCAACTCGTTTTCCACCGCTTTTGCAAACGCTTCGCCGGCGATAACACGCGCGGCATGGAGCGCTTCCGATGCGGCAATGACGGCGGTTTCCGCCTCGTCGATTTCGACTTGAAGCGTCGAAAGACGCTCGTCAGCGTGTTCGTCCGCAGACAACTCCGCGCGGCATTGTTCGCCGTAAGCAAGCACGTCGGCGACGGTTTGTCCGTATTTTGCGGTCAACTTGCGGATTTCCGCGAGTCGCGTTTCGGCATTGTCGCGCATCTGCTCATCCACCGCAAAGTTTTCCGACGTAGCCACAACTTCGTCGCGGCAATCCGCCAAATCGGCGCAAAGCGACGACAGTCGCTCGGACAGCGCGGTTGCCCCGTCGTAATGCACGGCGGCGCGGCGCAGACTTTCGGCCGCATCGGAAAGCAACTCCACCGCGCCGAGCACGTCTTTGCCCGAAAGCTCGTCCGTCTCGCCGCAGAGGGCTTTTTCGGCTTTGGTCAGTTCGCCTGCAATTTTTTCCTTGTCGCGGAAAAGCCGACAGGTTTCGAGTAATTCCTCTTCCTCGCCCGGTTTTAAGCCGGCGGCGTCAATTTCCGCCAGTTGAAAGCTGAGCAGTTCGCGCCGTTTTTCGCGGTCGTCAGCCGATTTCGTCAGCGTATTCCACTCGCGCTTCAAGGTACAGTAGTGGTGATACGCCGCCTCATACTTGTCGCGAAGCGGCAGTAAATCTCCCATCACGTCCAGCGTTTGCAAGTGGTTTTCGGGCGACAAAAGGGTTTGGTTTTCATGTTGACCGTGGGTGTTGACTAAAAGCCGTCCCACGTCACGGAGCATCGCCATTGTCACCGCTTTGCCGTCCACGCGGCAAGTGGTTTTGCCGTCTGCCGCGATTTCGCGCGAAAGCATCAGCGTCCGCTCGTCACCCACCTCGGAAAAGCCGAGGGCAGCGACGGCAGAAGCGGTCTTTTCGGACAGTTCCTCGAACACCGCGGTTACGATGCCTTTATCCGCGCCGGTACGCACGAGGTCACGGCTTGTCCGTTCCCCCAGCACCGCCGACAGCGCATCGATAATAATCGACTTGCCGGCGCCGGTTTCGCCGGTGGGCACGTTGAAGCCGCGTCCAAACTGCAGGTCGGCACGCTCGATAATGGCGATATTTTCAATGTTAAGATGAGAAAGCATAGCGCTTCTCCTTTTTCGGAAATTATCGTAAGGTGTTCAGGCGTTCCGCCAGATTTTTGGCAGCAGTCTCGTTGCGCATCAGGCAGAAAATCGTGTCGTCGCCGGCAAGCGTGCCCACGAGGTCATCCCATTTTTCATCGTCAATGGAAGCGCAGACGGCGTTCGCCATACCGGCGCCGCATTTGAACACGACGATGTTGGAGGCGTAGTCAATCTCCTCCACCGCACCGGAGAACACCGCGTAAAAACGGGAGTTACCACCCACGCTCGGGTCGGAGGTGGTGTAGCAACTGCGGCCGCTTTGGGTATGACGTTTCACAAGGCGAAGCGCGCGAATGTCACGCGACACGGTAGCCTGCGTCACCTCAAACCCACGAAGAGACAGCTGACGTTGCAGTTCGTCCTGCGTCTCCACCGGCATTTGCTGAATGATTTCCAAAATGGCGTTTCTGCGATTGTCTTTCATAGTAGTCTCCTCATTTCTCAGTATTTCGGGCACTTTCCAGTCGCCCAATCATTTTTTCGTGAAGGGTATCGTAAAAGGCGTTGGGGATAAAACGAATGAATTTTGCCGTTTTTTCGTGGCGGCGAATGGAAATTACATCCTCTTGCCCCACGTGAATCCCCTTTTCGCCGTCCGCCGAGAGATACAGTTGATCTTCCGCGTGACGCGGAGAAATCTGAAGCCTTAAATCGGCGTCCACACTAATAACCATCGGCCGAGCCGTTAACCCGGCAGGACAAATGGGCGTCGCCACGAAGCAGGCAACGCGCGGATCGACAATCGGTCCGCCTGCCGACAGCGAATACGCGGTGGAACCGGTCGGCGTGGCAATCAACAATCCGTCTGCCGAAAACGTGGCGATTTTCTTGTCGTGGTCAAACAAATTCAGCGTAGCGATGTGGGTCGTTACGCCACGGGAAACCGCCACTTCGTTCAGCGCGGAAACCTGTGTTGTTTCGCCGGTTTTTCGGTTATGCACCGTAACGTCCAACATCTGACGTTCATCCAACGTATAGTCACCACGCATCAGGCGCGTAAGGTCGGACAAATCGTCCTCTTCCATTCCGGCCATAAAGCCGAGGTGACCGCAGTTGATACCGAGCAGTGGCACATCCGCCTTGGCGGCAATTTTGGCGACGTGAATCATCGTTCCGTCTCCGCCGAGTGCCACCGCCACGTCCGCGTTCAAAATAGCCTGTTCCGCATTGCCGAACAAAGCGTTCTCCGTCGTTGCTCCGGCAGAGGACAGAAAATCACACACACGGGCGGCCAAATCTTTCGATTGCTCGATGTGTGGGTGATTTACGAGCGCAACACGCATACACTACACGACCTTTCGTCTGGATTGGGTTCCATTTCTAAAAGAAGTTTCACCGCATCCGCCCCGATGGGAACCACCGTTTCGTCGGGGCAGTACGTACAAAGCGCTAAATATTCTACGTTGCCGTCGCCGCCGGTAATGGGCGACGTCGTCAAATTCGTTATACGAAGATGTGCGGCGGCGAAAGTGGGCATCAACTCACACAGCACCTTTTCGCGCGCCTTTTTGTCTTTCACGATACCGCCTTTGCCGATAGCGGCGCGGCCGGCCTCGAATTGCGGTTTAATCAGCGTCACCACGTCTGCTCCGTTTTTGAGAAATACCGGAAGCATCGGCAACACCAGTTTAAGGCTGATAAACGACACGTCCACACTGCAAAAATCCACCGATGCCGGTGAAATGGCGGCACGAGCGGCATCCGAGCGGATATCCGTCCCCTCCAAATTCACCACGCGAGGGTCGCTTTTCAGCCGTTCGTGCAGTTGCCCGTGCCCCACGTCGAGGGCATAGACGGTAGCGGCGCCGGCAAGCAGTAACCGCTCGGTAAAGCCGCCGGTAGACGCGCCCACGTCGAGCGCCGTTTTGCCGGTCAGGTCATACGCGCGCATCATCAAGGCTTTTTCCAGTTTGTATCCCCCACGCCCGACAAAATTGTCGGTCGCAGCGCAGGCGATTTCATCCGTATCCGCAACCAGTTGCGCCGGTTTTTTGGCAGGCTTGCCGTTCACCGTCACCAATCCGTTTTGGATATGTTTTTTCGCCCATTCACGGGAAGCGGCCAGCCCGAGCGAGACGAGTGCCGCATCTAATCGCCGTTCACTCATCGGTTTCCTCCGGTGCAAACGTCTGACCGGCTACCGCGCGGCAAATCCCATCGGTATCCAGCCCGACTTGGGCAAGACCCCAGTCGGTTTTGCAGGTGGGCACAAAGCCTTTGACAGCGTGAATCTCATATTCACGGGCAAAACCGCGCTGCACAAGACGACTGCCGAAAAATTCACCCACACCGCCGGCCAGTTCCGCCTCTTCAAAGAAGTGAACGCGGCGATACCCGAGCGCTTCGGAAATCACGCCTTTCGGGAGCGGTTTAATACGAGTCAGTTTCAACACCGAGACCGGCACGCCGTTTTCGTTTAAGCGCTTGGCGGCGTTCATCACGGACGAGAAAATGCGTCCATACGTTACAAACAACGTCTCCGGCTTTTTGCCGTCGGGCGTAAAGAGCGTATACAAATGCCCGTCCGGCGTATACTCCACGTCACAAGGCAGTTCGTTTCCTTTCGGGTAACGGACAGCAACGGGACCGGACGTGCCGTAAATCGCCTGTTTTAAGCACAGCGGCAGTTCCGCGAGCGTAGACGGCGCGTACACCGTCATATTCGGGACGGCGTTGAGCATCGCCACGTCGAAAATGCCCTGGTGGGTCACCCCGTCATCCGGCACGATACCGGCACGGTCGATGGCGAGCACAATATGATTATTGAGAATCGCGGTGTCGTTCACCAATTGGTCAAAACACCGTTGCAAGAACGTGGAATACACCGCAAACACCGGCACAATGCCTTTGGTTGCCATCGCGGACGCGGTGGTCACCGCATGTTCTTCGGCAATGCCCACGTCCATAAACCGGTCGGGGAATTTTTCGGCAAACGCAGAAAGTCCCGTGCCACCTTTCATAGCGGCCGTAATGGCGACCACGTCGTCGTGCTCTTCGGCGAGTTCCACCATCGTTTCGCCAAACGTTTTGGAAAACGAGTTGCCGGACGATGCCGGTTTGCCGGTCTCCACGTCGAATTTACCGATACCGTGGAACGTGTCGGGATTTTGCACCGCCGGACCGTAGCCCTTACCTTTGACGGTATCCACGTGCAACAAAACCGGCTGTTCAATCTGTTTCGCCGATTCCATCGCCATCGTCAAGTCGCGCAGGTTGTGGCCGTCAATCGGACCAATGTAGTAAAAGCCCATATCCTCGAACATGGTACTGCTATCGTACAGCGCGTATTTCATCCGCTGTTTAGCGCGGAGCAAAAAGCGGTAAATCGGCTTGCCGATTAACGGGATTTTATGTAACACACGGGTCAGCCCGTGTTTGAACTTAACGTAACCACTGCGAGCGCGCAGGTTCGCTAAATGCCGCGCCACAAAGCCCACGTTTTTGCTGATGGACATATGGTTGTCGTTGAGCACGACAATCAGGCGGTCGTTGCTTTGGCCGGCGTTGGAGAGTCCTTCGTAGGCCATACCGCCGGTGAGCGCACCGTCGCCGATAACGGCGACAACCGTATGGTCGTCCCCTTTCAGCGTGTTGGCGCGCGCCAATCCTGCCGCCACCGACACCGCGGTGCTGCTGTGACCGGCGATAAACGCGTCATACTCGCTTTCACGCGGATCGGGGAAGCCGGAAATGCCGCCCTGCTGACGGAGGGTATCGAATTGGTCGTATCGACCGGTCAGCAGTTTGTGCGTATAGCACTGGTGTCCCACGTCCCAGACAATCGCGTCTTTCGGGCAATCGAACGTGCGATGAAGCGCCACCGTCAGCTCGACCACGCCGAGGTTAGGAGCCAAATGGCCGCCGTTTTGGGACACACGGTCAAGAATCACCGCACGAATTTCGTCGCACAGTGCCGGGAGTTGTTCACGGTCCAGCGCGCGCAAATCGGCAGGGCTATGTATGTTGTTAAGCAGTTGAACGTCCATAAAAATGCCTCTTTTACATCGTACGGGATAACAGCGCTTTGGCGAGCGCCTGCAAATCGGCGGCGTCGGCGCATCCGTTCAGCGCGGCAACCGCTTTTTCGGTATGTTCCGCCGCAAGACGGCGCGTTTCGTCAAGTCCCAACAAGGAGACGTAGGTGTTTTTCTCGTTTTGTTCGTCGCCGCCGACGGGTTTACCGAGTTCTTCGGCCGTGGCGGTCACATCCAAAATATCGTCCACCAACTGGAAGCACAGTCCCACACTTTTACCGTATTCCCGTGCAGCGGCGACAAAGGCATCGTCTCCACCGCCGAGAATCGCCCCCATTTCGCAGGCGGCGGTAATCAGCGCACCGGTTTTTTTGCGGTGAAGTTCCTCGAGGAGAGACAGTTCGATGGCTTTTCCCTCATTTTCGAGGTCAATCGTCTGTCCACCGATCATTCCACGAATGCCGGCGGCTTTCGCCAACACAAACGACGCCTGCAAGCGGCGGTCGGCGGCAACGGCGGTGTCAGCGGAAAGCACCGTTTCGAATGCGCGGTTTAACAGAGCATCGCCGCAAAGAAGCGCCATATCCTCGCCGAATTTCGCGTGAACCGACGGCTTACCGCGGCGAAGCGGACTGTTATCCATACACGGCATATCGTCGTGCACCAGCGAATACGAGTGAATCATCTCGATGGCGCAGGCGTACGGAAGCACCGTCTCGACAGTTCCGCCTGCCAGCGCCGCAAACGCGCACAAGAGCACCGGGCGCAGACGTTTTCCGCCTGCCTCGCAGGCGTACGCCATCGCGCGGCAGACCGTCTCTTCCCCGTCTTTCGGCTCAGGCAGATAAGACGGCAATGCCGCTTCCACCAACGCGCAATACTTTTCCAGTTGTTCCGAATAGAGTTTCATACGTTTATTCCTCAGCAGAAGTCTCTGCGGTTTTCGTCTGTAATTTTTGGATTTTCTGTTCCGCATCCGCGAGCGCTTTGCGGCAAAAATCCGTCATCTTCGCGCCCTCTTCAAACAGTTTCATCGAGTCGTCGAGGGTGCACTTACCGCTCTCCAACTGCGCAACGATTTCTTCCAGGCGCGTCATAGCCTGCTCATAGGTCATTTCTTTCGACATATCGCATTCCTCCTTATTCCGCCACAACGGGCAACTCGCCGTCCGAAAGTCGGACAGTCAGACGGTCACCGCTTTTTACGTCCTTCACCGAGCGAAGCACTGTCTCGCCCTTGCGCGCGATAGCGTAGCCACGCCCAAGCACTTTCAGCGGACTGAGTGCATCCAGTTTTGCCGCCGCGGCAGACAAGCGTTTTTGTTCGTTCAAAACCGTACCGCCGCAAACGGTTTGCAAACCGCGCACGGTATAATCGAGCCGCATTTGTTGTTCTTCAATCAACGTCATCGGCTCGCGCAACATACGGGATTTGGCGAGCGCCTCTAACCGCTGGCGCTCCCGTTTTAAGCGGAAATCAAGCGCCGCGGACGCGCGTTCCGTCAGGTGTCCAAGCTGTGTACGCAATTCGTTTTGGTCGGGCACCGCCTGCTCCGCCGCCGCCGACGGAGTCGGTGCACGCAGGTCGGCAACGAAATCACAGATGGTAAAATCCGTTTCGTGGCCGACAGCGGAAATGACGGGGATTTCCGACGCGGCAACCGCACGCGCCACTCCCTCGTCGTTGAATGCCCACAAATCTTCAATCGAGCCACCGCCACGGCCGATGATAATCACGTCGGCGGCCTTTTCGGCATTCATCCGTTCGAGTGCCTCAATCAGTTGCGGCGGCGCGCCGTCGCCCTGCACCAGCACGGGACATAAAACGATGTCGGCAAGCGGATATCGCCGTCCGAGCACGTTGATAATATCGCGCACAGCCGCGCCGGTTTCGGCGGTAATCACGCCGACCTTTTGCGGAAACCGCGGAAGCGGCTTTTTGCGTTTGTCATCGAACAGCCCCTCTTTTTCGAGCTTGGCTTTCAGTTGTTCATACGCTTTTTGCAAAGCGCCGACGCCGTCCGGCTGCATGGCATCAACATAAATCTGGTACGCGCCGTCACGGTCATACAGCGACACGCGCGCACGGACGATGACTTTCATACCGCTTTCCGGCTCAAAGGTCAGTTTCGAAGCCTGCCCTTTGAACATCACCGCTTTGACGGCGGCGGTTTCATCTTTCAGCGTAAAGTACAAGTGACCGGATTTATAGTGGTTGGTGAAATTGCTGATTTCACCGCTGATATACACGGACGAAAGCAACGGATTGCCGTCCAAAAGGGATTTGACGTATTGGTTTAACTGGGTTACGGTAACGACTCCCACCGCTCTCGCCTCGCTTTCTTATGAACGTAACGCCGCGCGCGCAGTCAACACCGCGATACCGCAAGCGTTGTCGGACGAATACTCCGGCGGCGCAAAAATTCCGCCGAACTCCGACTGTAATCTCTCTTTTAAGATGCCGTTTGACATCACGCCGCCGGCATACACCACCGGCAAATCGCCCACCATTTCGAGGGCGGCGGCGGTAAGTCCTTTGACCGCAAGATACACCGCATCCAAACAGTACCGCGCGACAAACGCCGGTTCGCGCCCGTCGGTAAGCAACTTTTTGCACTGGTTCTCAACGCCCGAAAGGTGACAACCGAAGCCATCCACCTTTAGGTGCGGCCGCTCGGCTTTTTTGAGTTCCGGCACGGTCAGCGCCAATTGTTCGAGTGCCGGTCCTGCCGGAAACGGCAACCCGAGCATTCCGCCGACACGGTCGATGAGTTGACCGGCTTTGAGATCAAGCGAACCGCCGATTTTTTCGCAATGCGGCAAGCCGTCCTCTCCCGGGGTCACGCGCAACAACTCCGTCGTGCCGCCGGACACGTGAAACGCCAAAAACGGCTTGTCCAACAAATCGAGCCGTCCGGCGCCGAACGCGGCGGCGGTAACGTGGCCTTGCTGGTGGGAAAACGCAAACCGCGGCAATCCATTCATCGCGGCAATACTGCGCGCCAGTCCGCTCCCCACGAGAAAGCAGGGCATATACGACCCCTCGATTTCGCAAGGGCGCGTAGACGCTCCCACCGCCGAAATTGCAACCGACGCACTCTCGTCCGTCACCGCGGCAACCAACGCTTCCACCAACGTGGGAAGCTGACGGGTATGATGGAACACGGCATCGCTTTGGCGCAGTCCGAGTTCCCCTTCTTTCACCGGCAACAACTGCTTCTTTTGCACCAAAACGCCGGTGTCGCTGTCATACAGCGCCGCCGACGTTGTGTAGTTGCTGGTATCCAGTCCCAGTGTTTTCATACGGTTTGCGGTTGATCTTCGCGAGAAAGGCCGCCCAAAACGCCGTTGACGAACGCGCCGTCTTCTTCGCCGCCGAACGCCTTCACGAGTTCCACCGCTTCGTTGATGGCGACGCTTTCGGGAATGTCGTCGCAGTAAAGCATCTCGAACGCCGCCAGACGAAGCGCCGTCAGCGCCACGCGAGACAGACGATCCAAATGCCAGTTTTTCGAATGCGCCGCCAGACGGTCATCCAACTGGATGCGATATTCGGTTACGCCTGCAATCAGCCGACGGGAAAACTCCGTAAACTGCGCGCCACGCGCCTCTTCGGCGTCGGCAATGCGTTCTTCAACGTCATCGTCGTTGAAGGTCATTTCAAACAAGAGCAAAAACGCTTGTTCCCGTTCCTCATGACGTGTCATAGATATCCTCTCCTTACGTCCGTAAGTGTTTTTACGCGGAAAAAGCCCTCCACAAAGCCGCGGAGGGCATCGAATCCCATTATTCGGCGTCCTGTTCCGGAGCGGCTTCCGCTTCGACAGTCGTTTCGTCGAAAACAACGCCGGCTACGTGGACGTTAATTTTGGTGACCGGTTTGCCGGTCATATCCTGCACTTCGCTCTTCACGCGTTTTTGCACCTCGGCGCTCACGTCCGGAATGCGGCAATTCGCAAAGAGGTTCAGATAGACGTCCAACGTAATCTCGTCGTTTTCGGTGGTCACTTTCACGGCTTTCATCGGTTTGCCGTTACCCAGTTTCACACCGCGCGGCGCCATCGCCGCCACACCGTCCACTTCCAAAGCGGCGGAAATGGTGATGGTGGTAATCACGTCGTCCGAAATAATGCAGTCGCCGCTTTGCGGCGCGTTAAACAGTTCGCTCATATCAAAGTCCTCCTATGCGCCGAAAAACGGCGGAATATGATTACACGCGTAATCATTTTCTTATATTATAGCACAAACTTCGTATTGAGCAACCCATTTTTGCAATTTTTTTGCATATTTTTTTAATTTACTGCCACAATATTCACTTTTTCCGCCGAAATATCGCTGTGGGCCGTGACAACGTCCAAAATCTGAAGCGACTGTTTGGCCGTCAATTTCGGCGAACGCACCGTCACGTGAGCGTTATCTCCGTCAATAAACACAAGACATTCGGAAAACCCTTTCGCGGCGAGCAACGTCTCGATATCGCTCTCCTGCTTGATGGCATTCGTCAGCGTCTCCAATTTTGCCGACGCCTGCTTCGACAGTTCGTCGGTCACCGTCGGCTGTGCCAAAATATCCTCGATGATTTCTACCGCCTCATCCCTCGCCGCTGTGCGGTTTTTGCGCGCGGCGGAAAAATATTCCGACGTGGCGGTGCCGGCTTTTGTTGCGTTCGCGGCAGTCGTTGCCCCCACGAATTTGGAATCGCCGAGATTCTTGGAAATCGTTGTTTTCGCCGTCGTTCCGCTTGCGGCAGACAGCGGATTTTGCGTTGCAAAATGGTAGTTAAGATACACCGCAAGCCCGAGTGCCACCACAAGCGCCCCCATCAGCACTTGCTTTTTGCCCATCCATTTTTTCATCATACGTTCGCCCTTTCTCGTTTAGTTTTCGCCGGAGATATTGGTAACGACACACACCCGTTTTTCCGCAAGATGCAGCGCCGTTTTCACCACGTTTTTCACCTGCATTTCGCAGGTTTCATCCACAAAACCGTCCACAACTACCACCACGCCACGCACGGTGGGCTCGCATTCGGTCAGAGGTTCTTTGCCGCCGTTCGCATACACAACCCGATTGCCGTTTTCCAGCGTAACCAGCACGCGGCATTCGGTTACGCCATCCACGCAAAGGAGCATATCGTGTAACTTGTTCTCCATCACAGCGGCATAATCGTCGGCGGCGGTCGCCGCGGTTTGGGTATCGGTCGGTTTGGTATCAAAAAACGAGGAAATCAGAATCAGCGCCATCCCGACAAGTCCCGTGATTACAAGGATTTTCAGCGTTTTCGGAGAGGTCAGCCAACCGGAAATTTCCGATTTTTTCGTCTCCGTCGTCTCTTCCGGTCTTTCGCTCATTCATCCCCCTCCTTAACATTGACCGTCGTTTCCAAACGGTTTTCAAGCAATTCCCGTGCCTCCGCTTTATGACCGCGACTGCGGTCGGACAGCGTTACGTCTACACAAGAGATATATATGCCGCCGTCGGCGGCAGTATCCGTCGTGACGTCGATTTTTTGCGCCGAAAGTCCACGGGCGGAAAGCGCCGTTTCGGCAATATCCGCCGCGGCAGTTTCCACCGTTTCCCTCAACTGCCGATTCACGGCGTCTTCAAGAAGCGATTGTTCATATTCCACGGGAAGCGCATCCCACGAAAACTCCGGCGAAAACGACATCAGCCCCAAAAACGGGGTAAGAAACACACAGATGAAAAACGCAGACAAAAGCACCCGAAAGACCGTGCCGCTCCCCTTTTCCGGCGCAATTCGCCGCAAAATCGTGCCGCCGATGGCGGCAAAGCACAATCCCGTAGCCCATACGCGAACGTCGTCCATCGTCTCACCCCTTTATCCACCTGCCGCCATCGTGACGACCGTGATGGAAATAATCAAAAACAACCCACCGCACACCAGCAATCCGGCAAGCGTTCTCACCACGTCTGCCGACAATTTCAGCATTCCGGAAAGCGACGGAAAAGATAAACTTTCCGCTACCGCTCCGCAAAGACTGAGCAACAGCGCCCACCATCCGCAACCGATGAGCGGCGGCAACAGCAAGATTCCCGTCACCAAAACGCCCATTCCTCCGAGAGTGGTACGCAATACCAAAAGGCAGTTTTGTACCGTGCCGAACGCCTCGCTCACCGCGTTGCCGATAACCGGAACCAAATTGGCAAGCGAGAAACGCACCGCACGAATGGCCACCCCATCCGCCCTTGTTCCCACAAGGGTTTGCAAGGATAACAGCCCCACGAAAACGGTACAGAAAAAGCCGAGCGTCCACGTACAAAGGCGGTTGAGAAACCGACTCACCGCCATCAACGGAAACGTATCGTCGATGCTGCCTGCCGTTCCGAGCCCCAGCGACACGGTTAGCAGCGGTGTTACCGCACCGGACAGCGCCGCATTCATCCCCTCTGCCGCAAACAGCACCACCGACTGAAAAGACAAAGCCGCCGTGGGATTGCCGGAAGAAACCAACACACCGGCATATACCGGCACAAAACTGCTCATAAAGACGAAGGCGCCCTCCATCGCGTCACACACCTGCCGAATACAATCGCACAGCGGCACGAACAACGTCGTACACACCGCCAAAACCCCTACCGTCTTGTAGATGGCAGACAGCGTCTCTTCCGACGGCAATTTGCGCATCCCGTTGAGCATCGTACACAGCAAAAGGGCTCCTAAAAGCACCCCTGCAACCGCGAACGGCGCATTTTTTTGACGGTCGGCGACCGCAAGAAGCTCTTGCGTAACCGATTTTGGCTGTAAAGTGGATATACTTGACAGCGATATTTCTTCAATACCCAATTCAGAAAGCAGCTGTTTCGTGCTGTCCGGCAACGATTCTACCAATTCTTGCGCACCGCTTGCCTGCCACTGTTCACGGTAAACGTCCTCGGTTTCCGCCGTCGCAAAAAATGAAAGAATTCCGCATAACACCAACGAAAAACAAGCGATTGCTCCGGCGCGAATTGCGAGCCGGAACCTGCCCCGTTCCGTCATTTTTCTATCCAATCCCTTCTCCGCCGATCATCGAAGCCGCCAACGTCGCCACTTTCTCGAACAACGGTACCGACAACGCGAGTAAAGTGATTTTACCTGACAGCTCCGCCTTGTTCGCCAAAGCAATTTCGCCGGCATCACGGCACAAATCCGCCGCCGTTTGGGTCAAAAGACACACCCCGAGACCCTTCAAAAGGATACTGCCATACTCCCACGAAAGCGGCAATTCGGAAAAGAGGTTTTTGGCCGTATCCAACAACGGCGTCAACTCGGAAACGAGCACCGTCAGCACCAGCGCCGAGGTCAACACCGTCAGCGCCATCCCCATTTCGGGCCGCTGTGTTTTTAAGACCAACGCCATCATTGCCGCCGCCGTAAGAACCCCCACAAGCGCCACTGTGGTCATCCGAGCCCAAACACCTCTTTCACCACCGAAAACAACGTAGCAATCTCTCTCACAATCATTGTCAGCACAACAATCAGTCCGGCGAGTGTGGTGAGCATTGCCTGCTCCTCCCGTCCTGCTCGCGTCAACACCAGATTGAGCACCGCCACAATGATGCCGACGGCCGCCACTTTGAAAATCAAATCCACGTCCAACCGATTTCGCCTCCTATGGGATTTCAGATGAGTATCAGCGCCACTGCCGCACCGCCGATACCGCCGAGAGAAGCATACAGTCTCCCCTTTTCCGCCGCTTCCGCGCGCGCCGCCGTATACAACTGGGTAAAACGGGCGGCCATAGCGGTGCAAAGGCGTTGCTGCCCGTATAAATCGGTCGTGCCGAGCGCCGCGCCGAAATCCAAAAGAAGCGTGCGCTCCTCTTCGGAAAAGCCGTTTTTTCGGCAAAACAACGTGATTTCTCGCTTCCATCGCGTATGGAACATCTCCGGCGAAATCGCCGCAAACGCCTTCAAAAACGACAGCGACCGTAACGCACTATCCGCCGACACTCGCGTCAAAATTTCCGACGGCGATGCCGGCGAAAAGCGCAGTTGCTGTTCCATCCGCTCGCACAGCGTTTGCACCGCTTGTAACAGACGAACGCGCCGCGAAAGCGCGGCACTTTTGACCCATCCGAACACTGTCAGCGAGACCACCAAGAGGCAAATTCCGAGTCCTTTCATCCTGCGTCCTCCCGTATCAGCGCATACGTGTGATTCGGCGCCATTACCGCCGCAAGCGGAAACGCCGCCGCTGTGCAGACGTCAGCCGTCTTTCGTCGCGCCGATACCGCCGAAAGCGACGGTGCGTGAACACTGGTAATCACGCGCACACCGCAGGAAACGGCGAACGCCACCGCCTGCGCTTCTTCCTCGCTCGTCCACTCGTCAAAAACCAAAAATTCCGGCGACAGAGAGCGCACGGCGCGTTCGATTCCCTGCGCTTTGCGGCATCCGCGCAACACGTCGCAATCGCACAGCGCGTCACCGAGCGACAGTTCCGACCGCTCGTCCACCACCGCCACGCGGCGCCGTTCGCCAAAGCGTCCTTGCGACAAGCCTTTTGCCGCATCGCGCAGCAAACTGGTTTTGCCGCTGGACGGCACGCCGCAAACCAACACGCTACCGAACGGTTGCGCCACAATGGCTTTAAGCAACGTGTCCGCACACCCTACGTGCTCCCGTGCCACGCGCAAGCAAACAGAGACAATCCCCTCCGGCGAAAGCACTTCTTGCTCACCGCTTTGTATCACCGTTCCTGCAAGTCCGGCGCGACATCCACTCGCCGTAATAAACCCCTGGCGCAGTTCGCCTTCGTGCAAGTGCATCGCAAAACCGCAAAGTCGCTTAACACATTCGCTGACGTCGGGTTGTCCGACCGCAATCGCCTCAGGCGTTTTTACCGCGGAAAGTTGTCCGCTTTTTTGCAAAAATCGCTCACCGACGTCGGTGGAAAGCGAAAGATACGTGTCGGCACGCAAACGAATTTCACGAACCATACGACTTTGCTCGTCCGATAAACCGTCAAACGCACGTGCCAATCGAGGCGGCAAAAACGTCACCGCTTTTTCCACCGCTTTGTCCATATCGCTCACCTCACACAAAGTCTATGTGCCTGTCCCACTGAATAGAACGAATTTTTCGCGGAAAAATAGCAAAGTGGAAAAGGAGTGTCTCGTTATGACCGTAACCGCTATTCGCACCGTTATCATTTATATTACCCTCGTCATCGCCATGCGGCTGATGGGCAAGCGACAGCTCGGCGATATGCAACCGATTGAACTCGTCGTCACGTTGCTCATTGCCGACCTCGCCGCCATTCCCATGCAAGAGCCGGGAACGCCGCTCGTCACCGGCATCGTAGCGATTTTTGTGTTGGTTGCGTTAGAAATCCTGTTTTCGGTACTTCGTATGAAAAGTCCCGGCTTCGGACGGCTTGTTTCCGGTTCGCCGATGGTGGTCATCCAAAACGGAAAGCCCTTAAAAAACATTCTGCGCCGTCTGCGACTGACCAACGAGGATTTGACCGACACGCTCCGCACCCAAGGCGTGTTTGATTTGCGCGAAGTAGACACCGCCATCGTCGAGACCAACGGCAAAATCAGCGTATTCTTGAAAGCGGACAAACAGCCGGTGAATAAAGGCGATTTAGCGGTAATGACGCGCGAAAAAATGCCGCTTCCTGTCGTGTCCGACGGGTCGTTTTGCGAATGGGCTATGCACGCGGTCGCATGGGACAAAGCCGCTGTCTGCCGCGCTCTCGCGCGCAATCGGATGAAACTCGGTGACGTGTTTTTGATGACCGCTGATGCAGACGGGAATTTTTGTATTGTAAAAAATCGGGAGGGTACGAAATGAAGCGACTGTACGTAGCTGTAGGAATTTTGGCGGTGCTGGTGCTTTCCTGCGCGGTGTCACTTCGCTATCACCGACAGCAAACCGAGATACTCGTAGCGCAAATCGACACGCTGGTTGAGGCGTTTGACCCCGAAAACCCCGAAGCCGCCATCGCCCCCACCAAAGCGTTTTTAGAGGAATACTCTCGCCGCACCGCGGTGTTTCCGACCTTTTCTCGCCATTCCACGCTGACCGACGTGGAATGTGAGTTAGTGTCGTTGCCTCTTCTTTTGGAAAAAGGCGAACCGCGCGATTATGCGGCAACCTTACTGCGCTGTCGCGAACGACTTTACGCCTTTTACCGACTGGAATTGCCGCTTATCGAGAATATTTTGTAAAAAAGTTGAAATTTTCTCTTGACATTTACAAAAGAATACGATATGATAACAAGGCGGTTTTGAGAAACCGTCTCGAACACGCACCATTAGCTCAGTTGGCTAGAGCACCTGACTCTTAATCAGGGTGTCCAGGGTTCGAGTCCCTGATGGTGTACCAATATGGCCCGTTGGTCAAGCGGTCTAAGACTCTGGCCTCTCACGCCAGCAACATGGGTTCGAAT
>JAZUEK010000031.1:0-18749 GCA_045640165.1 Acutalibacteraceae bacterium | reverse complement strand
ACGGTTTTCAATTTCCAGAGCCTTTTGGCGAACCGCAACAATACGGTCGCCAACGCTCAGATGCTTCTGGTGCTCAAATACATCGACAACGAGATCATCAAGAACCGGGACTATAACCTGAAATACGGACTTCACCGGAAGGTCATCGTTGTCATTGATGAAGCGCACGTCTTCATCGACACGAAGTTCCCCATTGCCCTTGACTTTATGTACCAGTTGGCGAAGCGGATCCGGAAATACAACGGTATGCAAATCGTCATCACGCAGAACATCAAGGACTTTGTCGGCTCGGAGGAGATTGCGCGGAAATCCACCGCCATTATCAACGCCTGCCAATACAGTTTTGTGTTCTCTCTGGCGCCCAACGATATGGACGACCTGTGCACGCTGTATGAAAAAGCCGGCGGTATCAACGAAAACGAACAAGAACAAATTATTTCCGCGCCGCGTGGCCAGGCGTGTGCCATTATGTCTCCGCAAAGCCGTTCTACCTTTAAGGTGTCGGTGCCGGAGGATGTGGTCGCGATGTTCAAAGATCGCGAGTACATCACTCGCTATTTCCGCGATGCCGACGGCGAGGCCGCTTGGGAAGACTTTATGGGCGATGCCCGTACGGTGCGCGAACAGAACGCCCGTGTGAAAAAGGTTATCGAGGAAGAAGACATCAAGAAGGTTAACCGTCCGCACGTGGAGTTTGAGGAATTCTCCGAGGAAGAAATTCTTGCCGAGGAGGAAGCCGCCAAAGCCGCACAGGAAGCGGAGTCGAGCGCTGACAAGGTGATTAACTTTACAGAAGAATTTGAGCTGGAAGAGGAATTCGACCTGCCCGAAAGCGGCGTAACGGCCGCGACACCGGCACCCGTTGTGCCGATGGTGGATCCGGCGCTGATTCCGAAATCTGCGCAGCCGCTTGTGCAGCCCGTTGTGGTGCAGGCGCCGGCCTCGTCCGGCGAAACCGAACGGCTGCTCGCGGAACTTCTGTCCAAGTTCAGCCACGACGCGATGCAGGAAGAGATTCGCCGCGCGGTGGATGCCGCGTTGGCGGCCGAACGGTCGCTTAACGCCGCCGGCGGTATTGCGTCCGAGCCGACGGTGGCTCAGCACGAGGTGCCGGGTATGATTCCGGGCAGTTCTTCCACCGTTCCGGTGGACCGCGACGAGGTCAACGACGTGCCGCCTGCTGCGACAACGCCGGTGGAAGTGGTTGCCGAGGAAAAACCGGCCGAAGAAAAACCGGTCGAGGAGAAACCGGCGGAGATGCCGGCTGCGGAGGAGAAACCTGCCGCCGAAGCGAAGCCGGAGGACGAGAAGAAGAAATCCGAATTCGATATTATGTCGTTGCTTATTATGGAAGCCAAGCGTATGGGCGACGTGTCGCCGATTGACCGTATGAACGATTACGGCGAAACGGTGATTGCCGTCACGATTGAAGAGTTGACTCACTACATTACGAAGCATCGTTAAGTGATGCGCAAAAGAAAGGGGGTTTTCCCTTATGAAAGTAAAACTGATTAAACGGGTGGATGAGGGAGAACTCATTTTGAACGGTCGTTTGGACTCGGTAACGTCTGTGGAGATGGAACGCATTTTCGAGGACGTTTCCGATCGTTTTTCGCGCGTGATTCTCGATATGGAGGGGATGGACTACGTCTCTTCCGCCGGATTGCGCATTCTCAAGAATCTTCACATCAAAATGCGCAAGCGTGAGGGAGAGCTCATTCTCCGCAACGTGCCGCGTATGGTGATGGAAGTGTTTGAAATGACCGGATTTGCCGGACTTTTGCGTATTGAAAACGGGGGATAACCATTTCCCGAAAATTTCTTGAAATTTGTAACCTTTCGCCGCGTTTTCCCCTTTTAAAAGTGAGAGACCTTGCAACACGCGGCATCAGGAGGAATGACTATGGAACATTTGAAGACACCCCATTCTTTGCAGAAAGCGAAGAGGACCGTTTTGCGCGTAGCGGCGCTGTTAATGGCCCTCTGCTTTGTGCTGCCGTATACGTCCCCTGCGATGCAGGTGTCGGCGGCAGGAGAATCGTCGGGCAAGGCGGCGAATAAAGCGGGCAACACGGCAACACTCGGAGAGTCGGTGTCCGGCAAAGGGGAGAGTTGCACTAATACATACTTAGTGCGGTTTACTACCGGTGTGAACAGCGGCCAGTTGGTTCGCTATATTGCCATTCGCTACGTGGATACAAAAGGTATTTCCCGTGCGGAGATTATTCTTCCGCATAATCAACCGAAAAAAAGCACCATAGAGCGTGCCATGAAAAACGGTAACGCCAAAAAGAACTTGGCTACGGTGGATGACACGATTGCCTATACGGTGGATATCGAGGCGGAGAAAAACGCCGATGCTCTGCGTGCCAATACGACGGACGAAATTTTGCTGACGCCCCACTATCCGGTGAAAGAAATCGTGTCGCTGGACGTGTACGAGCAATACGGCAGCAAAGGTTGGACCTGTGCAGGAATCGATATTTATCAGGTGGATTGGCTCCACGGGTTGGAGATGATGGGTTACTATTCCAGCAACCTGTACGTCGATTTTTCCGGCAAATCCATCTTTACGTATACGAAGAACACGACCTTGAATTTGAGCGAGAGCGATAAATTGTTCCGCTTTTCGCCGAAGAGCACGAATGACAACTATAAGTTGATTTCGGGCAATAATGCGGCCTATACGACAGATGACCCCGACGAGTACCTGTTTGAGTTGGATATTGCCGACGTGTATATGGCAGGTATCGAGAAACTCTTTAAGGACGGCGACTGGTTCTTCGATACCAAGTATTGCCAGTGCCGTGAATTGTTCAACTTAGAATTGACTTATGTAGACACGGCCGGAAGTTCCCACAAAGTGTGGTTGCCGGTGTTTACCAGTGCCGCCGCTTGGGGTACGGAACACGGGTATACGCAGTTTGAACGGGAAGAAGTCTACAACTCTTTGTTACAGCAGGGTGAACAGTTAGTGTTCTCCGGCAAGCTTCCTGCTTTCAGCAAAGTGAAGGAGTGCCGCCTGCATTATACGGCAGATGCCGCGAGCCAAGCAGGTATTACCTGCAATAACGAGGTCATTGAGAATGAGGGCGATTTGACGGATGCGGACTTAAAAGATGAGTTGTTCTCGGTTTCCGCCTTCAAATTGTACAAAAACGTACCGAGCAGCAGTATCCAATATACCGGCCCTGCGAAAAGCTCGCAATTCTTCTATGACATCAACGCGAACCCCATTGCGTACTGCCTGTCGGAGAAAGAGAGCGGTATTACGCTGTCTCCCGGAAGCTATAAACCGTTGACCATCACCGAAAACGACGGTGCTGTGGACCTGTCGCCCAATTACGACGGACGTTACGTGGTGGTTATTAAAACGGATATGCCTGCCACTGCCGGAACAACGGATGAGGTGAAAATTAAATTTACCTATCAATCCACCGGTGGCGTTTCGAAAACGACAAAGGTGTATTCGCTGAACACGGCTCCCCAGAATTTTTACGGATATTGGCCGTATTATGACGGCGATGCAAAAACGACAACCGTTTATCCGAACTTCTATCATTTGCAAGGATTGCGTCCCGGCGGAGAAATTATGTTTTTCCTGGATGCCGAGGACGTCTCCAGCTTCCAGTCTTTTGAAGTGTCGATGGGTGCCCATTCTAAAGACGACTGGCAGATGAAGAGCCTGATTATCTATGACCCCGAAACCATCAGTCACCGTACGTTGAATTGCAGAGATGTGGCTACGGTTGGTTCTTTTGAATCTGTGTGGGGAAAGATTACCCGTAATTTCGATATGAGCACGGTTGTGTGTTCCTATGGTGTCGACAATGGAGAAAGCGGCGAAAACGAGCTGCCTATCTACGTGGACGGTGACAATGAGGAGTCGTCGCACCACGTGATTCATTTCGATGATAACGGCGGTGGCGGTTCCGAACCGTCTGAAAATGAAACCGACTGGAATAAGCTGAAAAATTCCATGACCTATAAAGAGGCTCTGCAAGATTTGGGCTTTAACCGTACTCGCGCCACCTATGAGGTGTCGGTGCAAGTGGCCGGTAACGAATCCGCCTCTGAGCAGGACGGCGATACCGGTTCGAACAACTTGTTCTACTTCCAGTTGGTGTTCCAAAACGGCAGCAGTGCCTTTGTGCTCGCCAACCAGCAGTTGACGGCTGACGGCTTCCGTGCCGGCGAAGAGGAAACGTTTAGCATTTCTACGAACCAGGATTACGGCGATTTGACCGCCATTCGTATTTTGCCGGACGATTCGGACGCAAACGAGAACACGGATATTTTCGATAAACTGAATATCCAGAATATCACGGTGTCGAAAATGAGCTCGGCGATTGCTTCGACTGCGTGGAAATTTGACAACGTCGGCTGGATTAAGATTGACTATCGCGACAACGCGCCGAAGAATACGGCGTCGGGTCTTACGGGCCGCAGTGCCAAGGAATTGGTGCGCGAGTTTACCACCACCAGCAAGGGTGTCAGCACGAACCTGATGTTCGCGATTACCACCGACTACTACGGCGATACCGACGAGGAGTACAATTCGCCCTATACGCAGGAAGAGCTGCAGTTGGAGGGTACGGTGACCGCTACGGTGTTGTACGACACCAACGAGGGTCAACGGACCAAGAATATTGACGTCGTTAAGAGAATGTATGAGTATAACGGGCAGACCGCGAACTATACGTCGAAAGGCGGCGATCTCTCTGCTAAATATACGGACGAAAACGGTGAAGAAACGGCTTGTGCCGTGAGCGACACCAACTTTATGTGGCGTGGTGGCCATACCGACCGCTTCTTTGTGAACTTGACGGACGTCACCTCGGTTCAGAGTATCGAATTAAAGGTGCGCGGCGTCAAAGGAACCGTTTGGACCATCAAAGACGTGTCGGTGTATCAGCTTCTGCAAAACGGCACGCTGCGTTTGAACAGCGTCGGCGAGTACCAACGCCATACGCCGAGCCAGGTGTCGTTGATTGCCAGTGGCGCCAGTGATGTTTACCATATGACTGTCGCGAGCGACAAAACGGAAAAAACCTTGCCGATTATCAACTTTACGGCCAACACCATTAAGAACGAAGAAAGTGAAAACGGCTGGACTTCCACGATTACCCGTGAGCCGGATAACCGGAACGACACGCTGAATCTTTGCGTCTATATGGCGGAGAATGCGCAGTCTCCGTTTAAATATTCGGGCGGAAAATCCAGTCAAGTGTATGACCTCAAAGCGGTTATGAACTACACTGTCAGAGACGGCGATAAACCGATGGATTTGACGCTGACCGGTATGAACTATGACAGCGTAAACAAGGTGTTTTACGCCAACGGCGTTACGACCTATGGATTCCGTTCGCTCAACAAGCTGACGTTAAGCGTGCCCAGCATGACAAAAGTGAGCGCCTTGGTGGACCACGCGATTGTCCAGCACGTGCGTTCCGGCGTTGTCATCAGTTCCTATTACATGGACTTCCACGCGACGGGAACCACCGATCCTATCAACGTGTATGACGGTTCGTCGCGCACACCGGACAACGGATTGTCGCGTTCGGATGAGAAACAGGTTGTCAGCATCCTGTTCGGCAAAGACACGGTCGCCAGCGGCTTGATGGCGGAGAAGAGCGATGTTGCTGTGGCGTTGCGCTATAAGCTGAAAGGCGATCCTACCGGTAAAGAATACAACTCGCCGTATATCTTCCTGACAGATGTAAAAGAAAAGAAAGTCATCCAAACGGAAGACGGCGGTGAGACGATTCAAGAAGAACCGTATTCGGCGGTGCGTCCGGGTATGGTGGCGGAAATTCCGTTCTATTTGGCCAATGTGAAAGAAATTACCGGTGTTATTATCGCTTCGACCGGCGTTGTTTCCGCATCGATTGACGGTATGACGGTGGGTTGTTATTCGCTGTCGGGCGCCACGCAAGAGCCGACGGCGTGGTATAACTTTGCCGGAGCGCAGAAACTTTCGGCGACGCCTGTGATTATGAGCGTGACCGACGTCAACGTGGTGCCGATTGAGCTGAGCGTTGTTACGGCGCCGAGCACGGACGTTATCAGCACGTCCACCTCTGACCCGATTCGTCTGACGGTGGGCTACGTCAGCCAGGACGGCAAACAGACGCGTACGATGACGATTGACGATGCGCGGAAGTATCTGATTAGCGGCGCGACGGAATCGAAGAAGACGGCGACGTTCCGCTTCTTCATTAAGAACTTCGGCGAAATCCGTTACGTGACGATTGAACCGTATGCGAAAGGCGCGTACAGTCGTGCGGCGTGGGGTATCGATACGTTGACGGTGCGTTCTGTGGTCAACGGGAATTCCCGTGTGGCGGAGAGAACGCTGTCTGACGCGATTATTCGCGAAGGGGAGCCGCGTACCATCAACCTTTGCAACATTTCTATCTCGACCAAGACGAGTTTCTATAACAGCCAGACGAAGAAATCTTCTACGGTGAACAGCGATTCCCAAGGAAGAAGCTCGGTGCTCGTCCATTCGGGCGATCAGGTTACGATTAAGCCGACCCTTTCCGGTTCTCTTGCCGGTTACGGCTACTTTGTGTCGGCTGTGAAGGTGGTGAGCGGCGCCACTGCGGAGGTCAGCTGCTTTAAGCAGGGCGACGGTCAGATTGTTTTTGAAACGCCGAAAAACTTGACGGGCGCAACGGAAACGTATCGTGTGCTCATTGAATCGGAAGAGAACGAGGCAAGCAAAGCGATTGTGGAGATTTGCGTTACTCCGGAAGACACGGTGACGGCTCCTGCGCAAACGACTTCGACCACGCAAACGACTTCGACGGAAGAAACCACTTCGACGGAGCCGACTGAGACGAGCACAACCGAAACGACCACGACTACAACGGCGGAGTAATGCCCGTTCGATTGCGCATTCCACCCACGTTAGGAGGACCTATCAGTGAAAAAGAAAACGTTGTTTATCATCCTCGGCATTGTGTTGGTGCTGGCGTTGGTGCTTTTGATTCTGTGGCTGTGTACGCCGGAAAAAACGCCGCTCAACGAACCTGACCCGGACGTGACCTATCCGTGTACCGTGACCCAGCAGGGCGAAAACCTGCTAGTGACGATTCAGGGCGGAGAAAAGGATTGCGCATGGGTGGTGACCGATTACGGTAACGGTACCGTAACGGCGGTTGTCGAAAAAGCCGGAAAGAACGAGACGCGCTTTTTGGTGAAACCGCTGATGTCCGGTTCTTCCCGTTTGACGTTCTCGTTGCGGACCACCGAGGGTGTTCCGGAAGTGCGTAGCCAGATTTCCCTTGACGTAGCGGTGAACGGGGATACGGTTAGCTACGTGGGCCAGAATCATGCGGACATTCCCACAGCGAAAAAGGATGACGAGGCTCCGTATTCCGTTCATATGATGAGCGACGGAACCTGCCTTGTAACTGTTATAGGACAACCGAATGCCGCGTGGGATTTTGTTGTGACGCGCGGTCAGGCTTTCGGCGTGCGTTGTGACACCCAGCCGACCGGCACGACGGATTCTGCGGATGATTGTTCACTGGCGCAATATAAAGTGACTTGCAGAGGAAACGAAAACGCGTTGATTTTCGTGATGGATCGCGTCCACGGAGAAGCGTTGCAGTTGGAGATGAAATACGACGCCGCAACCGGATTTTCGCCGCTCTCTTACGAGTGGATAACGCTTCCTGCACAAGCGGAGTAAGACCGATCGCACAGCGCACGCAAGTTTTCAGAAAAGAGAGAGCCGATTATGGATGATTTAAAAAAAGAAATACGCCGCATTCTGCTCGGCTACATCGCCTACCGCGACAACTGTATTGTCGCAGCGCGAGAATCGGTGAAAATGCGGACGCTCGGCACCTTTAACGGGACGACGATGGCGCGCCTGTTCGGCGTGTCCGTTATTACCCGTCGCTATCGCGTCGCCGAGGACGAAGAGGTGGAGGAGGCGCTCTCCAAAGCCGAACGGAAAAAGAACCGCAAAAACGGCGACACCAAGAAAAAACAGTTGGCGAAAAAACTGTTTGAGGACGGCGACAGCGCGCTTCAAAATTTGGGTCGACGTGTGCTTTTGGAGTCTGAGCCGGACAAAATTGCGACGTTTTACGCGCCGATTCTCTACAATCCGTCGGTGTTGCTTTTGGATTTTGTAGAGGAAGAAGACGCGGTAGAAATCACGGTCGTGACCGCGCGGACGTTGATGGCTCATCTTAATGCGGCGCACGCGTTTTGGAAGTGGAGCCGTTTCTTGACCTTTGACGTGGAGCGCCTCGATTTGCCCGAGCCGGAGCCGGAAGAAACGCCCGACGGCGAGACGCCCGAGGAAAAGCCTCTCGACAAAGACGCGACCAAAGAGGAAAAGAAAGCCTACAAGGAAAAGAAAAAGGCGCTTGCCGCCGCCAAAAAGCAAGCGAAGCAAAAACAAAAGCTTGAAGCGAAAATGGCGAAACTGCAAGCTGCGATGGACGAACAGAACGCGGCGCTTTCCGCTAAATCCGACGAAAACGCCGACAAACCCGAAGAATAAAATGAAACCCGCCCGTATTCTTGCGAATACGGGCGGTTTTTTGCGTTTATTTTCGTTTCGTGGGAAAGTTGTCGTTTTCGGCAAAAGCCCGAAAAACGGCGTTTTTCGCTTAATAGACGGACAGAGTGAAGTTGTAGACGCTCTTTTCGCCGGCAGGCAGGATTTCCGCGCCGATTTTATGCTCGAACACGTCGTCCTCGGTGACACAGGTCGCCATACCGTTCCACGGTTCCAAGCAGACGAACGGGCTGTCTTCCACCGGCGTCCACACGGCGACGAAGGGGAAGCTCTCGAAGTTCATATCCACGCCGTGGCCGGTTTTTTGGGAATAGAGTCGAATGACACGGGATTGCAGGCGGTCGAAGATGAGCGCGTCGCCGCGGAACATCACGTGGTTTAAGGTCAACTTGTTGTTGTCGGTGAGCACGCGGTTGCGGATGCGGTCGTTGATGAGCGCCGCGGACATATCCACCTGCGGACAGTCGAGGGTCTCTTTGCGTTCCAGTTCGATGCAGTAATCCTCGAAGCAATCCTCCGCCGTCAGCGGCACGCGGAAGCCGGGGTGACCGCCGATGCAAAACGGCAGGGGCTTGTCGCCGGTGTTGTGCACTTCGTAGGTAACTTTGAGGGACGTGCCGGACAAATGATATTTTACGAAAAACGCAAAATCATACGGATACACGGCACGCGTCTCGTCGTTCGCGTACAGCGCGTAGGTGGCGTTTTCGTCGTCCGCTTCCACGAGGGTCAGTTCGCTTTTACGGACAAAGCCGTGTTTTTGGCAGGTGATATCGCCGCCGTCGGAGGTGGCTTTGCCGTTTCTGAGTCCGCCGACAATGGGGAACAGATGCGGCGCGCGACCGGTCCAGTAGGCAGGGTCGCCGTTCCACAGATAGTCGATGCCGCCGGACACAAACGATTGCATCTCGGCACCGAGCGAGGAAATGGTAACGGTAGTGGTTTCGTTTTTGAGGGTGGTTAGCATACGAGCATCTCCTTTTCGATTACTGGCGCAGTTTCAGCCACAAATCCGATTGGATTTTGTTGGTGGCGTCGTCCAGTTGCAGGTACATATCGGTGTTTTTCATCACGTTTTCCGGCGGATAGAAATAGGGGTTTTCGCCGACTTCCGGATCAAGCACTTTGCGCGCTTCCACGTGCGGCGTGGAGTAGCCGATGTATTCCGCGTTGGCTTTGGCAACTTCGGTGCGGCAGAGGAAGTTGATATACGCTTCCGCTTCGTCCGGGTGTTTGCTGTTCGCGAGAACGCCCCACGCATCCACGAAGAAGTTGGTGCCGTCTTCGGGGATATAGAACTTAATCGCCTCGTTGCCGGCATCGCCGTAAATCATAATGTTGGCATCGCCTGCGTAATACGGCGCAATCCACGCCTCTTCGCCGGTCATCATATCGTAGACGCCGTCGTTGACGTATTGGTTGAGGAGCGGTTTTTGTTTTGCGAGCAGGTCATACGCTTCGTTCCACTCTTTTTCATTCGTGGTATTCATCGAGTAGCCGAGTTTTTGAAGCGCAATCATAAACGCGTCGCGCGGATTGTCGAACATCAAAATTTTGCCTTTGTATTTCTCGTTCCACAGCACGTCCCAGTTTTGCTGTGCATCCTCGTCGGAGACGTAGTTGGAGTTATAGAAAATACCGACCGTGCCCCAGGTGTAGGGAACGGAGTATTCGTTTTTGGGGTCATAGGAGAGATTCTTGTATTCTTCGCCGATATACTGGTAGTTCGGGATGTTGTCGAAGTTGAGCTTTTTCATCATCCCGTCGGAGATCATTTTGCCCATCATATAGTCGGAGGGGCACACCACGTCGTATTCCGCGGCGCCGGAGCTCAAAATCGCGTACATCGCCTCGTTGTTTTCGAACGTTTTGTAGTTGACCTCGATACCGGTGAGATAGGTAAATGCCGCATTGACGTCCAACACTTCGTCGTCGATGTATTCGCCCCAGTTGTAGACGTTGAGCGTCACGCCGGTGAGCTCGTGTTTCGGCTCGGTTGTGTAGTCCCACGCGTCGCTGTCGCTGTTCGTGCCGCCGTTACAGCCGGCAAACACCAACACACAGGCGAGGCAGAGCAGGAGAGAGAGAAATTTTTTCAATACAATGACCCCCTTTGAATTATTGGTCTCTGTGACGGATTTTCTTTGTATCAATTTCCTTGATTTGGCGGATGTTGATGACCAGAAGCAACACCATAATACTGCCGAACATCAGCGTGGAAAGTGCGTTGATTTCGGGCGTAATCGGCTTTTTGGTCATGTTGTAGATGAGCACCGACAGCGTCTGTGCCGACGAGCCGGAGTTGAAGTAACTAATCACAAAATCGTCGAGCGACATGGTGAATGCCATCAGCGCGCCGGTCAAAACGCCGGGAACGATTTCGGGCAACACCACTTTGCAAAACGCACGAGTGGGCGGACAACCGAGGTCCAGCGCCGCTTCGTAGAGGCGTGGGTCGAGTTGCCGCAGTTTCGGCATCACTTGCAAAATGACGTAGGGAATGTTAAACGTGATGTGCGCGATGAGCAGGGTGGTGAAACCGGGCTGAAGCAGGCCCACCGAGCGGTAGATGAACACGAAAAGCAGCATCAGTGAGATGCCGGTGACGATTTCGGGGTTGACCATCGGGATATTGTTGACCGCCAAAAAGGTTTTGCGGAGTTTGCCGTTCATCGCAAAGATGCCGAGTGCGGACAACACACCGATGACGGTGGCGATGAGGGCAGAGAGCAACGCGATTTCGAGCGTGACCTTTAAGCAGTCGAGGATTTCGGCGTTGCCGAACAGTTTTTCGTACCAACGCAGAGAAAATCCGTTCCATTTGACACGCGAGGACGTGCTGTTAAACGAGAACACAATCAGCACCACGATGGGGGCGTAAAGAAAGGCGAAAATCAGTGCGTTATACACTTTCGAGAGGGTTTTCATGCCATCATTCCCTCCATTTCGTCCGAATCTTTATCGAACACGCTCATGACCGCCATACACAGAAGCATGAGCACCATCAGCACGAGGGAGAGCACCGCGCCCACGTTGTAGTAAGGCGGCGCGGAGCCTTTGAAGAGAAATTCAATCACTTCGCCGATCATCGTCGTCGTCTGCGCCGAGCCTAAGAGCTTCGACACAACGAACGAACTGACCGACGGCACGAACACCATCGTGATACCGGCGGTAATGCCGGGAACGGACAAGGGAAGCACCACGCGGAACAGCACCTGAAACGCGTTCGCACCGAGGTCCTGTGCCGCTTCGAGCACACGTCCGTCGATTTTGGTCATGACGGAGTAAAGCGGAAGCACCATGAACGGCAAAAAGTCGAACACCATACCGAGCACGATGGCGCTTGTTGTACCCATCATGTGTTGCGTAGGCAGTCCCACCAACTCTAAAATGCGGTTTAAGAACCCCTTTTCGCTGATAATGGATTTGAGCGCCGTAATGCGTAACAGCGAGTTCATCCACATCGGCAGCATCACGAGCATAACGAGCGTGCGCTGGGCGCGCTCACTGCGGCGCGAGATGGAGAACGCGAGGGGATAGGCTAAAATGAGACACAAGAACGTGGACAGTGCGCCGACGTAAAGGGAATACCAAAAACTGTCGGAGTATTCGGCGATTTTCGGCAAATTGGAAAGGGTGAAGTTGCCGGCATCGTCGGTCAGCGCAAACCACAGCACCATACCGAGCGGAATGACGGTGAACAAAAGCATCCACAGCCCGAACGGCGCCGCCAGACGCTTTTTATTCATAGCTCTCGGCCTCCTTGGTTTCTTCCACGAGGTCGATATCCGGATCGGCCATTTCGTCGAATTCCTCGGAATAGGAACTGTAGTCGCGGAACATGCCGGAATATTCGGATTTTTTCATAATGTGAATGTCTTCGGGGTTAAGAACAATGCCGATGACCGTGCCGGGGGCGTAGTAATCGGTGGTTTGAATCAGCCACTTAAAGCCTTTGAAATCCACGATGGTTTCGTAGTGAACGCCTTTGAACGTCACCGACGTCACCGTGCCGGTTAAGTGCCCCTTAATCGGCTCGACAATGTCGATATCTTCGGGGCGAATGACCACGTCCACCGGCTCGTTTTCGTCAAAACCGCTGTCGAGACAGTCGAACGTGCGGCCGAAGAACTCCACCACGAAGTCGCGTTTCATCACGCCGTCGAGAATGTTACTTTCACCGATAAAGTCCGCCACAAAGGCGTTGATCGGTTCGTTGTAGATGTCGAGCGGCGTGCCGATTTGCTGAATCTTGCCGCCGTCCATCACGACGACGGTATCGGACATCGAGAGCGCCTCTTCCTGGTCGTGAGTGACGTAGACAAACGTAATGCCGAGCTGTTTTTGCATACTTTTCAGCTCGTTTTGCATATCTTTACGCAGTTTTAAGTCGAGCGCGGCGAGCGGCTCGTCCAAAAGCAACACTTTCGGGCGGTTGGCAAGCGCACGGGCGATGGCTACGCGCTGCTGCTGGCCGCCGGAGAGGGTAGAGACGCGGCGATGCTCAAAGCCTTTGAGGTTGACGAGCGCGAGCATTTGCTCTACGGTTTCCTCGATTTCGGCTTTGTCTTTCTTTTGCACGCGCAGACCGAACGCCACGTTTTCGTAGACGTCCATATGCGGAAACAGAGCGTAGCGCTGGAAAATTGTGTTGACCTCGCGTTTATAGGGCGGCAGGTCGCGGACGTTTTTTTCGCCAAAAAAAACATCGCCGTCTGTGGGTGAAATAAAGCCGCCGATAATGCGAAGCGTCGTGGTCTTGCCACAGCCGGAGGGGCCGAGCAAGGTGACGAATTCGCCGTCGGAGATGCTTAAGTTAAAGTCCTTAAGCACCTGTTCACCGTCAAACGATACAGCGATGTTCTTGAGCGTAATGACAGAATTGTTCAATGAGTGCATCCCCCTTTGCGGATACGCGGATTTGACCGCGTATAAAGTCTCCCGTAGTCAGCCGGAATCCGGCGTTCCTTGGAACAAGAAACCGCGGCAGATGTTGAGAACGCCCTCCGCAAAGGGTTTTTCACAAGCGTACTTTCATAAAAGTCGCCTGCGGCGTTGTCGTTTCTACCGCTATCGGCACCTGCCGATGGAAAAAGACGCATTCTTTTTTATATATATAAGAAAGCAACGATATAACTATACAGAAAATTGCGGCAAAAGTCAATAGTTTTTTCGCAGATTTCGTCACTTTTCGAGGTTGAAAAAGCAAGACGAGATGTAAAGAAAAATCCCTTTACAGATTTTGCGAAAACGGTGCTGAAAAGCAGAGATGAGAAAAAACAAAACAAACCGCTTTGTAAAGCGGTTTGTTTTAAGCTGATTTTGTTCGATTTTTGAAAAAACTCGTCATTGAAAAGGCAAATGCCTTTACGGATTTACGCGAGGTTATCCGGACCGAAACTGTCGGGAAGCAGCTCGGAAAGAGTGCGTTTTACGATTTCGTTTCCGTCTTTAAGAAAAATGGGGAAATCGGGGGCGCAAAATTCACGGATGACTTGTCGGCAGGCGCCGCAAGGAGGGCAGAGCGTGTCGGCAGGCGTGTTCTCGTTTCCGCCGACGATGGCGAGAGCTTGAAATTCTCGTTTTCCGGCGGCAACGGCGGCGAAAATCGCTGTCCGTTCGGCGCAGTTGCCGAGCGGATAGGACGCGTTTTCCACGTTGCAGCCGGCAAACACCGCGCCGTCGGCGCAAAGAAGCGCCGCGCCCACCGCAAAGTGGGAATAGGGCGCGTAGGCGGCTTGCCGCGCTCTCTCAGCGGCGGCAATCAGTTCGCGTTCGTTCATATTGTAATCTCCTTTTTGAAACTTTCGCCGGACAGGGAAGAGCCGTCAAGTTCCAGCCAGTCGGCAACGGTTTTTCCGAGGTCAGCGAAGCAGGAGCGTGTGCCGAAATCGCCCGGTTTTATGCCGTTTCCGTAAACGAGCAGCGGCACACGCTCGCGCGAATGGTCGGTGCTTTCGGTGGCCGGGTCGCAACCGTGGTCGCCGGTGATGAGAAGCAGGTCATCGTCGCGCAGTTTTGCGAGTAATTGCGGAAGCCACGCATCAAATTCCGCGAGGGCGGCGGCATAGCCGTGAATATCGTTGCGGTGGCCGTAGAGCATATCGAAATCGACCAAATTCGTAAAGCAAATGCCGTGAAAATCGGTGTCGGCGAGCGCGAGAGTTTTTGCCATACCGTCGGCGTTGCCGGTGGTGGGGTTGGC
This sequence comes from Acutalibacteraceae bacterium, assembly GCA_045640165.1. GTDB lineage: Bacteria > Bacillota > Clostridia > Oscillospirales > Acutalibacteraceae > RGIG426. The sequence continues at coordinate 4,002 of JAZUEK010000031.1, read as the reverse complement.
ACTCGTAATACCGCTTCCGGCGAAAATATCGCGGATTTTACCGACCGAAATCACCGCGAGTCCTGCGTTTTCGGCGAGGTTCAGCACGGTGTCGCTCGGCGGAGTGAGCGAAAAATCGTGGCGACGGGGCGTACGGGTGAAATCGGCGGCGCAGGTGCCGACAAACGGGCGCGCAATTACGCGGCCGACACCGTGTTCGCCCTGCAACAGTTCGCGAGCGATTTGGCAGTAGTCGTATAGCATCTCGACAGGGACAACGTCCTCGTGGGCGGCGATTTGGAACACGCTGTCTGCCGAGGTGTAGACGATGAGGTCGCCGGTTTTCAGATGTTCTTCGCCGTAGTCTTTAATCACTTCCGTGCCGGAATAGGGCTTGTTGCACAGCGCGCCGCGGCCGGTTTTCATACAGAATTCTTCAATCACCTCGGGCGGAAACCCGTCGGGATAGGTGGGGAACGGCGTCTCGGACACGAGTCCTGCCATTTCCCAGTGGCCGGAGGTGGTATCTTTGCCGCCGGAGCGCTCGGTCAGGCGACAAAACGCGGCGGTGGGGGCGGCGACAGGCTCGCCGCAGTCCGCGCCCTCGATGTTAAACAGTCCCAATTTTTGCAGGTTGGGAAGTTTGCAAACGGGGTCGGAAAACGCGCTTTTCAGCGTGTGGCTTCCCTCGTCGCCGAAAGCGGCGGCATCCGGCGCATGGCCGATACCGAGGCTATCGAGCACAATCCAAAATACACGGTTCGTCATAGCGATTTCTCCTTAATCGGCGGTGGCGGTTTTGAGCGCCAAATGCAGCATATCGTTCATACTTTGTTGCCGCTCGTCGGCGGTGAGTTCACGGGACGCGTCGAACAGCAAATCGGAAATTGTGCAGATGCAAAGCGCCTTTTTGCCGAGTCGCGCCGCGGTCATATACAAAGCGGCGGCTTCCATTTCCACCGCCAAAACGCCCATCTTTTTCCAAGCGGCGTTGGCGTCGGTGTCGTCCGAATAAAACGTGTCGGAGGAGAGAATGTTGCCGACGTGGAGTTTGAGCCCCATTTCGTTTGCGGCGGCTTCGGCTTTTTTAAGTGTTTCGTAGTCGGCAATCGGGGAAAACGTGCCCGAAAGCCCGTACTGCGCGGCGAAATTCGAGTTGGTGCACGCACCGAGACCTGCGACCACGTCTCTGAGGTCGAGCGATTCTTGCATCGCCCCTGCCGAGCCGACACGCAGAATGGTTTCCACGCCGAATTTTGTGTAGAGTTCGTAGGAATAAATGCCGATGGACGGCATACCCATACCGCTTGCCATCACCGACACGGGTTTGCCGTTATAAAAACCGGTATAGCCTTGCACACCGCGCACGTCGTTGACGAGCACTGCGTCGGTGAGCATCGTTTCGGCAATGTATTTCGCGCGAAGCGGATCGCCGGGCATCAGCACGGTTTTGGCAAAGCCGCGGTCGTTCAACAGTTTAATATGTGGGGTCGAGGGGGTCATAGCACACACTCCTTTTCATTGGTGGGTTTAGGCGTTTTCCTCTTTGGCAAGTTTCACAAGCGCGGACGCGCCGATGCGGTCGGCACCGGCTTCAATCAGCGCTTCGGCGGCTTCAAAAGTGCGAATGCCGCCGGCGGCTTTAATTTTGACACCGTCGGCAACGTGCGCTTTGAAAAGCGCGATATCTTCAACGGTGGCGCCGCCTTTCGAAAAGCCGGTGGAGGTTTTGATGAAATCGGCACCGGCATCCGAAACACACTGGCACAGCGCGATTTTTTCGGCTTCGGTCAAAAGGCAGGTTTCTACAATGACTTTCAGCACAAGGTCGCCGCACACGGCTTTGAGCGCCGCGATTTCGGCGGTCACCGAGGCAAAATCGCCCTCTTTGACCATGCCGAGATTGACGACCATATCGAGTTCGGTGGCGCCGTCCTCAATAGCGAGCCGCGCTTCCGCCACTTTGGCGGCAGTGGTGTTATAGCCGTTCGGGAAGCCGATGACGGTGCAGACGGGAAGTCTTCCCTTTAAGTACCGTTTGGCGGCGTTCACCAGCGCCGGCGGCACGCAGACGGACGCGCAGGAAAAACGGCGCGCATCGTCGCAAAGCGCATACAATTCGTCCCGTGTGGCGGTTTGGGAAAGCAGGGTGTGGTCCACACGAGCGAGAATGGCAGAGGTATCCATAATGTAATCTCCTTTTCGTTTAGAAAAAAGGCGGCTCTCCCGAAAGAAAGCCGCCTGAAACGTCTTACACGCTGAACAGAATATCGCCGTAGGTGGGGAACGGCCAATCCGATTTGGCGGTGAGGACTTCCATCTCATCGGCGGTTTCGCGCAGCGCCGTCATTGCGCGCAACACGTAGTCGCGGTAGTAGACGGAGAGTTCCCACGCATCCGAGCACTCTTTCGCTTTAGCGAGCGCGGTGTCGAGTGTATCGATTTCGCCGCTTAAATCGGAAAGCAGGGCGGCGAGTTTTTCAATGACCGCTTCTTCCGGCGTGGCGACGGCTGCTTCCGGCAGGGCGGTTTTGCGCAGCAGAACGCTCTCGGACAGTTTGCGCAGATAGCCGGACACTGCCGGATAAATGTCTTTGCGCGCCATATCGAGCATGGTCAGCGCTTCGATATTCAGCACCTTAACGTAGTTCTCAAGCAAAATCTCGCACCGCGAACGCAGTTCGCTTTCGGCAAACACGCGATGACGGGCGAACAACGCCACGTTTTTGCTCGCCACCCAGTAAGGCAGGCAGTCGGGCGTGGTTTTAAGATTCAAGAGACCGCGGTTTTCTGTGGCTTCGGTAATCCATTTGTCGTCGTAGCCGTTGCCGTTGAAGATAATGCGTTTGTGCGCGTGGATGGTTTCGCGGATGATGTTGTGCAGTTCCGCTTGGAAATCCGTCGCGGATTCGAGACGGGTAGCAAATTGCGCCAATTCGTCCGCCACGATGGTGTTGAGGGCGATGTTCGGGCCGGCGCAAGAGGCGGAAGAACCGAGCATACGCAACTCGAATTTGTTGCCGGTAAAGGCAAACGGCGAGGTGCGGTTGCGGTCGGTGGTGTCTTTCGGGAAACGGGGCAACACGTGCACGCCGACTTTCATCGACACGGTTTCTTTCGGGTCGTAGGGGATACCGTCTTCAATGGCGGTCAAAATCTCGGTGAGTTCGTCGCCGAGGAACAGCGACACCACGGCAGGCGGCGCTTCGTTGGCGCCGAGACGGTGGTCGTTGCCGGGGCCTGCCACCGAAATGCGCAGGAGATCCTGATGCTCGTCCACGCCTTTAATAACAGCGCAGAGGAACAAGAGGAAACGAGCGTTTTGGTGGGGCGTATCGCCCGGCTCAAAGAGATTTTCGCCGGTATCCGTCTGCAGCGACCAGTTGATGTGTTTGCCCGAGCCGTTGACGCCGGCAAAGGGTTTTTCGTGGAGCAGGCACACCATGCCGTGACGGGTGGCGAGTTTTTTCATCGTCTCCATCGTCAGTTGGTTGTGGTCGGTGGCGATGTTAACGGTGTTGTAAAACGGGGCGAGCTCGTGCTGGCCGGGCGCGGCCTCGTTGTGTTCGGTTTTGGCGTAAACGCCGAGTTTCCAGAGCTCTTCGTCGAGGTCTTTCATAAACGCGGCAACGCGCGGTTTAATCGAGCCGAAATAGTGGTCGTCGAGATCCTGTCCACGCGGCGGTTTTGCACCGAACAACGTGCGACCGGTGAAAATCAGGTCGCGGCGCGCGTCAAACATCGCGCGGTCGATGAGGAAATATTCCTGCTCGGCACCGACGGTGGGATGCACCATATTGATAGCGGATTTTTCGCCCACCTCAAACAGACGGAGCACGCGGAGCGCCTCGCGGTTGACCGCTTCCATCGAACGCAAGAGCGGCGTTTTCTTGTCGAGCGCTTCGCCGCCGAACGAGCAAAACGCGGTGGGGATGCACAGCGTGTTGTCTTTGATGAACGCATAGGAGGTGGGGTCCCACGCGGTGTAGCCGCGCGCTTCAAAGGTGGCGCGCAGACCGCCGG
>JAZUEK010000030.1:0-20248 GCA_045640165.1 Acutalibacteraceae bacterium | reverse complement strand
GTCGAGTGCGGTTACTGGAATATGTTCCGCTACAACCCGGCGCTGAAAGCGGAGGGCAAAAACCCGTTCACCGTGGACAGCAAACCGGCGACCGGCAGCTATCGCGACTTCATCATGGGCGAGGCGCGTTACAGCTCGCTGACCCGTTCCTTCCCGGAGCGTGCCGAAGAGTTGTTCGGCAAGGCGGAAGAGAACGCCAAAGCGCGTTACGACCACCTGCAAAAGCTCATCGCTCTCTACGGCGAATAAGAGACAAACAAAAATCCCCTGCAACCTCGGTTGCAGGGGATTTTTTTCGTGAAGAAGTAAGAGTGAATAGTGAAGAAGTTGGGTGCGTTACCACTCTTTGTCTTGATACGGCGTGTCTTCAACACCTTGGGCGTTGAGGTTTTGCACCATACGGTCCAATTTTCCTTTCCACATCTTTTTGAACCAGTTCGTGTGACCGAACCATTTCACAAGTGTCGGGCTGATGGCGTAATAGGTTTTGATAAACAAACGGCCATACCACGTTTCGGCAAGCGTATAGTCGCGGTAGCGGCGGAGTGTCCACACCTGCGGGCAGTCGTAAGAACCGTACACTGCGGTGGCAACGTAGCAACCGCTTTTTTCCGCTTTTCTCTTTTCTTCTTCCGTCATTTCATCCGGCAACAGTGTGTTTTTCATCGTAATATGATATGGCTTGCTACTGTTATTCGTAATACACGAAGCATAAAACGCTCTCTCGGACGGCGCAGCGGAGGATTTTGACTGGTTATACATCGATTCACAAATACCGATTTGCTTGCGAATTTCGCTTTTGCTTACGTGAGGCAGTTGAAGAACCGTGGTCCAGTTGGCAATTGCCGTTTTAATATATGGGTTTCCGGACTGTTGTCTGATTTTATTCATTTGCTTTGCATTTTCCAACAACCCGAGAATTTGAACACAAATATATTCCGTAATTGTGTCTGCAACCGACTCTTTTTCTTCTTCCGGCGCAAACTCAATGGCTTTTTTTGCGGCAGCGATGGATTGCTGGATTTTGGGGTTAGCGAGCGAGGAATTAAATCCGGCCGCTTTTGCCTTTATCATCCATGCTTGATAATTTTCGCTATCTTGGGCCAACACTTTTTCGGCATACGCCACCGCACCGTCAACGTCTTCTCCTTCGAGAGAGTTTTCGGCAAGCGTCAAATAATTTTGAATCGTTGCACTGTTATCAATCTTCACCGTGCTGCCGGAAACGTCCACCGGCCCTTCAATCATCATTTTCTTCGCCGCTTCGGGGGTGTACTTCATTCCGCACGCCTGGCAAACATAATAATCGCCCTCTTTGATAATATCGGCACTGTTGCACATCTCGCATACTAAAGCTTTCATTTTTTCACACTCCTCAAAATTTTTAATTCCGTATTGGAATTATTTATATTATAATTCTGCTACGGAATTATGTCAATGCTTTTTTCATATACAATTTACAGAAGGGGTGTGTATATGAAAATGAGAAAAAACGGCTACGGTACGGCGAATATGGTGGGGAAGAACGTTGAACGACTTCGCAAGGAACGGCGTATCAAGCAAAAAGACTTCATTTCCAAAATGCAGTTGATGGGGTTTGATATCAACCCCACGAGTTTTTCCAAATTAGAAGGGCAGATTCGTATTGCCACGGACAAAGAAATTTTTGCCATTTCGAAAATTCTCGAAGTGCCGATTGAAAAATTATATGAAAATAAGTAAGCGGAAGGTGAGTTCACCTTCCGCTTTTGTTGCGGATGCAAGCGATGCGTGTCGGTAGCCCTTGCCCTACGGTATCGCTTGAATTTTGTGTGTAGGGGACGGCGCCTCGACGTCCCTTTGCGGAATTTTGCAGAAACTTGTGGCTACACTTTTAAGATGTCAGGCCTCCCCTTGAGGGGAGGCTGTCGCCGAACGGCGACTGGTGAGGTGGTGAATTTTCGGAGCACCTCATCCGTCACGGCTTCGCCGTGCCACCTTCCCCTCAAGGGGAAGGCAGGGACGTCGAGGGCGCCGTCCCCTACGGGCATTCGACGAGACAATTCTTAATTCCAAATTTACACAACCCCATACACGGCGGCGTCGGCGAGGAAGCGCTCGATCATCAAAAGGCGGTTATATTTTGCCACGCGTTCGCCGCGGCAGGGCGCGCCGGCCTTGATTTGCCCGGCGTTTAAGGCGACCGCGAGATCGGCGATAAACGGGTCTTCCGTTTCGCCCGAGCGGTGGGAAACCACCGTTTTGTAGCCGCTTGTGCGAGCGAGACGCATCGTGTCGAGCGTTTCGGTGAGGGTGCCGACTTGGTTCGGTTTAATGAGCACCGCGTTGCACGCTTTTGCCAAAATGCCTTGTTTTAGGCGAGCGGTTTTGGTGACGAAAAGGTCGTCGCCGACGAGCTGAATGCGCTCGCCGAGACGGGCGGTCAGACGGGAAAAGCCGTCAAAATCCTCTTCGCCGAGGCCGTCTTCCAGCGAAAAGAGCGGATAATCGCGCGAAAGTTTGTCCCAATAGGTGATGAGATCGTCCGCGGTGAGGGTGTAGCCGCGTTTCGGCAAAAGATAGGTGCCGTCGTCCTGTGCCCATTCGGAGGCGGCGGCATCAAGGGCGATGCGGATTTCGCCTTTTTTGAAGCCGGCGGCTTCAATGGCGTTACAGAGCAGGTCGAGCGCCGCCTCGTCCGACGGCAAATCGGGCGCAAAGCCGCCCTCGTCGCCGACGGCAGTGGAATAGCCGCGCCCGTGAAGCAGGGACTTGAGCTCGCGCGTGACGGCGCAGGCCCATTCCATCGCTTGGGCGAACGAGGACGCGCCGATGGGGGCGAGCATAAATTCTTGGATATCTACGTTGTTGTCGGCGTGGCGGCCGCCGTTTAACACGTTGAGTAGGGGGCAGGGAAGCCGCACGGCGCTCTGTCCGCCGATGTCGCGGTAGAGCGGCACACCGCAAAACGCGGCGCGAGCGCGTGCTACGGCAAGCGAGACGGCTAACGTGGCGTTTGCTCCGAGCCGATTTTTGTTTTCGGTGCCATCGAGGGCGCATAACACACGGTCAACGGCGGCTTGGTCGGCGGCGGAACAGCCGCGGAGTGCCGGCGCAATGGTTTCTTCGACGTGGCGGACGGCCTTTCGAACGCCTTTGCCGTCGAATCGCTCGCGATTGCCGTCGCGCAGTTCGAGGGCTTCATATTTTCCGGTGGAGGCGCCGCTCGGCACGGATGCTACTCCGACGACACCGGTTTGCAAAAACACTTCGGCGCGCACCGTGGGTATCCCACGGGAATCGAGAATTTCGTGGGCACAAATACGGGTGATAATCGGTTCACTCATACGGATTCTCTCCTTGCGTGGATTTTGTCAAAGGTAGTATTTTGCGTTGTATCGGATTTATGCAAAATTGAGAGAAAAATAAAAGAATACTTGCGTAACGCAAAAAAAGGTGATATAATACCCCCGTATCCGCAACGAACTTATGTCCACAACGACAGTTGGGAGGATGAAACGATATGGCGAAACATACAAAGAAACGGAAAAAAAGCCGTTTTTGGAAATTTTTCTGCGTGATTACGTTGGGCGTTCTCGGCGTGACGCTGATTGGCGGCGCGGTGGCGTTGAACGTCCTTTCGGATAGTCTCCTCAGCGAGATTAACTTCAAAACCGAATCCGGCGACTCGCCCATCATCTGGAACGAGGGCGACGCGGTGGAACAGCCGGACGTTCCCATCAACCTCGCGAACTTAGAGGTGCGCGGCGATACGAAGAACATCCACAACTACTTCTTGCTCGGTATCGACTCCCGTGACGGCAGTTTCTACGGCCGCTCGGACACGATGATGATTGCGTCCATCAACGACAACACCAAAACGATTAAACTGATTTCTCTGCTCCGCGATACGTGGGCGACCATCCCCGGAATGGACTATAACGGCGACGGTGCAGACGATTATGCGAAACTGAATGCCGCGTATGCGTCCGGCGGTTTTGAACTGCTCAACAAAGCGGTGAAACAGAATTTCTGTCTCGATATCGACGAATACGCCGCCGTCAACTTCGACGCGTTCTGCGCCGCGGTGGATGCGTTTGGCGGCGTGGATATTGAGGTGGACGACGCGGCCGCACCGTGGATTCCGTTGTATGACCCCGGTGACCCCGACCGCTTTGCCCGTGACTTCTACGGCAACCAAATCCGTGAGCCGATTGGTTACTACGGCGGTACGTACCACCTCGAGGGCTTCCAGGCGCTCGCGTTCTGCCGTGTGCGTTACTGCTATCCCGACTCGGACTTCAGCCGTCAGCAGAACCAGCGCAACGTGGTGAGCGCGCTGATGTCTACCGCCAAATCTTCCAGCCCGACGACGTTGTATACGGTGGCGAAGAGCGTGTTGCCCGAAGTGACCACCAATATGACCAAAAAAGAGTTGGAAAAATACATCGTCAACGTGTTTAAGTACGCCGGCTATACGATTGAGAACGAATACCACCTGCCGCAACCGGGCGAATATTCCGACTTGTCGCTGTCCGGGTCGCTCGGTCTTTGGATTGAAGACCCCGAGACGACGGTGCGTGCGCTTCACGAGTACATTTACGGTTAAAAGTGAAAACACCCTGCCCCTCGGCGGGGTGTTTTTTGGGTAAGGAGAACGAGAATGAAAAAGACGACGAAGCAGGGTTTGCTTCTTGCGGTTTGCGTATGCTTTTTGTTTTGCACCGTATTTTCTACGTTGTGTTTGGCCGCCGAAACGGCAGGCGACGCCAACGTAGACCAAAGTGTCAATATGAAAGACGTGCTGACGCTTCGCCAATACTTGGCAGGTATGGCAACACTGTCGTCCGTGCCTCACGCCGACGCCAACGTGGACGGCGAGGTCAATATGAAAGACGTGCTGTTTTTGCGGCTGTATTTGGCAGGCGGCGACGAGACGCTCGCCACGTTTACCACCGAATTGCGGCTGCGCGCGCTGGATAACACCGACCGCAGTCTCGGTGTGTGGTGGTGGAAAGCTTCGGACGGAAAAACCGAGGAAACCCGGGAAATGTATTTGGATTTTCTCGAAAAGAACCGTGTGACCGAGATTTATTACTATTGCAGCGGCTATATCAACACGGAATACAACCGCACTATTTTGCACACGTTCGTCCAGGCGGCGATGGCGCACGGTATGCGCGTGGCGTATCTGTTCGACGTGCAGGAAGTGATTAACGCCGACAACCAGAGTTTTGAAAAAGCGGTGGTCAATTTCAATACCTACAACGCGGAATATCCCGATGCGCCGCTGTATGGCATTCACTGCGATATCGAGCCGAAATGGGAACGGATGCAGGACTACGTTGACAACTTTATTGTCGGTGACGTATCGGTGGCGCGCGCGAACGGCGTTTGCGTGGAGTTGGACCTCAATATGAACTGGGATCGGGCAAAATTCGATTACATCGGTTCGGTCACCCATAACTTTGACGGCACGGAACTGCGCATTTATGAGATTCTCGCCAACAACTGCGATTGTATGTGCATGATGTCCTACCGTACCTCCGCCACACGCTTGGTGAGCGGCACGCGATACAGCCGTGAGGCGGCGGAAAAAGCAGGAACGAAGATTGTTTACGGGATGGAACTCGGCGACTCGACCGAGGGGCCGAACGTGGACTTCCATCTGCACGGAAAAGATTTCGTGTATGATTTTGTGGCGGAATTGGACGCCCAAATGCAGCTCGAATTACAGCCGTCTGCCGGGTGGGGTTACGCTATCCATCATCACCGTTCGTGGTATGCGATGAGAGATTTTGAATAAATGAAAAAAATTCTTTACAAATGGACGCAACAGGTGTATAATTATCGCTTGTGATGAGAAAAGTTCTCATAATTACTTTGCTATAAAAACTCAAATGAGGTGTTATATATGAGCAGAATGGTAGGAACGGTTTCCCGTGGCGTGCGCGCCCCCATCATCCGTGACGGCGACAATCTCGTCGACATCGTGGTGGAGTCGGTGCTCGCGGCGGCGAACGACAAAGAAGACGGTTTTGAGGTGCGCAATCGCGATATTATCGCGGTGACCGAAGCGGTCGTGGCGCGCGCTCAGAACAACTACGCGACGGTGGACGATATCGCCGCTGACGTCAAAGCCAAATTCGGCGGCGACACGGTGGGCGTTATTTTCCCGATTCTCAGCCGCAACCGCTTTGCGATTTGCTTGCGCGGTATTGCGAAAGGCGCGAAAAAAATCGTGCTGATGCTCAGCTATCCGTCGGATGAAGTGGGTAACCACCTCGTCTCTCTCGACCAGTTGGACGAAAAAGGCGTGGACCCGTACAAAGACGTGCTGACCAAAGACAAGTACCGCGAGCTGTTTGGCGAGAACAAACACCCGTTCACCGGCGTGGATTACGTGTCTTACTATGAGGATTTGATTAAAGAGTGCGGCGCCGAGGTGGAGATTATCCTCGCCAACGATCCGCGCGCCATCCTCAACTACACCGATAACGTGCTCGCGTGCGATATTCATACCGCGCCGCGCACCAAACGCTTGCTGAAAGCCGCCGGCGCGAAAAAAGTGCTCGGCCTCGACGAAATCCTCAACGCTCCGGTCAACGGCAGCGGCTATAACGAGGAATACGGCCTGCTCGGCTCCAACAAAGCCACCGAGGACAAAGTGAAACTGTTCCCGCGCAACTGCGAGCCGTTCGTCACCGCGGTGCAGGATAAAATCCTTGCCGCGACCGGCAAATGTGTCGAAGTGATGGTCTACGGTGACGGCGCGTTCAAAGACCCGGTCGGTATGATTTGGGAATTTGCCGATCCGGTTGTCTCTCCGGCGCACACCAAAGGCCTTATCGGCAAGCCCAACGAGGTGAAACTCAAATACCTCGCGGACAACGACTTCAAAGACCTCGACGGTGCGGAACTGAAAGCCGCTATCGAGGAATATATCCGCCATAAGGATGCCGACCTCGTCGGCAGCATGGCGTCGCAAGGCACGACGCCGCGTCGCTTGACCGACCTTATCGGTTCGCTGTGCGACCTGACCTCCGGCAGCGGCGACAAAGGTACGCCGATTGTCTACATTCAGGGCTACTTCGACAACTACACCGCGGAATAAAAACAAAAATCCCGTCCGAGAGGACGGGATTTTTTATTTTCTCCGGCTTGACACCGCAGGAAAAGGGGCTATAATAGAGGGGATATAAAGAAAAAGGAGGGATTACCGATGGCGATGGCTGCAACGCGCGCACAGCGCGAGGATATGACAAACGGACCGCTGTTTTTCAAGTTATTATGGTTTGCGTTGCCGCTGATGCTGTCGGGAATGCTCCAACTGTTGTTCAGCGCCATGGATATGGTGGTGGTCGGTCAATTCGTCAGCAGTTCCGCGGTGGCGGCCATCGGCACGACCTATTCGGTGACCAACCTGCTTGTTAACCTGTTTGTCGGGTTGTCGGTGGGCACGAGCGTGACGGTGGCGCAAGGTCTCGGCGCGAAAGACAATGCCGAAGTGGAGCGCATCGTTCATACGTCGGTGACGGTGAGTGTGCTCGGCGGTTTAGTAATCGGCCTTATCGGCTTTTTTGCTGCGAAACCGCTTTTAGGGCTTATGTCTACCCCTGCTGACCTGCTCGACCAGGCGGCGCTGTATATGAAAATCTATTTTCTCGGGATGCCGGTAACGGCGCTCTACAACTTCTCGTCCGCGGTGCTTCGCTCGTCCGGCGATACCCGTCGTCCGTTGATTTTTCTCACCATTGCCGGTGTGCTCAACGTGTGTCTCAATCTCTTTTTCGTGTTGGTGTGCCATATGCGCGTGGAGGGCGTGGCGCTCGCCACCGTGTTGTCCCAAGCGGTGTCCGCCGGACTCGTTGTGTGGTGGCTGTGCCGCCTCAAAACCGCGATACACCTTGATTTGAAGCGGCTTAAAATTCACGGACGCGCCCTCGAAAAAATCATCCGCATCGGCTTGCCTGCCGGTGTGCAGGGAACGCTGTTTGCGCTTTCTAACGTGCTGATTCAGTCGTCGGTCAACAGTTTTGGCCCGACCGCGATGGCCGGCAACGCCGCCTCGGCGAGTATCGAGGGGTTTGAGTATATCGCGCTGGATGCGCCGCAACACGCGGCCCTCACCTTTACGGGACAAAACGTCGGCGCGAAAAAGCCGGAACGGATTCGGCGGATTTTGTGGATTTGTATGTTGCTTGAAACCATTTTCGGCGCGGTGTTCGGGCTTGTGTTTTGGCTGTTCGGCAAACCGCTTATCGGGCTGTATATCCCGGATGACCCTGCCGCGATGCCGTTCGCGTTGACGCGCCTGATGGTGTTCGCCGTCACTTACGCGCTGTGCGGCTATATGAACGTGCTGGTTGGGTCATTGCGCGGTATGGGTGCGTCGCTACTGCCGACGTTCGTGACGCTCACCGGTGTGTGCGGTTTTCGAATTTTATGGATTTATACCTTCTTCCAACTGCCCCAATTCCACAGTCTTTTGTGGCTTTACCTGTCCTACCCGATTTCGTGGGCGCTCACCATTGTGGCGCACGGGATTTGCTACGTCTTTGTGCGCCGCAACCTCATACGGCGGTGGACGGCGGAAACACCTTGACAAACGGCGCCGTTTGCGGTATGATACGAGTGGATTTTCCATATACTAACAAAAGAGGAGTTTTTTGAAAATGAAAAAGTTTTTTGCGGATTTCAAAGAGTTTGCCATGAAAGGCAACATCATCGACATGGCTGTCGGCGTCATCATCGGCGGTGCGTTCGGTAAAATCGTGACCGCGCTTGTCGAAAACATCGTGATGCCGCTTATCACCCTGCTCACCGGCGGCGTGGCCGTTTCCGATTGGAAATGGGTCATCACCGCGGCGGACGAGGCCAACGGCGTTGCCGAAAACGCGTTGTCTTACGGCTTGTTCATCCAAGCGATTATCGACTTCTTGCTGATTGCGCTGTCCATCTTCGTGGCGCTGAAAGTCATCATGAAAGCCAAATCCATGTTCGAGAAGAAAGAGGAAGAGGCTGAGGAGGAAGAGGCTCCGGCCGAGACCGCCGAGGACATCCTCAAAGACATCCGTGCCGCTCTTACCGGCAAAACGGACGACGAAGAATAAGTTGCAACAAAAAATCCCACAACCACTTGCCTACGGGTGGATAAGGAAGTATTTTCTGTCGTTCTTTCTGTTTTGATGGAGTATTAGGGGCTTGCTCCTAAAAAATAAGCCGATGCCAATCAGCTTTGAGCGGAAAAATATATATTTTCCCTGCTTGCTATGGTATGAGACAAAGATACCCGCTGAAAAAGATTTTCTTTTTCAGCGGGTTGTTTCTTTTAGCTCGACAAACTGGAATTTGTTAATGCAATAACTTATGCTATGAAAAAAACAAATCCGAGGACAAACAAATACAGTCTGTTCTTTTTTGATATTCCGCCAAAGCGATTTTCCAATCCTTTTTTAATTCATCAGATACATTATTGATTGCATATTGACAATATCCGATTTCTCTATCCAGTACGTTAAATCCGGCAGGAATACAATACAACGTTTTTTGATTTTTCTGCATATCTGAGCCATACGTATTGTTTTGTAACGACTTAAAATAAAACAAATTTTTTGCCATATATGTTTTGTAATGCTCGTCCTGTACATTGCATTTAATCTCTTCGTCAAATGCTAACTTTGTTCGTATCTCCATTGGAGACAAAATAGTGTTTTTTGAATCAAGAAAATAGCGATTGTTTCCTGCGTCTAATAAAATCCACTTGGCAAGGTTTGAAATATAAACCATAGAAACCACATGCGATTCAAAATCATTCGACGAAAATGGCAAGCAATGTAACAATCGTGATTTTATTCCGAGGGCAAGACAGCATTCCGTAAATACGATGGCTTGAAGTCGGCAGTAAACACCATATTCTCTACCTTTTCCAAAAGCATAATCAAGGATATCTCCAGATGTTTTCGGAACAAACTCAACATCCTTTGTTCCGCCATTATGAAGTACGTTTTGTGAGCACCATGTCATAAGTCTTAACGCTTTTTCAAGTTCGGTGCCATTGCCGGCAACATCTTCAATATGATATTGATTTTTTAACTTTTCATATCCCTGTGCGTGAAAATCATATGAAAATGCGCAATCTTCATCTGTATTGTTGTGAAAACTAAAATCGTTAAATTCCCTTAATGCCTTGACATATACGTTAAAATCATTATGATTCAAATGCTTCACCTCCATAAATTCTGATTTGTCAATATCCCGCATATTTGAAAACCCAAAAACATCCTTACCAACCCGTTGCATTGGTTGCGGGATTTTTTTATTTGCTCACCAATTTCTTTAACTGTGGGCCGGCTTTGAGCAGCAACGGCGTGAGGATGACGAGCTCCACCACGATGAAAAACGCGGCTTCGGGAACGCGCGTGAGCATCAGCGCGAAGAACCCTTTGCTCTTAATAAAGAAAATTTTGAGCCACAGCGTGTTGAGAAGCAGCGTGCCGACGGTACGCTCTAACACGACGGGGATGAGGATTTTCGGGAAAGTGACTTTGCCTTTGAAGAAAAAGCCGAAGCAAAGGCCCACGAGCACGTTGGACAGCGTAAACAGCGGATTATAGCCGCCGACGGGGAAGAGCAACGTGCCGATGATATCGCCGAGGCCGTAGCAAAGTGCGCCGCCGAGCGGACCGTAGAGATAGGCGGCAACGGCAACGGCGACGAACGCAAAGTTGACTTTAAGCGTCAGCACGTTGACCCCGAGCAACCGTTCCAGCACCACTTCCGCGGCGATGAGCAGACCCATCACGCACAAAAATGCGGTGGGGTGTTGCTTTATGGGGCTTTTTTGGACGTTGTTTTCGTTTTCAGACATAAAAAATACCTCCTCTTTCCTTTTGCGGACATAAGAGAAGGCTCTCACTATGCCACAGCGGGATGCGAGCCGCGCACCGCAAGAAATCTTTTCGTCCGCCCGACAACTCCCCGTTCGGGCGGCACTTAACGCGCGCAACTCTACTCTGTTTTTTCGTCGGTTTTTGCCGACGGTTGCATTATACAACGGTGTGTTGAATTTGTAAAGAGGTTTTTCGAAAAACTTGACTTTATCGGAATAATATGGTAAACTTTTCTCCGTAAGTTTGCTTGCTTTAAGCAAAAAAATGTGAAAAAAGAGGGATTCGTTATGAAAAAAATTCTTTGCCTCGTTTGCGCCGCTTTGATGATGGTGCTGTGCTTCGCCGGTTGCGGCGAAAAAGCTTCCGTTTCCGCTTCCAAAGCGCTGGCCGATCCGGATGCCGCCAAAGGCGCGGACATCACCTTTACCGTGGGCTTTGACGCGGAGTTTCCGCCCTACGGCTATCTCGATACCGAAACCAACGAGTACACCGGCTTTGACCTGGTGCTTGCCGAAGAAGTGTGCAAACGCTGCGGCTGGACGCTCGTGAAAAAACCCATCAACTGGGACCTTAAAGACTCCGAACTCGAAACCGGTACGATTGACTGCATCTGGAACGGCTTCACCATGAACGGCCGTGAGGAAGAATACACCTTCTCCTCGCCGTACGTGGACAACAGCCAGGTTGTCGTGGTGCGCAAAGCGGACAAAATCAATGCGCTGAAAGATCTCGCCGGCAAATCCGTCGAGGTGCAAAAAGAGTCCTCCGCCGAAGCGGCGCTGACCTCTACCGAGGATAACGAGAAGAATCTCGCCCTCGCCAAAACGTTCAAAGAACTCAAATCCGTTGCTGACTACAACACCGCGCTGATGGATCTCGAATCCGGCATCTGCGATGCGGTCGCGATGGACATCGGTGTGGCGCAGTACAAAGTGGCCGCCAACGACAAACTGATGATGCTCAGCGAAACCGTGGCGACCGAGCAGTATGCGGTTGGTTTCAAAAAAGGCAACACCGCGCTGTGCGACAAAGTGGAAGAGACCCTCAAAGCGATGGTTGCGGACGGCACGTTCGCGAAGATTGCCGAGGATTGGGAGCTCTCCGACTGCGTGTGCCTGAAATAATCGTTTAAGCTAAAAGAAGCAGGCGAGTGCATACCGCTCGCCTGTTTTTTTACGGGAGGGATTTTTTTGGAAAGCGTACTTGAGTTTTTCAAAAATCTTTGGAATTTGCTCGTGCAGTTGGCGCCGAGTATGCTGACGACAGTCGAGATTTTTCTTTTAACGCTCGTGTTGTCGCTGCCGCTCGGATTGCTGGTTGCTGTATGCCGGATGTCGAAGTGGAAACCGCTGTCGTGGGTGACGCGCATCTACATCTCCATTATGCGCGGCACACCGCTGATGTTACAGCTGTTCGTCGTGTGTTACGGGCCGTATTATATGTTCGAGATTCCGCTGACCGGCGACTGGCCGTTTATTGCGGCCATTATCGCGTTTGCCATCAACTACGCGGCGTATTTCGCCGAGATTTATCGCGGCGGCATCGAATCGACGCCGCTCGGACAGTATGAGGCGGCGCAGGTACTCGGCTATTCCAAAGGGCAGACGTTTTTCCGCATTGTGTTGCCGCAGGTAGTCAAAAAGATTTTGCCGGCGACCACCAACGAGGTCATTACGCTTGTGAAAGATACCTCGCTCGTGTATGCGCTCGCCATCGTGGAGATGTTCACGAAAGCTAAGATGATTGCGGCGGCGCAAACCTCGATGTTGCCGTATCTTGCGGCCGGTATTTTCTATTATGCGTTCAACTACCTTGTGGCATTTTTGATGGAACGCGCGGAGAAAAAACTCGGTTATTACCAAATCAAGTGAGGGGGTGCGCTGTATGAGTTTAGTGGAAATCAAAGACCTGAAAAAATCCTTTAACGGCGTGCCGGTTCTTCGCAATATCTCCCTCACCGTCGAAGAGGGGCAGACTGTTTCGGTCATCGGCCCGTCCGGTGGCGGCAAATCGACGTTGCTTCGCTGTGCGACCATGCTCGAAAAAGTGGACGGCGGCTCGATTGCCTACGACGGCAAGTGCTTGGTACAAACGGGAGCGGACGGCACGGTGAATTATGCGCCGAAAGCGGAACTCCGAGATATTTGCTCGACGTTTGGACTGGTGTTCCAAAACTTTAACCTGTTTCCGCACTTTTCGGTGCTCAAAAACCTGACCGATGCGCCGATTCACGTCTTGAAAACCCCCAAAGAGGAAGCGGAGGCGCACGCGCTCGAATTGCTCGACAAAATGGGGCTTAAAAACCGCGCGGATGCGTATCCGCACGAGTTGTCCGGCGGTCAGCAACAGCGTGTGTCTATTGCGCGCGCGTTGGCGCTTCGCCCGAAAGTGCTGTTTTTCGACGAGCCGACCTCGGCGCTCGACCCGGAGCTGACCGGCGAGATTCTTAAGGTCATTAAACAGTTGGCGGCGGAGAAAATGACCATGGTCATCATCACCCACGAAATGGCGTTCGCCCGTGACGTGTCCGATCATGTTATCTTTATGGACGGCGGCATTATTGTGGAAGAGGGCAACCCCAACGACGTGATTGAAAATCCGCAAAATCCGCGCACTAAAGAATTTTTGAGCCGTGTGCAATCAACGATTTGACAAATCCCGAAAACGTGGTATACTATTAGAGCGGTTTTCCGCACTTTACAATGTAGGAGTGTTCGTTATGAAAAAACGTATTTTATCTTTCGTCTCCGTCTTGCTGATGCTCGCGATGCTGAGCGTGCCGTTTGCGGCGCAAGCGGAAGGCGACACCGCCAAACCGATTGAGGTGACGATCGGCTCGATGTCCGCCGCTCAGGGCGACGAAATCGACGTGCCGGTTACGGTGGACCAAAACCCCGGTATCTGGGGCATCAACTGGAAACTGTATTATGACAGCCAGGTTCTTCGCTTTGACGGTATCGAGTTCAAAGACGCGTTCTCGGATCTCGGTCTTCTGGACACCAACGAGGTGAAATATCCGGTCGTGATCAACGGTATGGGCAGCTCCGTCACCGAAAACGTGGAGACGACCGGCGTGATGGCGGTTATCCACTTCAAAGTGTACGTCGGTGTGGCGTTGGGCGACACCAAAATCACCCTGAAAGCGGATGCCGGCAACAACATCAACGTGGACGGCAACGACGTGGAACTGAAAGTGAACGAGAGCACGATTACCGTGACCGAGGGTCTTGTCAGTTCGGACAACAAAGACGACTATCCGCCGAAAGATCCGTTGCAGGAAGCGCAACGCCAAAACACCCCCGTGGGCCAAAGTAGCAAATCCAATGAGGGTGGCTTAAAATGGTGGTGGTTCATCATCGGCGCCGTGATTCTGCTGGCGATTGTGGTGGTCATTTGGCTGTTCTCCGGCTCTGACGAAGAGGACGAGGGCGAAGCCGAAATGCTGACCGGCGCCGAAAAAGAAGCGGCGGACGAAGCCGCGTTTTTGGCGATGCTCGGTGCGGCGGAAGCCGAAGCTCCGGCCGAAGAAGCGGCCGAAGAAATTGCCGAAGACAAACCCGAAGAATAAGCGATAAAAATCCCGTGGTGGTTGCCCACGGGATTTTTTTGTGCCAAAATATTCCCGTTTGACGGGCGGCGAAAAACGTGATATACTGTCCATATATGTGAAAAAGGGAGGGGAACACGATGACGGTGGCGAAAAAAGTCTTGGCAATCGCGTTGGCGGCGGCGCTTTTTTCCACGTTTCTGTTCTCCTTTTGTGCGCTCGGCGGCGATATGCCGAAGCGGCTGACTCCCGTTACTCCGCCATGGCAAGAGGGGCAGGCGACGATGGAGCAGTTGCAAGACTTTTTCCCTCACGGTCTGTTTTGGAACCACGTTGTCGGGGACGAAGACGAGGCATACAGCGTGACCGATACCGCCTGCTCGCCCTATACGGACGACGAGGATTTACACGATAAAGAAGCCGGTGTCACCTGCAACTATTTTGAAATTCCCGGAAAAGTGTGGGGCGGTTGGCAGTGTTGCGGCTATACCCGCTTGCTGACCTATTCTTACTACGGCTCGTCTTTCGAAAACTGGGAGACGGCGCCTACGCTTCAAAACGTCAAAGTGGGCGACGTGCTGTATTTGTGGAACTACGGTCCGCACTACATCTGGATTTTGTCGCTGAAACAAAACGGCGACGGCACGGCGTCGATTACCTACGCCGACTGTAACGGCACGGGCAAGCGCAGTCACTGCCAAATCCAGTGGGATGCGCTCGGAACGTTGGATCTTAAAAACAACACGATGAAAAATCCGTTGCTCGGGGATTGGGAACTGCAAAAACTCTATGCTTCTCCCGAGAAGCCTGCGCCGACAACGACAACCACAACTACCGTTACGACGACAACCACGACCCAACCGCCTACGACCACCACCATTCCCACCACGACCACGACGCAGCCGCCCTCGCTTGCGGTGACGTACAATTTGTGCGGCGGCGAAGCAGGGAACAAGCAGTATACGGTGGACAAAACCGGCGCGCTGTGCGTGTGGGAGACGGGCGAGCCGGTTGTTGACCGCTTTGCGGCGGACGGCGCGGCGATGACGGCGCTGTTGTCGGCAGAGCGATTGGGAGCGATGAAAGAGGGCTATCTCTTTGCCGGTTGGTCGCTTGAAAAAGACGGGGGCGCGGCAGCGTCGCAGTTGGCGGCGGTGTATCCCCTTTCTGCCGCGCAGTCCGCAACGTGGCTTCGCGAGCAACTGTGCGCCAATACGCAAACGCAACTGCAAACGGCGATGAAAAACGGGTCGCGTCGGGCGACGGTGTATGCGGTGTGGATTCCCGACGATAAGGAGGAGACGGAATGAACGTAGTAGTGACCGGTGCGGCCGGACAACTGGGACAGGACGTGATGACCGCGCTTTCGGCGCGTGGCCACCGTGCGGTGGGCATTGACCGTGCGGAGGCGGATATTACAAACGAGGAGCAGGTGACGGCGGTGATTGCCGCCGCAAACCCTGATGCCGTTATCCATTGCGCGGCGTATACCGCGGTGGATAAAGCGGAAGAAGACAAAGAACTGTGCGCGCGCATCAACGTGGACGGAACGCGGTTTATCGCCCGTGCTGCCCAAAAATGCGGCGCAAAACTTGTGTATATCAGCACCGATTACGTGTTTAACGGGCAAGGCGACACGCCTTTTTTGCCCACCGACGAAAAAGCACCGCTCAACCATTACGGTTTAACGAAATCGCAGGGCGAGGATGCGGCTTTGGAGGAATGTGACCGCACGTTCGTGGTGCGTACGTCGTGGGTGTTCGGCGCGCACGGCAATAATTTTGTGAAGACGATGCGCCGCCTCGGCACCGAACGGGACGAGGTCTCGGTGGTGTGCGACGAGGTGGGGGCGCCTACCTATACGCCGGATTTGGCGGCGCTTCTTTGCGAGATGATTGAGAGCGATGCCTACGGCGTGTATCACGGCACGAACGAGGGCGAATGCCGCCGCGACGAACTCGCGCAGGCGGTAATGGATACGTTTGAGCTTTCCTGCCGCGTAAAGCCCATTACGGGCGACCAATACCCGACGCTCGCCACCCGTCCGCACAACTCGCGGCTGTCGAAAGACTGTCTGTCGGCGGCCGGATTTACGCGCTTGCCCGACTGGAAAGACGCGCTTGCGCGGTATGCAAAAGAAGTGGAGTGACAAGGGAGTAAACGCGTATGGAAAATTTCCAAAAAGTGATGGAGAGCATTCTCGCGCGGTTGCCGCAAGAGGGCGAAAAGCCACGTTTGTTGCTCCACAGCTGTTGCGGCCCGTGCTCGTCTTATGTTTTAGAGTGTTTGGCGGCGCATTTTCGCGTGACGGTGGATTACTATAATCCCAACATTTTTCCCGAGGCGGAATTCGAGAAACGCTTGGCGGAACAGCGCCGCTTGCTCTCGGAAATGCCGCTTCCGACGCCGGTGGAGTTGGTGGCTGACCCCTATGACGAGGCGGAGTTTCTCGATGCGGTGAAAGGGTACGAAGCCGAGCCGGAGGGCGGAAAACGGTGTGCCGTTTGCTATCGGTTGCGACTGGAACACACCGCCAAACGCGCCGCCGCCGAAGGGTTTGATTTTTTCACCACCACGCTCACCGTCAGCCCTTATAAACACGCGGACGTACTGAACGAAATCGGCAAAGAATTGGCGAAAGAGGTCGGCGTGCCGTATCTTTTTTCGGATTTCAAGAAAAAAGACGGCTACAAGCGCTCGTGCACGCTGGCGGCAGAATACGGACTGTATCGGCAGGACTATTGCGGCTGTCGGTTTTCGCTCCGAGAAGACGGATAAAAGCAGAGACTTGCAAAGTCTCTGCTTTTTTGATATACTGAGGAAAACGGTGTCGAAAGGGGGCGGAAGCCATGAACGAAACCGAACAAAACGTGCATACCGGCGCGGCAAGAGAAGACGTGGTTGCCGCCTTTGAAGCGGAGCATGAAACCGACGCGATGTGGGCGCCGCCTGCTCCGAAAAAACGGGGAAAATTGTCCAAAACGGCGCGCGCAGTCGTTATTGGGTGCATTACGTTTAACGTGCTTATGATGGCGGTGATAGCGGCGATTGTCGCGGTGAAGCTGGGACGAACGACCGCCGATGAACCGACGTCCGAGGTGAGTATTAACGAGCACGAGGGCAAAATATATATTGAGGACGACGCGCTCGGCGGCATGTGGTTGCCGGAATACACGAACATCCCCAAAAGCACGATTTTAACCGAAAAAATCACCGACAACGGCGGTTTTAAGGTCTATACTGCCGGAAGTACGCCGGCGAAAACCGGCATCGACGTGTCGGAATTCCAGACGGTGACCGACTGGAACGCCGTCAAAGCCGCCGGCGTGGATTTCGTGATGGTGAGGGTCGGTTGGCGTGGCTATGAAGAGGGCGTTTTGCACGAAGACGAGAAATTCCGCGAGCATATCGAGGGCGCTTTGGACGCCGGTCTTTCGGTGGGTGCGTATTTCTTTTCGCAGGCGGTGACGCCGGGCGAAGCGCGGCTGGAAGCCAACTTTTTGCTCGAGCGGATTGCAAGCTACGACGTGACCTATCCCGTGGCGTTCGACTGGGAATCGGTGAACGAGGCGGATGCGCGCACGTTCGGCATCCAAAACGACCAGTTGACCGCGCTTGCACGCGAATTTGCCAACGTGATACGGGCGAACGGCTATACGCCGATGCTGTATTTCTATAAGCATCTCGGCTATTTGCAGTATGATTTGTCGCAGTTGTCCGGCTATGATTTTTGGCTGTCCGAGCCGAACGATCTGCCGACGTTTTACTATCGCTACACGATGTGGCAATACAAAACCGACGGCGTTGTACCCGGTGTAGACGGCGCGGTAGACCTCAATTTGTGCTTTGAACCGTATGATTAAAAACGAGTGTCCGTCTTGCAAGATGGACGCTCGTTTTTTCGTTTTTTCGAGCGGCGGCGAAAAAGACAAAATAACTGCCGTATATTTCGGTATACAACGGTTGACACCTCGCGCGCGAATATTATATAATAAACGCAGTTTGGAAATTTTTTATCTTTACAGAGAAGGAGGTTTCATCATGAACTTTGCGTTGTTAACGGCAGCCGCCGAATACAGCAATCTGTTCGTCGTGTTGATGGGTCTCGGCACCGTGTTCGTGGGTCTTATCTGCATCATTGTTTTGTGCTCCATTTCGGGCGCAGTCATTCAAGCGGTCGAAGGCAAAAAAAAAAGTAAGCCGCAAGCCGATGTAAAAGCCCCGACTGCCGCTCCGGTCGCCGCTCCTGCGGTCGCCGCTCCGGCGCGCACGGTTATCCCGTGTGACAACATCCCGAATCGCGGCGCGTTTGTTGCGGCTGTGTCTGCGGCACTCGCGGAAGAGCTCGGCACCGACGTGTCGTCCATCCGCATCATGTCCATCGGTAAGGAGATTACTCCCGACACCCCGATTGGCGACACCATCAAAAACCGCGGCGAGTTTACGGCCGCTGTGTCCGCCGCTTTGGCGGAAGAACTGGGAACGGACGTTTCCAAAATTCGTATTGAGTCCATTCGTCTGGCTTGACCGGACACCGAAAAACTGTCTATCAAAAATTTAGAAAATAAGAAAGAGGTAACCAAAATGAAAAAGTATCGTGTGAATGTCAATGGTACCAACTATGAAATCCTGCTCGAGGCCCTGGGCGAGACCGGCACTCCGGTCGCCGCTACCGCTTCTGCTCCGGTCGCCGCTCCGGCTCCGGTTGCTGCTCCGGCTCCGGCCGCTGCTCCGGCTCCGGTTGCTGCCGGCAACGGTCAGAAAGTCGAAGCTCCGATGCCCGGCACCATCCTGAAAGTCAACGTCGCCGCCGGTGACGCTGTCAAAGCCGGCGACGTGCTGATGATTCTCGAAGCCATGAAAATGGAAAACGAGATTATGTGCCCGGTGGATGGCAAAGTCGGCGCTGTTGCCGTGGCGCAGGGTCAGTCGGTCGATACCGGTGCTCTGCTTTGCACCATTGAATAATCCACGGAGGTAACAAATCCATGGATGCTGTATTGAATTTCTTACAGCAGACCGGTTTCTACCTGATCGCCCAAGACTGGAAGCAACTGATTATGATTGCGGTTGCGCTGTTCCTCTCTTACCTCGCGATTGTGAAAGGCTTTGAGCCGCTTCTGCTGTTGCCGATCTCGTTCGGTATGCTTCTTACGAACCTCCCGGGTGCGGAGATGTACCACGAGATTCTGTTTGCCGGCGGTCACGCCCATTGGGATCTGTTCGGCGGTGGGATTCTCGTTAGTTCTGCCGGACTGACCAGTCCGGAATTGTTCCAGATTTTGCCCTCCGGCGACGTGGCCTACGGCTCTTACCTGTTCGGCCATATCGTGGAGAACGGCTTCTCTGAGACTGCGTTTATCAACTCTCTCGGTCAAGTGGTCAACGCCGCCGGCGACGTGCTCGCCGACAGCATTCACATGGTCGTGACCGCGGCCGGTTGCACCGTCACCGACGGCAACTTGATGACGGGCACCGACGTGCTTGCCACCGGCGCCGGAACGGTTTCGGCCGGTTTGCTCGACTACCTGTATCTGGGTGTCAAACTCGGCATCTATCCCTGCCTGATCTTCTTCGGCGTGGGTGCTATGACCGACTTCGGTCCGCTGATTGCGAACCCGAAGAGCCTCCTGCTCGGCGCCGCCGCGCAGCTCGGTATCTTCCTGACCTACATCGGTTCTTCGCTTCTGGGCTTCTCGCCGACGGAGGCTTCCTCCATCGGTATCATCGGTGGTGCGGACGGCCCGACGGCCATCTACGTCACCTCGAAATTGGCGCCGCACCTGCTTGGCCCGATCGCTGTCGCCGCGTATTCGTACATGGCGCTCGT
>JAZUEK010000029.1:0-7339 GCA_045640165.1 Acutalibacteraceae bacterium | reverse complement strand
TTTCCGCAGATAAACTTGGCGACGTTTATTGACCGTACCGATAATGCGCGGTATCGCAACGAATTATTCCGCAATGTGGATTTTCTTGTAACCGATGCGGCGTATACACCGAAAATTGCATTTGAAATCAACGACCAAACTCATTTAACAAACGACCGTCGCGAACGTGACGAGAAAGTACATAATATTTTAGAAGAAGCGGGTATTCCGCTTATCGTGTTATGGACGTCGTACGGCGTTAACGGTGCATATATTCGTGAAAAAGTGGTGGAAGCGCTAACGAAGCCGGTGGAGCGTAAGCATCATTTCGATAAGATAGAGGCAAAGCCAATGCCGAAAGAAGAGATTGTTGAAAAACCGGCTAAAAAGGGTTGCTATGTTGCTACGTGCGTGTATGGCTCGTACGATTGTCCGCAGGTGTGGGCACTTCGTCGTTACCGCGATGAGTGGTTGGATACGATGTGGTGGGGAAAAGCATTTATTAAATTGTATTATGCTGTGAGTCCGATAGCCGTCAAGTGGTTTGGAGATTTTAGCGGATTTCGAACGTTTTTTAAACGGATACTGGATAAAAAAGTGCGAAAACTTATGGAAAACGGATATGATTGCACCCCCTATGAGGATAAGAAATATTAAAACCCCAAACAAAAACCCCCAACATTGTCGGGGGTTTTTCACGTTTATGTAGGTTTATTCAATCGTCAGGATGTCGGAGAAGCCGGTGATATCGAACACGTCCATGATGTCGGCGCAGACGTTTTTAATCACCATTTTGCCGCGGGCGTTCATCTCTTTTTGAGCCGAGAGGATGACGCGCAAGCCGGCGGAGGAGATGTACTCGAGGTCGGCAAAATCGAGGACGAGGTCGGTCACACCGTCGAGGTTACTGCCGAGTTCGGCTTCCAGTTGAGGAGCGGTGTTGGTGTCGAGACGGCCGGCAAGGGCGAGGGTCAGGTTCGAGTCGGTTTTCGTTTTGTTGATTTGCATACTTTTTTACTCCTTTCAAAATACGAGAGTGTCGACGCGGTCGAGCAACTCCAAAATGTGCGTTTTATAGGTTTCGATTTCTTTTTTGCCTTGTTCGGTTTCCAGTCCGCCGCGGCGGATGAGACGGCGCATTAAGCGCGTGTAGCCGATGAGCATCGCTTTGTCGGCAACGGCGGCGATTTTTTCTTTATCGTCGGTGCCGAGATAGAGGGAGAGGGTTTTGTCCCAAATCCGCAGGGAGGTCTCACGGGGGAGTCCTAAGAAGTTTTCGACTACCGAGTGGTCCACCTCGGAGAAGCCGACGTAAGCGTTAAACACGCTCGCCAGTTCGAACACGGGGTGGCCTTGGCACAGCGTGTCCATATCAATGAGCAGAACCTCGCCGTTTTGCATCATCACGTTTTTGAGGTGGTAGTCGCCGTGGAGCATATGGTGGTCAATCGGCACGTCTTCCACGAGGTCAACGAGTTGATCGCCCTTGCCCTCCGGCAGGTAGGGGACAAGGAAGTTCGCCCAGTTGATGGCGACGTTACGCATATCCGGCATATCCTCGGGACGGACGAGCGTGCCGTGGATTTTCTTCATCAAATCGACGTAGAGGCCAACGTATTTGTCCTCGTTTTCCGGATCGTTTTTAACGAGTTTCGCGAACGATTCGGCGTTGAGCAGTTCGAACACCGAACCATAGCCCTCGCCGACTTTTACGACGTCATACGGAATGGCGGTGGGGATGCCGAGCACGAACGCGCGACGGGCGAGTTCACGCTCGCGGTGGATGTCCGGCAGAGCATCGGCATTCATATATACTTTGACGATGGTGTCGGGGTCGATGCGGTAGACTTTACCGTTTGCGCCCTGACCGATGACCTCGCATCCGTCCACCGACAGCTTGCGGTAGGCCTTGGATACAGGAATCATTTCGGAAAAGCCGGTCATTTCGAAAATCTCATACACTTCGCTGGAAGCGTTAATCACCGACAGCGTCGGCTCGTTTTTGCGCAGTCGCAAAATCACGCGCAGGCCGGCACTCGAAATATATTCAAGGTCTTCCACGTCCAACGTGACTTTCTCGTGGGGATTTTCTTCCCGAATGACGTCAATGTCCGTCTCCACTTGCGGAGCGTTGGTGGAGTCGATACGTCCTTGGGCGAACAGCGTTAAAACGCCGTTATCCGTTTTGGCTTGAATTAAACTCATATCGTTTCATCCTTTCCGAATGTTTTTTCAACAAGGTCCATATATTCCGCAAACGCGGCGGTGTCACCCAAATCGTCTTGGATATACTCGGCGATGGTGCGGTAATACCACGCGTGCATTTTGGGGTCTTTCTGGTTGAGCATTTGCCACATGGCGTCACCGTCTTTTAAGTACGAGCGGTAGAACGACCGCATATTGGACAGTTTGTCGGCGAGCCACAGGATGCGCACGTCCCGGTCGGGGGTGAGCATCAGCATTAACAGCGACTCGTCTTTGCGCTCTTTCCACGTTTCCGCGGCAGGGCGCGTGGACATTTTGTCTTCCGTTTCGCTTTGTACCAGTGCCGCGACACGTGCGCCGAAGCGACGCTTGATTTCGCGCGGGTCTACGTCACAATCCTCCACGGTGTCGTGCAAAACGCCTGCCGCCATCGTTTCCAAATCGGGGGTGATGGTGGAGATGATGGCCGCGACTTCGAGTGGGTGGAGAATATACGGGGTTTTCGCCATCTTGCGCATTTGCCCTTTATGGGCTTCGGTGGCAAAGAGGATGGCTTCCTCCAATACGTTCATGTCAGTCCTCCAAGTTTTTGATGATTGTCATAATATTTTTGCCGTTCTCGTACTTGTACTTGAGATCGTCCATGGTCTTTTTCACCATAAAGATGCCGAGACCGCCGAGTTGACGCTCATCCGCCGACAGCGACACGTCCGGATCTTCTTTTTGCAACGGGTTGTAGGGGATGCCCTCGTCCTCAAAGCGGACACATACCGCGTGCGGCGATTCTTTCTCCACCACTTTTACCGTGACGGGACCTTTGCGGTCGGGATAGCCGTAGTGGACGATGTTGCTGAACAGTTCGTCGATGGCGACATTGATTTGAATGACCGTCTTCATCGGGCAGTTCAGTTTTTCCAGTTCGGCTTCGACAAACGCCGTTACGTCGCTGATGTTTTCCACCGTCGCTTCGTCAAAGTGGATAGTGGGGATGGCCGGTGCACCGTGGAAGCGGAACGCCACCATCGTGATATCGTCAAACTGCGGCGCATCGCCTACGAACGCGTCTACGTCCGCTTTGACGTAGTCGCACAGTTCTTGCATGCCGTCGAACTCGCGCGAGTTGAGCGCGGCTTGCAGGCGCTCTTCGCCGTACAATTTGTTGTCGGCGTTGGTGGCCTCGGTCACGCCGTCGGTATACAGGAACACCGTATCGCCGGGGACGAGGTGGAATTCCTGCGTTTTGTAGTTTACGTTTTCCATACCGGCCAAAATAAAGCCGGCGCGCGAACGTAAAAATTCAAACTGTCCGTCTGCGTGGCGCACGAGCGGTGGGTTGTGACCGGCGTTAGTATAACGCAGAATACCCTCTTCCAAGTCCACGCTGCCCTGCCAGGCGGTGACGAACATACCGGCGTCGTTACCCTCGCACAGCGCGTTGTTGCCGCGCGTAAACACGTCGCACAGCGGCAATTCCGCTTCGGTGAGGGATTTCAGTTCGGTTTTGGCGCGCATCATAAACATCGCGGCCGGAATTCCCTTACCGGACACGTCCGCCACGAGGAAGTGGAGGGTGTCTTGGTTGGTCATATAAAAATCGTAGAAGTCGCCGCCCACCTCTTTGGCAGGATCCATCAGCGCATAAATTTCGAATTCTTTGCGTTTCGGGAACGCCGGGAACACGTTCGGGAGCGCCGAAGCTTGAATGTTCTTGGCGAATTCCAATTCTTTGTCGATACGGGCGGACGCCTCGTCGATATAGTGTTTCAAGGTGTCCACCGTCGAGTTGATGTCGTCCGACAGCGAGGCGAATTCCTCGTTAGAACGCACGTCCACCGTCTCGTTTAAGTCGCCGTTCGCGATTTTGGCGAGCGAGCCGTTGATGGTTTTGATTTGGTTAACCACCACGCGCTTAATCAGCAGGTAAATGAGGGCAAACAGCGCCGCAAACACGAGGATTTCCATATAGGTGTTGACGAACACCGCGATGTTACGCATTTTGAACGCTTCGTCACGGGGAAGTACCGACACGACGTAGTACCCCTCGGTGGTGCGATAGCGCGCGAAGCAGGGCACGCCGCCCAATTTCATAGAAAAGGTGGTGTTGGGCTTGCCGAAGCCGGTGTTTTTGAAATCGTTTTGCAACGCGGTGGGCGAGAGGTCTTTCGGGGCGCTGACGACCGAATACGTTTCATCCAAAATGAGAATGTAGCCGGTTTCGCCCACGTGGCGGTTTTTGGTAACGCCGATAACGCTTTCGTCAATGTCTTGCTGGAAGCGGTTGGCGTCATAGCCCACTTGCAAGAAGCCGGTTTCGGTTTTCACGCCGGCGTATTTCCGCAAAAGATTGGTATCACTGGTGATGGGGCGATATTCCTGCACGAATTCCTGCGTGTCGCCGAGGAGAACGAGGAATTCGGCGGACTGTTCGCCGGACGCCATATCGAAGCCGATGAATTTTTCGGCGGAACTGTCTACGATAATGCCGTTTTTGTCAATAAGACTGATGTCTGCCACGTCGTACTTGTCCGTGAGGGCATTCAAATCGGAAGTTTTTGCCTCGGCGGCAATTTTACGGGTGAGCGCGAGCAGGTTTTCGTTGGAGGCATCGTCAATGTCGGCGGTCATATCGTCGAGGGCGATAGAGAGCAGGTTTTCCACCTGCGCATCGGCGATTTTGTTCTGCAACTGGAAGACAAAGCCGGAGGTGGCGATAAACGCGACCACCACGGTGATGAGCATCCGTTTTTGGATGGTTTGGGAGATGCGGATGCCGGATTTTTTCTTAATAAGCGGCTCGCCTGAGAGAAGCGCCAGCGCGATGGCGGCGAGCATCACCGCAATACTGTTGGCGGCAATCAACGGGCCGGTGCACACCTTGACCACTTCCATGGCTTTTTCGGGGGTGTTCATATTGGTGATGAACACCATGGTCAGGTGGAATACTTCCATAACGACACCGGTGCAAAGGGAGATAAACCAACCCGGTTTTTTGTTTTCAAACATAAATTTGCGCAGGCAAGCGGCGTAAAAACCGGCGATGATGGTCGAGACGCTGCACGCAACGCGCGTAAACGAACCGACGCCCCACGCGACGGCAATCCAGCGTTCAACGCCGCCGATGATGCCGGCGATAATACCGGCCGGCGCGCCGAACATAAGGCCGCCGATGAGCACTGCGCCGTCACGACAGTTAGCAACCGCGCCGTTGACCGGAATGCCCCACTCTGTACCGAGAATGGCAAGTCCGCCGAACACCAAACCGTAGATAACTTGTTTTACGTTGTTGTTCCAACGGCCGAATTTGGTGCGTTTATCCAACAAAAAGAGGATGATGGCGCAAACAACCGGCAACAAAGCGGCGATGGAAAGTTTGATATACGCTTCCGGCATAGAGGTCAGCTCCTTTTCTTACAGGGTGGTGTCGAGGGCGGCAATCGCGTTGTTCAAAATTGCTTCCGGGTCGTTTCCGAAAACGTCTAACCCTTCGGCGACAACGGCTTGCGCTTGTTTCACACCGAAGCAACGCGTGGTGAGATCGCGGACGTAGTGGTAGCCGTATTCCGGAAAAAACGGGCCGCCGGCCGTGGAAACGTAGTAGAGTGCGTCGGCTTTGCACAGTCCGACGGGAACGCCGGCATCGTTGTAGGATGAGGTCAGCCCGATTACGTAGATGTTTTCGAAATACGTTTTGAGTTTTGCCGGAAACGACAAGTCCCAAAACGGCGCCGCAATGACGATTTTGTCGGCGGCGGCGAATTGTTTTGCTAAGTCAAAGTAGGAATCGGAAAAATCACCGGTCGCGACACACGCGTTCCGCCACGCGAGCGTTTTTTCGTCGAGCGGAGCGATGGCGAGTGTGGGCAAATACACTTCGGTGACGTCTTCGTTTAATTTTTTCAGTAGTGCGCGTGCCAAACGGTCGGTACGAGAGTCCTCACGCACGCAACTGTTGATATATAAAATCATCACGCGCCTCCAAAAAAACAGAAAAATATAATAAAAATAACAAAGTATCACCTTATTATAACACGCCGTTTCGCTATTTACAAGAAAAAAGAGCGCCGAAGCGCTCTTTTTTTATAATTATTATTGCGAAACCGCGTTGCGTTTGTTGTGAGAGGCGCGCGCCGCCAGTTTTTCCAGTTTCCGCATGGCGCGCGTTTTGATGTGTTTTGCCGATTTCGGCAAATCGCTCTTGAGACGCTTCGCAGCGGCGTGACGGGCTTTTCCGGCTTTTTTCGGGCCGAAGAATTTCTCGCTGAGCGAGGTGGCAAACGGCACGATAGCCGACGTGGCGGCAGGAATGCCATCGCCCAACGAATTCAAGAGCTCGGCAGCTTGTTCAGAGGAGAGAGGCGCTTCGTCAGCAAACGCGACGGGCGCATCCTGCGCAAATTCAACGGCTTCGGCGACCGAGGCCGGCATTTCGTCCGACACGGCGATGGGGTCGATGAATTCCACCGGTTGTTCATCCGCGAAAGCCGGCGCTTCGGCGAAATCAATCGGTTGCTCATCCGCAAAAGCCGGCGCTTCGGCGAACTCAATCGGTTGTTCGTCCGCAAAAGCAGACGCTTCGGCGAACTCAATCGGCTGTTCGTCCGCGAAAGCCGGCGCTTCGGCGAATTCAATCG
Source organism: Acutalibacteraceae bacterium (assembly GCA_045640165.1). Taxonomy (GTDB): domain Bacteria; phylum Bacillota; class Clostridia; order Oscillospirales; family Acutalibacteraceae; genus RGIG426. The sequence goes on along the minus strand of JAZUEK010000029.1, from coordinate 524 downwards.
GTTGCTCATCCGCAAAGGCCGGTGCTTCGGCGAATTCAATCGGTTGCTCATCCGCAAAAGCCGGTGTTTCGGCGAATTCAATCGGTTGTTCGTCCGCAAAAGCCGGTGCTTCGGCGAATTCCGCCGGCTGTTCCTCCGCAAGAGCGGCTTGCTCGGCGGCGAGTTGCTCGGCAGCGGCCGCTTCTTCCGCGGCGATGCGATCGCGTTCCGCTTGCTCGGCGGCAAGTTCTTCCGGCGTTTTCTCTTTGAACACCATCACGGGGCCGTCGTCGCTCATCAGAGCGGAGGAAACGTGGGCATTTTGGGTTTTCAAATGGGTGACGGGTGCGCCCGGCTCGCCGACGGTGGGCTCGGGATTGAGGAAATCCAGGTTGCCGTCACCTTCGGTTTCGGCAAACGCGGCGATATCCGCCAGATGTTTTCGAGCTTCGTCTTCTTCGGCGGCCTCTTCCGCAAGCTCCGCTTTAGAGGCTTTGCCTTCGCGCTTCACTTTTTTCAGTTTGTGATCGTCCGCGTCAAGTGCG
>JAZUEK010000028.1:0-4524 GCA_045640165.1 Acutalibacteraceae bacterium | reverse complement strand
ATGTTCTGCGCCAAAATCTCGTGTTTTTAAGGAATACATTCCTTACGAACTCCCGGCCTTGGCAGGTCTTTTTTTCTGCGCTCTTGCATAAGGATATACAAAATCCTTTGTGAGGGAGAGACAACCTATGGAATTTAAGACCAATATGCAAACCATTACGACGACGGTGTCGCTTTTGGATACCGCCGAGGAAAAACCGGTGGACATGGACGTGGTGTTGCCCGATTATTGTCCGGATGTAGCGGCCATTCTTTGCTGTGAGCTGATTCCCTACGTCACGTCGGACGGTTGGAGCGGCGACACTCTGGTGGCCGAGGGAACGGCACTTGTGCGCGTGCTGTACCTGGATGAAGACCGCCGCGTGGTGCACACGTACGAGGTCAGTCAGGCGTTCTCCGCCTCGTTCTTGACCGAGGGACGGCGCGGAGAGGTGTGTTCTGAGGTGACGGCAACCACCGAATACGTGCATTGCCGCGCGGTTAGTCCGCGCCGATTGGATATCCACGGCGCCTTGTGTGTGCGCGCGGAGGTAACGACCGCTTTTGATCAGACGGCCATTGCGGATACCGCGCAGGAAAACGTGTACGTTAAAACCGAAGCGTTGGCGGCCAGTGTTCCGGCCGGATGCGCGAAAAAGCCGTTTTCGGTGAACGAGACGCTCGGCAGTGCCGACGGCGTTTCGTGCGTGTTGCGCAGTCGCGCCGTGCCGTGCGTGACGGAGACGAAAGTGTTGGCAGGAAAAATTATCGTTAAAGGGGATTTGCACGTAGAAAATCTGGTGCTTTGCGACGCGGACAGCGGCAAAACGGAAGAAAACCGCTTTACGTTGCCGTTTAGCCAGATGTTGGATTTGGCCGGTGTGGACGAGACGACGGCGGTGGATGCGCGCGTGTGGGTAACGGCGCATCACGTGCGTATTGAAGAGGACGGCGGCGCGAAAATCTTGTATTCCAACACAAAATTGATGTTGTCGGCGCAGGCGTGGAAGACGAGCGAAGCCTCTGTGGTGACGGATGCGTATGCGACCGCTATGCCCGTGATGACCGAGACGGTGTCGCTGGAAAGCCGCCGCTTGAGTGAGGTGCTGCGCGATACGGCGACCGTGTCCAAAACGCTGGATTTGCCGCAGGGCGTGAGCGAGATTCTCTCGGTATGGTGCGAGGCACAACCGCTGGAGATTCAAAACGCGGAAAGCGGACGGTTGCTTTCGGGACGGTTGTCGGTCCATTTGCTCGCCAAAGACGGAGAGGGGCAAGTGCAGTATTTTGAGCGTACCGCCGACTTCTCTCAGCCGATTTCGGCGGTGGGGAGTTCGGAAAAAGACGGGATGCAGGTCGTTTCGACCGAGGTGTTCTCGGAAACCGAGGGTCAGATGACCGTAAAAGCGACCATTTGCCTTTGTCGGCGCGTGTTTGAAGAAGCCCACGTCACGGCGGTGTGCGGCATTACGGGAGATGAGGATGCCGCCTATCCTGCTTGCGATGCGGCGGTGAAAATCGTGTATGCCGATGAGGGCGAGAGCCTTTGGAACGTGGCGAAAGCCGCGCACACGTCGGTGGAGGCGCTCAAAATCGAAAACGAACTGGAAGCGGATGTTTTGGAGAAGCGTACGATGCTTTTAGTACCGCTGACATAAAGAAAAAAGGCTCGGAAACGTTGTTTCCGAGCCTTTTTGTGTGAGTTTATTCGTCTTTCGGTTTGTCGCCGGTGGTTTTGTTGAGGATGAGCACCGCGAGAGCCAACAGACCGAGCACGACGAACACGCCGACAAGGCCTTGGCCGATGACAGACAGCACTGTGGAAAGAGACGTCATTAACAGCATACTCGTTCCTCCTTACAAAAGCCCCGACACGAGGTGGAGCATCAGTCCGCCGGCAACGACGGACGCCACCTGACCGGAGACGTTGACGCCGATCGCGTGGGGAAGCAGGAAGTTTTGGCTGTCTTCCTCGCGACCGAGTTTGTGCACGATGCGCGCGGACATGGGGAATGCCGAAATGCCGGCCGCGCCAATCATCGGGTTGATTTTCTCTTTTAAGAACAGGTTTAAGAATTTGGCAAACACCACGCCGCCTGCGGTGTCAAAGACAAACGCCACGAGACCGAGTCCGAGAATCAGCAACGTCTGCCACGTGAGGAACGCTTCCGCTTTCATACCAACCGCGACCGTGATGCCGAGGAACAACGTCACGAGGTTCGCCAGCACGTTTTGGGCGGTTTCCGAAAGGCTGTTCAAAACGCCGCATTCACGGATGAGGTTACCGAACATCAAGAAACCGATGAGTTCCACGCTGTCCGGCGCGATCACGCCGGTGATGACGGTCGCCAAAATCGGGAACAGAATGCGAGTGAGTTTGCTGACCGATTGCGGTGCATAGGGCATACGGATGAGTCGCTCGTTTTTGGTGGTGAGCAACTTGATAATCGGCGGCTGAATAATCGGCACCAGCGCCATATACGAGTAGGCGGCGACGATAATCGCCGGCAGGTATTTCGAGCCAAGTTCCTGCGCTACGACGATAGAAGTCGGGCCGTCCGCCGCGCCGATAATCGAGATGGACGCCGCATCGCGCAAATCGAAGCCGCAAAGGCTTGCCATCGCGAAGGTGAAGAAAATGCCGAACTGCGCCGCCGCACCGAAGAGCATCAGCTTGGGGTTGGAAAGCAGCGGCCCGAAGTCAATCATCGCGCCGATGCCGATAAAGAGGATGAGCGGCAGAAGTTCCTGCGATTTGACACCGACGTCATAGAGAAACGTCAGGTTGTGCAGTCCCTCGGACAGTCCCGGCAGGTTGACAAGAATCGCACCGAAGCCGATGGGGAGCAGGAGCGACGGTTCCATTTCCTTTTTAATGGCGAGGAAGATGAGCACGCCGCCGATGACCCACATGGTCATCAGTTTCCACCAACTGCCGTCCTGAAACATCGACAGCAGGTTTTGAACGAGCGGTTCAAAAAAGGTCATTCAAAGCACCTCACAGCAGTTTGTTCATCGTAAGACCGGTAATCAGTTTCGGGTAGAAATAGGTGGATTTTTGGGGCATTTTTTCGCCCTCGCGCGCCACCGCGCTGATTTCGGTCACGCGCGTGGGGTTAAGGATAAAGCAGGCATCCGCACCGTCGTCGGTGAGGGCTTTCGCCTCTGCCGCGTCACGGGTGTAGGTGAGTTTGCCGCCGGCCGCCATCGCCGCTTTGTCGATGCCGCAAAGGCGCTCGAGAAGCAGGGAGTGGAGGAGCGTTACGTCCAGCTCGCGGAGGGCTTGAGAGGCGTTCGGGAGCAGGGCTTTCATCTGGTCGAGGTCGGACACGGTGAGCAGTGCCGCTTTTTCGCCGTCATAGTAGCCGAAGGCTTTGCCGCCGGCTTCATACACCGCCGCAAGGCGCGGCTCGATATCTTCGAACTTGGCGAGGGGGAGCACGTCGCATACTTTGGCGGCATCCTTGAGGAAATTCATACTGTCGAAGCCGTCGATGTTGTGGATGACGCGGTGGGTGGGGAACACGACAAGCCCGTCGTGTTGCATCGCGCAAAGGAACATCATCACGCGGTCGGAGTTGCCGGTTTCGCCGCCCTCGGCGCGCAGATGGTCGCGGTAACGAAGCGCGGTCTCATAGCGGTGGTGGCCGTCGGCGATGTAAAGCTTTTTGTCCGTGAACAGTTGGCACACGGCGCGCACGTCGTCGCAATCCGGCACCGCCCACAACGAGTGGATGACGTCATCCGCATCGGTGAATCTGGCCGTCGGTTCGGCTTGGCAGAATTTATCGAGAATGGTGTCCACCGCGCGGTCGGGATCGTCATACAACGAGTAAATCTGGCTGAAGTTGCAGCCGGTGGCGCACATCAGGTCAAAGCGGTCTTGTTTCGCTTTCGAGAGGGTTTCCTCGTGCGGAAGCACGACACCTGCCGAGAACGGTTGCAGTTCGACGGTGCAGGTGAAACCGCGCAGGGTATACGGCTTGCCGTAGGCGACGAATTCCTCTTGGTAAATATAGAGCGAGGGCTCGTCGTCTTGTTTGAGCGCGCCGCAGTCAAGCCACGCTTTCAGCGTGTCGCCGGCCACCGCATAGGGGTTTTCACCCTCACGGGGGAGTTCCAAGCGGATGATGTTTTTCTCGTTCGTGCCGAGAAAAGCGCGGCGCTGTTCGTCCGAAATGATGTCGTAGGGAGGGCAGCACAGTTCGTCGATGTCGCCGGCGCCGGCAGTAAAGCGAAGAGCGCGGAAAGGAGCAATGTTTGCCATAAGGATTCCTCGATTCTTTTTATAGAGTTTTTACAAATACCCCTTTATTTTAACCGCTTTTATCCTATTCGTCAACACTTTTTGTGGGAATTTGAAAAAATGGCTCAATTCTTGTCTTTTTGGCAAAAAACGATTGCTTTTTTTCGGGGAATATGGTACAATTTTTGTGTTCTAAATTTTATCAAAAAAGGTGGTAAAAAACTATGGGAACTCTTAAAGGTGCTTGCATCATCGGTCAGTCCGGCGGCCCGACCTCCGTCATCAACGCCAGCGCGTACG
>JAZUEK010000027.1:0-4089 GCA_045640165.1 Acutalibacteraceae bacterium | reverse complement strand
CTTGCCCCCCCCCAACATTGTTTGCGGACAAAAAAAAACAAAAAATCGCGACGAACGATGCGTCCGCCTGTATTTTTTTATTGCGTAGCGGTGGGCGAGGCGTTTCCTAATTGACGTCCCTCGTGGTTGATGGGTGTGCCGGAGGGATAGAGCATTTCGGAGGCTTTCACAAACGTGTAGCCGTCTTGTTTCAGCGCTTTGATGAGACCGGGGAGCGCTTCGGGTGTATGTTTGGCGGCGTTGTGGAACAGCACGATACTGCCGGATTGCACGCGCGAGAGCACACGCTCGGTGATTTCTTCGGCGGACAAATCTTTCCAGTCGAGACTGTCCACATCCCATTGTACACACTGCATCTGCATCCCGTCGAGCACCTCGATGAGGGCGTTGTCGTAGTCGCCGTAAGGCGCGCGGAACAGCGTGGGAGTTTTTTCGGTGAGTGCGGCGATTTTTTCGTTGCAGGTTTTAATTTCCGCTTGCATTTCCGCTTTGGAGAGCGCCGGCATATGCGGATGGGATGCCGAGTGATTCATCACCTCATGGCCGGCGGCGGCGAGGGCTTTGACCGAGTCGGAACACCGGTCACACCATTCGCCGACAACGAAAAAGGTAACGTGGATATCGTTTTCGCGAAAAATATCAATGAGTGTAGCGGTATCCTCGTTGCCCCACGCGGCATCAAAGGTAAACGCCACGGTTTTGCCCGGGCGGTCGGTGCAGTAAACGGGCAGTTTGCGCTCCGCCGCCGCGGTTTGGGCGTATACCGTGGGCACAATCCCTGCCGCGGCGGTGAGTACGGCGACCGCCCCTAAAAATCCGAGTGCCGCGAGCAGAAGATGCTTTCGCCCGAAGAGATAAAATCCTTTCACAAAAAACACCCTTTCATAGATGGTGTTCCATACTATGAAAGGGTGGGTGGGTTTATCCGTGTTTTATTTAATATCCTCGACGGCGGTGATAATCCAACCGCTGTCCGTTTCGGTAAAGGTGAACCACTGGGAATACTCGATGGTGGTGCTGTCCGGCGTGATGGGGTTGCCGTAGTCGTCCACCGGCAGGTTTTGGGTCAACGCGTACCCGATGCGCACCTGCGCCTCGTTACCGTGTAAGCGGATGGCGTCGGCAACAGTGGTATACAGCGATGACGACACCGAAAACGGGACGTAGTAGCAGGCGTTGGCTTTGTCGTATTCGAACGTATACGCCACGCCGCCCTCTTCGCCGAGCGTTTGGTGATGGGGCGTAACCGCGTCGCCGAATAACGCTTTGAACGAGGCGTTAATCTCTTCCACGGGGAGAATGAGGCGGCCGTAATCGTCCGTTTCGTAGTTGTAGGTGTCGGTTTTTTCTTTCAGTTGACGAATACGCTCCGCTTCGGTTACGCGGAAGATGGCGGCTTGCAACAGTGTGGTATCGTCGGCGTTTTCGAGCGCATCAAAGGCGGTGGGCTGATATTCAATCAGCGGAGCCGCCAAATCGCGCAGCTGTATCATAACGTCGGAGTGGTCGGAAGCTTTTTGGACCAATTTGACCGACAACACGCCGAGCGAGGCGACGCCGACGATGGCAAAAAACAGCACAATCAGACCAATCCACGCGGCAAAACGGCGTTGACCGCGACGCGTGCCGCGGCTGGTGCGACGGCGCCGTTTTGGTTGGGATTGTTCCAACACCTCCGAGAGGGTTTCTGCCGCGTTTTCGTCCGTTTCGGCTTTTTGAACAACGATATCGCCGCTTTGCGAGGCAGGCACGTCTTCTTTTTTCTTCTTTTTCAGGAACATAACAATCCTCCCAAACGGCGGTTAGCGCACTTGGCCGTTTCCGTCGATGCGATATTTCATACTGGTGAGTTCGCGCAATCCCATCGGGCCGCGCGCGTGCAGTTTTTGGGTAGAAATGCCGATTTCCGCGCCGAGGCCGAATTCGCCGCCGTCGGTAAACCGCGTGGAGGCGTTGACGTAGACGGCCGCCGCATCAATCGCGTTGCAAAAGCGGTCGGCGGCTTCGGGATCGTTGGTGACGATGCATTCGCTGTGGCCAGTGCCGTAACGGCGAATGTGGTCGATGGCTTCGTCCACGGAGGTGACGACTTTGACCGCCAACACCAGGTCGCCGTATTCGGTTTCCCAGTCGGCATCATCGGCGGCCTCGGCGGTGTCGCCGAGCAGCGCGCAGGTGGTTTCGTCGCCGCGCAGGGTAACGCCGGCGGCTTTGAGCGTGGTCGCCATAACCGGCAGGGCGGTTTTGGCGATGGCGTTGTGAACGAGCAGGGTCTCCGCGGCGTTGCATACCGACGGGCGCGAGGTTTTGGCGTTCAAAATGATGTTGGTCGCCATTTCCACGTCGGCCGCCGCGTCCACAAATACGTGGCAGTTGCCGACGCCCGTCTCAATCACGGGGACGGTCGCCTGCGCGAGTACGGCGCGGATGAGGCCGGCGCCGCCGCGCGGAATGAGCACGTCGAGGACACCGTTTAAGTGCATCATTTCGTTGGCACTTTCACGGGACGTGTCGGTGACCAGTTGGATGCAGTCGGCCGGAAGCCCCACCGAAGCGATGCCTTCGCGCAACGCGTCGGCGATGGCGGTGTTGGAGCGGATGGCTTCTTTTCCGCCGCGCAAAATGGTGGCGTTGCCGGCTTTCAGGCACAGCGCCGCCGCGTCGGAAGTGACGTTCGGGCGCGCTTCATAGATAATGCCGATGACGCCGAGCGGCACGCGCAGTTTGCGGATGCGCAGACCGTTCGGTCGCGTGGTTTCCTCTAACAAATCGCCGACGGGGTCGGGAAGCATCGCCACGTCCAAAATCCCTTTTGCCATTCCGTCGATGCGCTCGGAAGTGAGGCGCAGACGGTCTAAAAGCGCGTCGCGCGTTCCAGCCGCTTCGGCGGCGGCGAGGTCTTGCGCGTTGGCTTCTAAAATATCCGGTTCGTGGAATTTAAGCGCTTTCGCCATAGCGGCGAGCGCCTCGTTTTTTTGCATGGTTTCGGCGACGGCGAGCGTATGGGACGCGCGTTTGGCCGCTTCACCCATTTCGCGGAGTGTCATACCATTTCCTCCTTGCAAAAGAGCGTGCCGATGGATTCGCCCTCGATCAAATTATACAGTTTCATAGGATCGGCGCCGTTCATAATGACCATCGGGATGTCTGCCGACAGCGCGATATCGGCGGCGTGGAGTTTGGTGACCATACCGCCCGTGCCGCGTGCCGAGCCGGAACCGCCGGCGATGGAGAGCAGCGCATCGTCCACTTTCGTGACGAGGGGAATGAGGCGCGCATCGGGATCGACGGCAGGGTTTTGGTCAAACAGACCGTCGATGTCCGACATTAAGATGAGGGCATCCGCTTTCGAGAGCACCGCCACTTGTGCCGACAGCGTATCGTTGTCGCCGAACTCGATTTCTTCGGTGGCGACGGTGTCGTTTTCGTTGATGACGGGAATCGCTCCCACGCGAATGAGTTCGGAGAGCGTGTTGACGATGTTGCGGTGACGGACGGGATCGTCCACGCCGTCGCGCGTAAGAAGCACTTGGGCGATAACGTGTCCGTAATCGGCAAACAGTTTATCATACATATACATCAGTTCGCATTGACCCACCGCGGCGGCGGCTTGCTTGCCGGCGATGTCTTGCGGACGTTCGGGAAGACCCAGTTTTCCTGCGCCGACGCCGATAGCGCCGGAGGTGACGAGAAGAATCTCCCGTCCGCTGTTTTTAAGGTCAGAGAGCACTTTGACCAGCGTTTCCACGCGGCGCAAATTCAGATGTCCGCTCGGATAGGTCAGAGTGGACGTGCCGACTTTTACCACGATTCGTTTGGCATCACAAATGGATTTCATTAAAAATCCCTCGCTTTCGCATTTACATACACCGTTATTATACCATATAAAGACCGCAAATGTAAAGAGGGGATTTTTCAGCGCCGAAAAGGTTGCACTTTGGCGTAAAATATGGTAAAATGGATATCATAGAAAGAAGGATGTTTTATGAATATTCTCTGTGTCGGCGACGTGGTCGGCGAGCCGGGTTGCGCCTATCTGCAAAAGGTGCTTTCTCGCACAAAACGCGACTATGACGTGGACGTGTGTAT
>JAZUEK010000026.1:0-16408 GCA_045640165.1 Acutalibacteraceae bacterium | reverse complement strand
GACTTCGAACAACATCGTGTTCACCTATCAGGGCGACGGTGACCTCGCTGCTATCGGTACGGCGGAAACCGTTCACTCGGCGGGTCGCCGTGAGAACATCACCGTCATTTTCGTCAACAACGCCATTTACGGTATGACCGGCGGCCAGATGGCTCCGACCACTCTGCCGGGTCAGGTCACCCAGACCTCTCCGTATGGCCGTGACGTCACCAAAGTCGGTTATCCGATTAAAGTGTGCGAGCTTTTGTCCAATGTGGACGGTGCCGCTTACTTGGAGCGTGTGGCGGTCAACAACGTCCAAAACATCAAAAAAGCGAAAAAAGCCATTAAAAAGGCGTTCCAAAATCAGATTGAGGGCAAGGGCTTCTCGCTGATTGAGGTTGTGTCCACCTGCCCGACCAACTGGGGCATGGCGCCGGACAAAGCGCTCAACTGGCTGGAAGAAAATATGCTTCCGTACTATCCGCTTGGTGTGTACAAAGACATTACCGCAGAGGAGGAGAAATAAGATGCAAAAACAGATTTTGATTACCGGTTTCGGCGGTCAGGGCATTTTGTTCTCCGGCAAATTCCTTGCCTACGACGGTCTGCTTAAAGGCAAAGAACTGTCTTGGCTTCCGTCCTATGGCCCGGAGATGCGCGGCGGCACGGCGAACTGCTCGGTTATTCTGAGCGACGAGCCGGTCGGCTCGCCGATCGTTCTCAACCCGGACATCCTGATTTCGATGAACGTCCCGTCGCTCGACAAATACGAGAACGAGACGGTCGCCGGCGGTCAGATTTTCTATGACAGTTCCCTCATCGACCGCGACGTTACCCGTAAAGACGTGGAAGTGTATCCCATTCCGGCGACCCAAATGGCGTCGGACGAGAACCTGCCGGGTCTTGCGAATATGATTCTCATCGGCCACGTGATGGCGAAAACCGGTCTGCTGACCCTCGAAGACGCGGACGTGGTGCTTGCCAAAATGGTGCCGGCGAAGAAAGCCCATTTGATCGACTCCAACAAAAAGGCGTTGGAACTGGGCTTTAACTACTAATATCCTCGAAGGGAGGCGTGTCCTTATGACGGAACAACTCAAGGAGATTGGTCAGCGTTTAATGGCGCTGCGTGACGTTTGCGAACTGACCCCCGAGCAAGCGGCGGAAAAATTGGAGATTTCGGTTGAGGAGTATCTTGCCTACGAACGGGGCGAGCTCGATTTCTCGTTTAGTTTTCTCTATAATGCCGCCGGTGTATTTGGGGTGGACGTGTTGGACATTTTGAGCGGCGAATCGCCGAAATTGTCGATGTGCACGCTGGTCAAAGCCGGAAAAGGCTATGCCGTTACGCGCAACAAAGACTATGATTATAAGCATTTGGCGCTGACTTTCCGCGGCAAAAAAGCCGAGCCGCTTCTTGTAACGGTGAAGCCGGACGCCAAAGAGCCCCATCTCAACAGTCACGAGGGACAGGAGTTCAACTACCTGCTTTCGGGCGAAATGCGGTTCTTCCTCGGGGACACGGTACACGATTTGTCCGAAGGCGACAGCGTGTATTTCGATTCCTCGCTTCCTCACGCGATGCAGGTGCTTGGCGACAAACCTGCCAAGTTCCTCGCAATCGTTCTCAAATAATCGCGCATATTTTAGGAGTTTACTATGGCTATTTATGAAAAATTTATCGGTCGTTCGCGTGACTCGTTTACGAGTTACGAAGACCTACACGAAAATTATCATATCACCTGCCCCGACGGGTTCAACTTCGCCTATGACGTCATCGACGTGTTGGCGGCGGAAAAGCCCGACAAGCGCGCGATGGTTTGGGTTTCTAACGATTTTGAGGAACGCATCTACACGTTTGCGGACTTAAAACGTGAGTCGGATCGCGCCGCGCGGTATCTTTACTCGAAAGGTATCCGCAAGGGCGACCGCGTGCTGATGGTGCTTAAACGCAGTTACTGGTTCTGGTTCCTGCTGCTCGGTATGCACAAACTCGGCGCGATTTTGGTGCCGGCGACCAATATGCTGATGGCGAAAGACTACGTCTATCGCTGTAATGCGGCAAAGGTCAAGGCGGTCATCATCACCGCCGACGGCGACTGCACCGACTATTTCGACAAGGGCGAGGGCCAGTACGAAACCGTCGAGATGAAATTCGTTACCAAAGGCAAACAAATCCCCGGTTGGATTGACTTTGAGGCGGAAATCGAAAGCGTGCCGTACGAGTGGGAAAAACCGCAGGGCGACGACTACGCCGGCGGCACGGATACCTCGATGATTGCGTTTACGTCCGGCACGACCGGCTATCCGAAAATCATCACCCACGACTTCCGTTATCCGCTCGGCCATATCGCCACCGGCGTGTTTTGGCATCGCGTGGTGGACGGCGGCTTGCACTTCACCGTGTCCGATTCCGGCTGGATGAAATGCTTCTGGGGCAAGATGTACGGCCAATGGATGGGTGAAACCGCGCTGCTTATCTACGATTTCGATAAGTTCAACGGTGACAACATCCTGCATATGCTCGAAAAGTACAAGGTGACGACGTTCTGCGTGCCGCCGACGATGTACCGTATGATGCTCCAATGCGACGTGTCGAAATACGATCTTTCGGCGCTTACCCATTGCTGCACTGCCGGCGAGGCGCTTAACCCGGAGATTTTCAACAAATGGTACGAGGCGACCGGGCTCAAAATTCACGAGGGCTTCGGCCAGAGTGAAACGCCCGTGTGTATCGCCACGTTTGCGCCGTTTATGGAGCCGGTGCCCGGTGCGCTCGGCTTCCCGTCGCCTGGATTTGACGTGCATATCCTCGACGCGGATGATCAGCAGGCGCAACGCGGTACGGTGGGCGAGATTTGTGTTTGTGCCGAGAGCATCGAAAACCGTCCGCTCGGTCTTCTTTCCAGCTACAACGAGAATGCGGAAGAGACCGCCAACGCCTACCGCAACGGGTTTTATCACACCGGCGACCGCGCCTATCGCGACGAACACGGGATGTTCCGTTTCGTCGGCCGCGGTGACGACGTGATTAAATCTTCCGGTTACCGTATCGGGCCGTTCGAGATTGAAAGCGTGCTGATGGAACACGACGCCGTCGCCGAGGTTGCCGTGACCGGCGTGCCCGACCCCGACGGGATTCGCGGCTTCCTTGTGAAAGCTACAATTGTGCTCGCCAAAGGGTTCGAGGGCAGTCCGGAACTTGTGAAAGAACTGCAAACCTACGTCAAGGTGAATACCGCGCCGTACAAATATCCGCGTATTGTGGTGTTTACGGATGCGCTTCCGAAGACGTTCAGCGGCAAAATTCAGCGCGCCGTTATCCGCGACCGCGATATGCAGGCGTGGATTGAATCGCAAAAGCAATAAGAAAAGGTAATATATATAAAAAGAGCAGTGCGTGGCACTGCTCTTTTTTTGCGCCGAGGGATTACGATGAAACCTCCGGTGGGCGTGTAGGGGCTGGCGCCTCGACAGCCCTTTCTGGGATTGTGATGGAACGTGCGGCGTGCATGTAGGGGCGATTCACGAATCGCCCCACCGAATACGTCACGCCGACTGTAAGGGGGTCATTCGTGAATGACCCCTACAAAATCATCCGAGGTGGTATCGCAATCCAACGATGGACCGTCGAGGACGCCGGTCCCTGCGAAAAAAATCGGGGCGAATTGTGGGAATTGTTTTCAAAAACGCCATTTTATTGTGCAAAACAAACAAAAGAAATACTCAAATTTTGAATTTTTTGCACGAATTTACAAAAACTCACTTTTTGAGTATTGACATTTACTCAGAAAGTGAGTACAATATATGTACACCAAACGAGGGGGTCCAACTCACCTGCTTGTTTGGCGAAACAACTCAATATCTTTGAAAAGGAGAAATGTATCATGAAAATGAACAAAAAAGGCTTTACCCTTATGGAAATGCTGATCGTTATCGCGATCATCGCCATCTTGATCGCCATCGCGATCCCGACCTTCACCGCCGCTTTGGAGAAATCCCGTCAAAAGACGGACCTCGCCAACGCCCGTGCGCTGAAATCCCTCGTCGTTGCGCAGTTTATGGCTGCTGACGGCGGCGAAACTCCGGTTGATGTCAAAGCAAAAATTGATGCGTTGTCTGGCACGAGTACCGAGACCTTCTATTTGAACAAAGATGGTCAGCAATTGGCTACGTCTGGCGACGATACTGCCATGAAAGTGACTTCTACTGAATTCAAAAAGCTCGGCACCTACATCACTTGCACTTTTGACAAAGACTGCATGATGAAATCTAGTGTCCCGCCGCTGGGCAACGCGTCCTAATTTAGGATTAGTTGAACTAACTAAATAGTGAACTTCTGGGCGGAGGATGAGAGTTGCATCCTCCGCCCATCTTTTTTGCCCTTTTGTCCCACTCGCTTTAGTGAGTGGGATTTTTGTTTTGATAGGATGCGTGGTAGGCGTGTAGGGGACGACGCCCCCGACAGCTCTTTCTGGGGTTTTGATGGGATGTGCGGCGTGCATGAGGGGCGATTCACGAATCGCCCCACCGAATACATTGCACCGACCGGAATGGGGTCATTCGTGAATGACCCCTACAAAATCACCCGAGGTGGTATCAGAATCCAACGATGGGCTGGCGCCCTCGACAGCTCTTTCTGGGGTTTTGATGGGATGTGCGGCGTGCATGAGGGGCGATTCACGAATCGCCCCAAAACAAATACCATTGCACCGACCGGAATGGGGTCATTCGTGAATGACCCCTACAAAATCACCCGAGGAGGTATCGGAATCCAACGATGGAGCGTCGAGGACGCCGGTCCCTACACCGCGTTGTGTGCGCCGCCGCGAGGATGCGGCGAAACGTGTGACGAACAAATCCACGGGAAATCGCCGAAAAACATTGAAAAACGCCGCAGGGTATGGTATACTGTCTTACGAATATGACGTATTGCGCGAAAATGCGCGATTTGGGAGGTTTTTTCGTGAAATTAGGTATCGTCGGATTGCCGAACGTCGGCAAATCCACGCTGTTCAACGCCATTACCAACGCCGGCGCACAAAGCGCCAACTACCCGTTTTGCACCATCGAGCCGAACGTGGGCGTGGTGGCGGTGCCGGATGAGCGGCTGAAAAAGTTAGAGGAAATGTATAACCCCGTCAAGGTTACGCCGGCGGTCATCGAATTTGTGGACATTGCCGGTCTCGTGAAAGGCGCGAGCCGCGGCGAGGGCCTCGGCAACAAGTTTCTCGCGAACATCCGCGAGGTGGACGCGATTGTCCACGTTGTGCGCTGCTTCGAGAACGACGACATTGTCCACGTAGACGGCAGTGTTGACCCGGCGCGCGACATCGAGACGATTGACCTCGAGTTGATTTTCGCCGATATGGAGACGCTCGACCGCCGCATTGACCGCACGACAAAAGCGCTCAAAGGTGACAAATCGTTACAAAAAGAACTCGACCTCTATAAGCGCGTGAAAGAGGCGCTCGAAGAGGGAAAACCGGCCCGTTCGGTCGAGATGAGCGAGGACGAAGAGGCGATGATGCACACCGTGTCGCTGCTCACGAGCAAGCCGGTTATCTACGCCGCGAACGTGGACGAAGCCGCGTTTACGAACGGTATCGAGAATAACGCGATGGTCAATCGCGTGCGCGAAATTGCCGGCGACAGTTCCGAAGTGCTCCCGATTTGCGCCGCGCTCGAAGAAGAAGTCTCCGGCATGGAAGAGGACGAAAAACAGCTGTTTTTGTCGGAACTCGGCTTAGATAGTTCCGGTCTCGACCGCCTGATTCAAGCGAGTTATCGCCTTTTGGGGCTTATCTCTTACCTCACCGCCGGCCAGCCCGAGGTGCGTGCGTGGACGATTACGAACGGCACCAAAGCGCCGCAAGCCGCCGGCAAAATTCACACCGATTTCGAGCGTGGTTTTATCCGCGCCGAAGTGGTTTCGTATGCCGATTTGATGGCGTGCGGCTCGCTTGCCGCCGCGAAAGAAAAAGGTCTTGTCCGCTCCGAGGGCAAGGAATACGTCATGCAGGACGGCGACGTGGTGCTGTTCCGCTTTAACGTATGAAACGGGGCTTCGACCTGCTGAAATCCGACCTAAAAGCCTGGTGGAAAGGGCTGTTGCTCGGCCTGCTGCTTTGGGCGGCGGCGAGTGTGCTTCTCGGCACGCCGTGCTGGTTTCGGTGGGTGTTCGGTATTCCGTGTCCCTTTTGCGGAATGACCCGTGCGAGCTTCAAACTGCTCTGCTTTGACTTTGCCGGGGCGTGGGCGTTTCAGCCGATGGTATTCCCGACGCTCGCGTCGATTTTGCTGTTGATTATATCGCGCTACGGAAGCCGAAAACTGTTTCCCGTCGCGGTGACGGTCGCCATCGTGTGCTTTTGCGGTTGCGTTGTGTTTTACGTGTGGAAAATGGTGACGGTGTTCCCGAACGTGGAACCGTATGTCACCGACGAGCACAATCTTGTCCACTTTTTGTGGGAACATTCCCATTAACTATTTTGAGGAGGAATTGTTATGGACCAAAACCAAAATCCCTTTGATCTTCTGAACAATCGCCCGGAAACGCCGGCACAGCCGACGGCTCCGGCACAGCCGACGCAACCGACCGCGCTGGCGGACGATCCGTTTGCGGCGTTTGACAAGTCGGAATCGTTGTTCGGCGAACAGCCGAAGCCGGCAACTCCGGCGCAACCGGCGCAACCCGCACAACCGGCGGCCGCGCCCAACCCGTTTATGACCGCGCAACCGGCGCAACCGGTACAGCCGCCGAAACCGGTCACTCCGGCACAACCGGCGCAACCGGTGCAGCCGACCTATTACACCCAATCGACGGCTTCCGGCCGCCCGATTAACTTAAATCAGCCGACGGGCGGCTCGTACATTCCGCCGATTACGCCGGACGAGCGCGCCAACACCACCGTGCCGAACTACGTCCCGAACGTCACCGGCTTCGATGCGGAAGAGCCGATGTCGGTCGGCCAATGGCTGATTACGATGCTGGTTATGTTGATTCCGTGCGTCAATATTGTGATGATTTTCGTGTGGGCGTTCGGCAGTGGCAACCGTAGCCGCGCCAACTATTTCAAGGCAACCCTCATTTGGGCGGCGATTTGCATTGCGCTCTCGGTCATTTTGTCGATTGCCATGGCGGCGCTCGGCGTGTCGATTATGGATTCGATTGTGAGTTCTTCAATGTATTAAATCTTTTTTGATGTTTGATGAAACCCTCGGTGAAAACCGAGGGTTTTATTTATGGTGGAAATTCCCGTTTTATACGGTTTTGCCAACGGTTTGTGCACTTTTTGCCGCAAAAACGCGCCTGTTTGTGCACATTTTGAAAAAATGCACAAAATTTCGCTCTCGACTTCCAGAATTTTCTACAAAAAATCTTGTGAGAAGGGGTTGCGTTATGGTAACCCCTTATATAATAAAAAGAACAAGGTGGGTAAGTGCCCCACAACGATAAACGTTTTTACATTACACTTTTCATAACGACAAGCAAAGGAGGGAGTGAGACCGTGCGAAAAGGGCGGTCTTGCGAAAGAGTATGAAGAAAACGAAAGGATTCAAAATCTGGTCGGCGGCTTGTGCCATGCTGCTGGCGGTGTCCTGCCTTGCGACGATGGTGTTCATCGGCGCGGCGGCAGATCCCGACACGTATACGGCGCAGAGCGAATACGTCTGCCGTATCGAGGCGGACGATATGACCAATACGCCGCCGTATGCCAGCGCCGGTGTAACGGGCGGTTTCGGCTCGGAGGCGGCAAACGGCCGCGTTTGGGTCGACAAGTCGGTGTCGGCGAACGCGGCGAGCAACGCGTTTGACGTGACGCTGTCCGCCTTGGCGCAGGAATACTCCTACTCCGAGGAAACCATCGAAACGATTATGGAGCAAAACGCGGCGGACGTGCTGTTTGTTCTCGACTTTAGCTCTTCGATGGTCGGCACGAGCAGCAACATGAAAGACGACCAGGGTAACACGGTTGGCTACCGCTTAAAGGTGTTGGCGGAATCGCTGAACGCCGCGATGAAAGAAATTTCGGAGGTCAACCCCTACAACCGTATTATGGCGGTGACGTTTGACCAAGGTTATTCTGATTTTCTGCCGCTCGGCAACTATATCGGCGATGCGGATGGAAACTTTGTGTCGTTTGCAAACAACACGATTTCCACGGTTTCCGGAATGAGATTCATCGGCACGGATAACGACGGTGTGGTTCACGACGGGAGCAAGGATGATACTGTTTCCTTCTCGAAGAAATCCGGTAGCGGTACCCATATGCAAATCGGTATCACCTACGGCTGTAACGAACTGCTTCAGAAGATGGAAGACGGTTACGGCGAAGGCAAACGTCTGCCGTTCGTGATGGTAATGACCGACGGCGCCTCCAACTACTCCCACAATAACTGGGTGGGTGCGGGACTTGAAGTTTCCGCTCAAACGAGTTCCCCGGTTACGGAAGCGAACAGTACGCTTGCGGCGACCTTCTGGAAAAAGCGTTTGATCGACGCGTACAATGCGAAAAATATCGACAACGGCTTTACAGACAGCGACGTGAACGCCGTGTGGTTTAACATCGGTATCGGCCTCGGCGACCCGGGCAATAACATGAACGACGCTTCGGCGGTGCAGACGTCGATGAAACCGTCGTTTGCCAGCCCGGAGGCGACTTCGACCAGCAACGCCGGTAAAATTTACAGCAGAATCCTTACCTTCCTGGAGGATGCGTATACCCATCCGGAAGACTTTGTCGGCGATCCTTTGACCGGTAACGACGAAGCTTTGGCAGAAGCCGGCATTGATGCGGCCGCACTCCGCAGCTATATCAGCACGCTTGTGGATGACGCAAAAGCAACTTTCGAAACGAACTGCACCAGCGAGGGAAAATCCGAATATGAAGCCATAAAGAAGGCCGGAGATGATGCAGCCAATCCGATTATCGAAGCAGGACAATACCGAAACGAAAACAGCTACTTTACCTACATTGAGAAAACGTACGGACTCAAACACGGAAAAGGCAGCTATAAGAATAACGAAGAGTTGTATAAAAAAGACGTCGCCGAAAAGGTGAACGCGGCGGCGGATGAAGCCAGATCCAAAGCGGAAGCTGCAAAAAAACAAGAGCTTTATGATGCAGCAATAACCGCTGTCGAGGATAACGCCTTAGAAGCCGGCTTAACGGAGCAGGGCAAAACGATGGAAGAATTCTACCAGGCCGTGTACGGTTCTTTCACATCGTACCTCGAAGACTATATGGGCTACAAAGGCGACACGAAAGCCGAGCGTCAGTCCAACTATGCGGCAAACCCGAAACACTATTTCGCCGAGTACGTCAACTATGCGGATACCTCCACGAAGGTGAACGATTCGTTCGACCAATTGGCGAGCCTCATTTCCGCCGCGACCCAGGGCACGGTTATCCCGATTACCCACCACTCGACGACCGAGGCGGCTGCGGACGAAATCTTTATCACCTTTACCGATCCGATCGGCAAAGGTACGACGGTTAAAACCGACGAAGACGGCAACTACGTGATGTCCATCGTGCTGAACGGCGTGACCTATCAAGGTCGCCCGAAAGCCGACGCAGCGGAAGGCGTTTACGAGTTCTACAACGAGACCGCGGACAAGACGCTGTATTCCACGGCGACCATTTCTGCGGATAAGGTTATGTGGGAAATCAACGCCTACGAGCTGCCGATTATCCGCTTTGCCAACCGTATGCTTCCGGGTTACGACCCCACCGGCAAGATTAAGGGCGATTATTACGAAGACCCGAACCTCGCGCCGATTTCGGTGAAATACGAGGTCGTGCCGACGGCGGATGCGCTTGCGAATACCGCCACGAACGGCAACTTTATCTATGAGCACGACGATATCGCCGCTGCTCCGGCGCAGGCGGTGTTTACGCCGACCCTTTCCAACACCTACTATTTCAAAAACACCGGCTCGATGGAAACTCCGGTTTATGAGAAAGTGACGACCGCCATCGAGACAACGGTTAATAAGGCGACGGGCGCGAACAAATCCAAAACCGCCGCCTACGTTACCGACTCCGCGTGGGGTACCGGCGACGATGCGGACGACTTCTTCATCCTGCTCGGTAACGATGCGCGCACAAAGGTGCTTGCCGAGGTGTCGATTGAAGACGACCGTATGGAGGATGACGGCGACGTTATCGCGCACACCTACGGTACGGACGAGACCATTACCTATACCTTAAAAGTCAAGAATCTTTCGGATGAACCGCTTGAAAAACTCACCTATACGCTGGACGTGACTCCGAGCGGCCCTGCCGCTCCCGACACGCCGTCGGCGCTGACGGTCGGCACCTGCTCGACCACGCCGAACAGCACGGTGAAGAGCGGCAACAAGCAGACGCTTACCTTTACGCTTGCCGAATTGGCCGCCGGTGCGACCGAGACGGTGACCGTGCCGATGACGCCTGCTGCCGGCACCAAAAACGGTGCGACGGTGGATGCGGTCATCACGCTGACCAAAGTGTTCAATAACGACCTGGTCACCAAGGCGACGGATGAGGTCGGCGAGGTGCTCGTTGCCGAAGATGCGACGGTGTATACCCATCTCAACGGCACGAAAACCAACCTGACCGGTATTTCCGGCGCGCCGAGCACGTTGTATATCAAGAAAGACGGCGGCGACTACATTGCGCTGACCAAAGATACCGCTACCGCGACCTACGTTGCGACGAACATCCCGATTGGCGAGTATACCATCTATGACGGCAACTCCGGTACGCCGAAAGCGCTTGGCGCGGTGAGCGTTACCAAGGGCGGCGACAACGAGGGCAACCTCTATTGGAAGACGATTCAAATGCAAAAATCCTGGGATGACGCGAACGACCAGGACGGCAAACGCCCGACCAGCGTGACCTTTACGCTGTATAAGGATTCGGTCGCCACGGCGAACAAGATGGCGGAGTATTCGCTTACCAAAGCCAATTCGTGGAAAGCGACCGCGACTGTTCTTGCCAAAGATGCCGCCGGCGCCGATATCACCTATGTGCTTGACGAGGCGGCGGTGACCGGGTATCCCACCGACAGCAGAACGATCGATAATACGAACTTTACCATTACCAACAAGCACGTGCCGGAGACGGCTTCGGTGACGATCACCAAGAAATGGGCGGACGGCTCGAACCAAGACGGTAATCGCCCGACGAGCGTGGAAATCACGCTGTATAAACAGCCGCAGGGCGGCACGAAATCCGCTGTCGATACCTACACGGTTACCGGTACCGGCGACGAGTGGACGAAGACGATCGAAAACCTGCCGGTGTATGAGGGCGGTCAGCCCATCACCTACACCGCGGACGAGTTGACCGCGAACGTGCCGACCGGCTACACCAAGTCGGCGAGCGGCCTCGTTGTGACCAACTCCTACACGCCGGAGGTCACATCGGTGACGATGAAAAAGGTGTGGGACGACAACCAAGACCAAGACGGCAAACGCCCGACGAGCGTGACGTTCTCGTTGTATAAAGAAATTGACGGCACGCCGACCAAGGTGAAAGATATCACTTTCTCCGGCACGGGCAACGAGTGGACGAAGACGGAGGAAAACCTCCCGAAATACGCAAACGGAGACGAAATCGTCTATTTTGTGATAGAGCCCGCCGCGCCTACCGGTTATACGCAATCAGGTGGCGGCAGTCTTACCCCGGCCGGCTTTATTTCGCCGAGCACTAAGTTGACCATCACCAACACTCACACGCCGATAACGGACGACGTTACGATCACCAAGGTGTGGGACGATGCGGAATTTGTCGGCCAAGGCGGCTACGAGCGTCCGGCGAGCATTTCGATCGCGCTGACCGCGAAAGTGAACGGCGCGAAAGTGGAGGCGCTGTGCAAAACCGCGACGCTGACGGTTGCCGACGTGAACCCCGAAAACGCGAACGAGTGGCTGTATACGTTTGAGGACTTGCCGGTTTACAATGGCGGCCAAGAAATCGCCTATACCGTTTCCGAGACGACGCCGACCGGCTATACGTCGGCGGTGGACGGCAAAAAAATCACCAACACGCCGAAAGACGTGAGCGATACGTTTAATCCCGTGGAGCTTTCGGTGAGCAAACTCGATAAAAATACCGATGTGGGTCTTAAAGGCGCGGTGTTTACCGCGACGGCGACCGGCATTACGAACGTAACGGGCACGACCGATGCGGACGGCCAAGCAACGCTGAAGTTCCTGAAACCGGGCACGTATACCGTTTCCGAGACGACGCCGCCGACCGGTTACAAGACCGATTCGACTACCTACACGATTGTGGTAGCAAAAACGCTCAAAACGGTGGCGTACGATTCTACCACCGAGAAATGGGTGCGGACCTACGATTTGAGCATTGATACCGCGGCCTCTGCGACGCTGACCGACAGCAAACTCGTCGTTAAGGACGAGCCGGAGACCTGTTCGGCGACGCTCAAAAAGGTGTGGGACGACAACTCCGACCAAGACGGCAAACGCCCGGATAGCGTTACGTTGTCGCTGTATAAAACGTTCAATGGCTATAAAAAATGGGTGCAGGACGTGAAGATTGACAAACCCGACGAGGCCAAGAACGAATGGCTGAAGACGGTCCAAGATCTTCCTGCGTATGAGAGCGGCTATGCCGTGACCTATATAGCGGACGAGAAGGGCAGCAACGTCGATTCGAACTACACGAAAGAGTCGGCGGACGGCCTTGTCGTTACCAACAAACACGTGCCGGAGACGAAAGAAATCACGATTACCAAGGTGTGGAACGACAACCACAACCAAGACGGCAAACGCCCGGCGAACGTGACGTTGACCCTCTATAAACAAATTGAGGGCGGCGAGAAGACGTCGGTGGGCAACTATACCTTTACCGACACCGGTGATTCGTGGACCAAAACCATCGAAAACCTGCCGGTGTATGAAAGCGGTAAAGTCATTACCTACACCGCAGACGAGTTGGAAGCGAACGTGCCGGCCAACTACACGAAAGAATCGGCGTCCGGCCTCGTTGTGACCAACAAACACGTGCCGGAGACCGTCTCTGCGACGCTCAAAAAGGTGTGGGACGATAACTCCGACCAAGACGCCAAACGTCCGTCGGTTATGAAGCTGATGCTTCTCAAGAAGGTCGGCGCCACCACGTCGATTGTGGACGAGTATGAACTCTCCGGCGACGGCAACGAGTGGACGAAGACCATCAACGACCTGCCGAAATATGAGGGCGGTGTGGAAATCACCTACCTTGCCGATGAGGACAACAACAAGATGCCGAGCGGTTACGCGAAAGAGTCGGCGAGCGGCCTCGTTGTGACCAACAAGCACGCGCCGGAAGTCAAGACCATCAGCGGCACGAAGACGTGGGACGATACGGAGTACGTCGGCAAGACCGGCTACGCCCGTCCGACCATCACCGTGAACCTTATTGCGACGGTGGACGGCGTGAAAGTGGATGCGCTGTGCAAACAAACGACCGCGACCGCTGCGGCCAACTGGGAATACGCGTTCTACGACGTGCCGGTGTACCACGGCGGCAAAACGGTGACTTACACCGTGGAAGAATCGCCGGTGGACGGCTTTACGCCGACTGTGACCGGCGACGACATCAAAAACACGCCGGACGACGGCGAAGAAATCCTTAAACCGATTACGCTGACCGTGAAAAAGGTGGATAGCCTCACGACGACCGGCAAAGGCCTTAAAGGCGCCGTGTTTACGCTGACCGACAGCGAGGGAGCGACTACCCCCTACACCACCCTTGACGATGGTACGGTGGCGATTGAATTCACCAAGACCGGCATCTATACGTTGGCCGAAACCACCGCGCCGACCGGGTACCAACTCGATACGGAGAACACCTATACGGTGACGGTAACCAAGAATTTCGTGAGCGTGGCGCTGAACGACGTGAAAAAGCTGTGGGATTGGAACTACGATCTGTCTTACGCTTTGACTGGCGTGCAGGACGGTGTGTTGACCGTGAAAGATGCGCCGATTGCCACCGAGAAAACCACGCTGACCAAAGTGTGGGACGACAACGCGAACCAAGACGGTGTTCGTCCGACGGGCGTGACCTTTGCGCTGTATAAGACGGTGAACGGCGTGACCACCAAGGTGCAAGACGTGACGCTTTCCGGCGGCGCGACCGCGGAATCCTGGACGAAAGACGTCGAGAACCTGCCGACCTATGAGGACGGTTATGCTGTGACCTACACGATTGACGAGGATGAGGACCAACTCGGTGACGATTACTCGAAGAAATCGGTGGACAACGACACGCTGACCATTACGAACTTCCACAAACCGGGCGTGACTTCCGCTACCCTCAAAAAGGTGTGGGCGGACAACGACGACCAAGACGGCAAACGTCCGGAAGAAGTGACCTTGACCCTTTACAAAACCGTCAACGGTGTGACTTCTAAGCTGGACGATTACACCGTCGACGGCGAGGGCAACGAGTGGACGAAGAAAGTGGAAGACCTGCCGAAGTTTGAGGATGGCTACACGGTGGTTTATACTGCCGACGAGTTGACCGACAACGTGCCGACGGGTTACGAAAAATCGGCCGAGGGTCTTGTCGTTACCAATACCCACGAGCCGGAGACGACGGATGTGACCGTTACGAAGGTGTGGGAGGATAACTCTGACCAAGACGGCAAACGTCCGGCAGACGTGACGCTGACGCTGTATAAAACGGTGGACGGCGACACGGCGAAAGTGCAAGACGTGACCTTCGATGGCGAGGGCGACGAGTGGACCAAGACGATTGAGGACTTGCCGGTCTATGAAGACGGCTTCGAAATCACCTACACGGTTGACGAGTTGACCGACAACGTGCCGACGGGCTACGAGAAATCTGCCGACGGTCTCACCGTGACCAACACCCACGAGCCGGAGACGACGGATGTGACCGTCACCAAAGTGTGGGAGGATAACTCTGACCAAGACGGTAAACGTCCGGCGGACGTGACGCTGACGCTGTATAAAACGGTGGACGGCGACACGGCAAAAGTGCAAGACGTGACCTTCGACGGCGAGGGCGACGAGTGGACCAAGACGATTTCCGATTTGCCGGTCTATGAAGACGGCTTCGAAATTGTCTATACCGCCGACGAGACCGACGGCAACCTGCCGGAGAGCTATGAGAAATCCGCTGACGGTCTGACCGTGACCAACACCCATGAGCCGGAAACGACTTCCGTGACGCTGACCAAAGTGTGGGCGGACGAGAGCAACGTGGATGATACGCGTCCGGCGGACGTAACGCTGACGCTGTATAAGACGGTGGACGGCGAGACCGCCAAAGTGCAAGACGTGACCTTCGGCGGCGAGGGCAATGAGTGGACCAAGACGATTGAGGACTTGCCGGTCTATGAAGACGGCTTCGAAATTGTCTATACCGCCGACGAGACCGACGACAACCTGCCGGAGAGCTATGAGAAATCGGCTGACGGTCTGACCGTGACCAACACTCGTGTGGTGGAACGCACGATTACTGTGACCGTGGAGGGCGGTACCGCTTCGAACGGCACTTCCACCGTGGTTTACGGTGATGATTTCACCACCACCTTTACCCCGGACGAGGGCAAAGTGATTTTGTCCGTGACCATTGACGGTGAAGAGGTGAAAATCACCGACGATATCACCTACGACTTTACGGATATCACCAAAAACCACGAAATCGTGGTGAAATTTGCCGATGACAAGAACGGCAACGGTGTGCCGGACATCTTTGAGGCGCAAGTGACCTATCAGATTGAAAACGGCACGTGGGAAGACGGCACGACCGACGATATCGTCGAGAACTTTGTGCTGAAAGAACTGAAAGACGGTGTGTGGACCGACACGAACGTGACGCTCGGCGACACGATTCCGACCGGTATGACGCCCGACGAGTTCTATACCGATAACGGCAAGTGGAACACGGAAATCACCGGCGATACCGCGGTGACGACCAACGCGACCTACCGTTACACCTTCGGTGACGAGAAAACCCACACCGTGACGATTGACATCGAAAACGGTACGACCGACCCGAACCAGGGCTCGTTCCCGGTCAAACACAAGGATGACCAAGACGTGAAAATCACGCCGGATGAGCACTACGTGATTGACAAAATCATCGTGGACGGCGAAGAGGTGGAAATCCCCGAAGACGGCACGCTCCACTTCACCGAAATCGTGACCGATCACGACATCCAAGTGATTTGCGAGGAAGATGCGAACGACGATATGATCGCCGATAAGTACCAAGCGACTGTTACGGTTGACATGGACAACGAAGAAGCCGGCAGTGTGACCGGCGACGGTGTTTACTGGAAAGGCGAGACCGCCACGGTGACGGCGACGCCCAGCACCGGCTATCGTTTCATCGGTTGGGAGCTGGATGGCGAGATCGTGAGTTATGATCCGGAATACACCTTCACGGCGGATGAA
>JAZUEK010000025.1:0-8162 GCA_045640165.1 Acutalibacteraceae bacterium | reverse complement strand
GCGCTCCACCGCGATGACGATGTCTTTGCCGTTCGCCGCCGATTTCTCGAAGGCGCGGCAGAACGCCGCCATCGGAATATACCCTTTGTCAAGGGACGGAATGTTTTTCAGTTCAATGTTAAGACCATAAACCTGCATTTCAGTTTCCTCCTATTATTTGGATGGGATTCTACCCCACAGCATACACGTTTTTCCTCTATTTGGCAAGAGAAAATAAAAATTCCGCCACAAGCGGCAAAATTTTTGTCCGTTTTGACAAATTTTTTACGTTTCCGGATACACTTTCGCCAGTTCGATAAATTGCTCAAGCGTCAGTTGCTCCGCTCGCGCCGTGACGGGAACGCCGCCGTTTTCGAGCATTGCGGTAACCTGCTCACGGGAAAGTCCCGTGTCTTGGAGCGCGTTTTGGAGCGTTTTGCGGCGCTTGCCGAATGCCGCTTTGATGAGCGCAAACAGCCGCCGCTCGGTCACACCCGAAAGCGGCAACTCCGTTTTCGGCACAAGACGAATGACCGCGCTGTCCACGTTCGGCGCCGGCATAAAACTGCCGCGCGACACGGAAAAGAGCGTTTCCGCCTCGGCATAATACTGCACCGCGAGCGACACCGCGCCGCATTCACGCGTGCCGGGTTTGGCGCAAAGGCGTTGCGCCGCCTCTTTTTGCACCATCACGGTGATGCAGGACACCGGCAACCGCTGTTCTAAAAGACACATAATCACGGGCGACGTGATGTAATACGGCAAGTTGGCGCACACCGCGACCTTTTTGCCGCCGCATTTTTCGCGAAGTAGCGCCGGCAAGTCGGCTTTCAGCACGTCCTGCATCACGAGTTCCACGTTGTCGTAATCGGCGAGCGTTTCCGCCAAAACCGCCGGCAACCGCTCGTCCACTTCGAGAGCAACAACTTTTCCGGCACGCTCGGCAAGTTCTTTCGTCAGCACGCCGAATCCCGGGCCGATTTCGAGCGCGGCGCTTTCTTTGTCGAGGTCGCACGCCTCCGCCATCCGCGGACACACCGAGGGATTAATGAGAAAATTCTGGCCGAGGCCTTTGGAAAAGTGAAACCCGTGCTTGCCTAAAACAGCGCGGATATACCCTGCATCGGTCAATGCCGGCATTTACGCGTCCCCCTTTCGTTTTTCACGCAACCGCGCAAAAAAGGCGGACAACTCCGCCGCACATTCCTCTTCCATCACACCGGCAACACACTCCGGATGATGGTTGTAGGGGTAGGAAAACAAATCCACCACACTGCCGCACGAACCGGCTTTTTGGTCACGCGCGCCGAAAATCACGCGGTCAAGCCGCGCATTGATAATCGCGCCGGCGCACATCGGACACGGCTCGAGCGTGACGTATAACTCGCACCCGAAAAGCCGCCAGCCGCCGAGCGTTTTACACGCCTCGTTGATGGCTTCTATCTCAGCGTGGGCGAGCGCGTTTTTGCCGATTTCCCGTCGATTGCGGCCACGGCCGACGATAACGCCGTCTTTGACAACTACCGCCCCGACCGGCACTTCGCCCTCTGCCGCCGCCTCACGGGCGAGCGCAAGAGCCTCTTGCATAAAGGTTTCGTTCATCGGAACACCTCCGCGAACACAGCGGCAGATTGCTGTTCGCCGCCCGTACCGATGGCCGGTGGCGCGTTGGTTTCTGCCGCTTCAAACCCGGGCAGTCCCTCAAACCGCGTACTGCCGAGCGTGATGAGTGCCATCAACACAATAAACGCAATCACCGTAGCGGAAGAATACAGCGCGCGACGGCGCTGTTTTAAGGTAAGCCAACTGCTCACGCGGTCGCCGACCGGCGACACGCGCGGATGACTGCGCATCATCAGCACCGCCGCACCGACAATGCCGAGCAGCGTTTCGATAGCGAAGAACAAAAGATACCATTTGCTTGTCTCTTCGTCCGGCACGTTCCATAACCAGTATTCCATCAGCACCGCCAACGTATTGTTGACGGCGTGCAATCCCATCGTCCACAAAATGTTGCCGGTTTTTAAGACGATATAGCCGAACACCAGTCCGAGAATAAACGCAAACGGGATTTGATACAGCGTTCCGTGCATAAGGCCGAACATGAGCGACGAAAACACAAGCGCCGCACCGTCGCCGGCAGGGCGCAGTCCCTGAAGTACCACGCCGCGGAACAACAATTCCTCAAAAACACCGGGCATAATGCCCACGGTCAAAATATTTAAGAGCAACACCGTCATCGTTCCGTCTTGCATATCGGGAACGTCCACAGGCGTCACGCCCACCGTTTCAAATAAACTTAAAAGATACGAGCCGATGATGTTGGCAATCACCATCATTCCCAGTCCGAGAAGCAACAGCCCCACGCCGAACGAACCGTCGGTTTTTTGAAGCGGCACAATCGTTACGTCGCGTTTGCGGAACAACAGCCATCCGGCAAAAACAGGCACGCCCATATACACCACGTATTCCGCCAACGTAAACAGCATATAGTCCGCCATACTTTGCTTTTGCAACAACAGTGAAATCGAGACTTCTTGGAAGTCGGTCACAAGGAGACCCAACACCATATCTGCAAGCACCGCCACAAACTGCATTCCGACGGCAAGCAACAACACGATGCCCACGCGTTCGGCATTTTTGCGGATATATTTCTTTTCTTCTCCGGCATAATATGCACGCATTTGATCCATCGTCGATACGTACACGGGTCTCCCTCCTTTTGGCTCATATATAATAAGGATACCACAATTTTTCGGGAATGTAAAGAAAAAAGCACCGCAACGCGGTGCTTTTTCGTTTCTCTACGTAAAATCGCTGACAATCCGTTTCGGGCAGCCCTCCGGCGAGTAAACAAAACGGTCGATGTGCCCCTCGGTGAGAAAATACCGCGGATTGGGGCGCGCCGGCAACGTAAAATGGCTGTCGATAATCACCAGTTTCACTTTCATCTTTTCCGGCAGAATGTTCTTAATAAACACCCCGGCCGCCTGCCCGACTTTGACACCCTCGTGCGGCTCGGCAAGTCCTGCCAAATTCGGGGTAAGTTCCACAAACACGCCGTATGGCTCAACCGAACGAACAATGCCTGCCACCGTCTGCCCGGGCGAAAACAACCGCGCGTTTTCTTCCCACGTACCGAACAGTTCTCGTTGAGACAACGTAATCCTCCCGTTTTCGGTGGACGTCACCACCGCCGGAATCTCCTGCCCTACCGAAAGCCGGTCGCCCGGGTGAGAAATGCGGCTGACGGAAAGCGCGGCAATCGGGAGAAGCGCCGGCAACCCACATCCCACGTCGCAAAACGCGCCGAAACTTTCGAGCCGCGTCACTTTGGCAGGGATAATATCTCCGGGGACAAGCGTTTCCAGATAATCGTGCTTACAAATCTCCTGCGCACGGCGACGGGACAGCAGTGCTACCGTGCCCTCTTCCGTTTCGCACAGATCGGTTACGACAAAACTCACCGCCTTGGATACGCGCGCAATCAGCGCAATGTCACGCGTGGAGCCGTCGGCAATGCCGAGCGCGCCCTCGCTTCGCGGAATAACGCCTTTCACTCCCGCCTCGGACAAATCCACGTATAAGTTATGTTCCGCATCGCACAGAATCGCCCGTGCCTCTAAAATGCGTTCTTGCTCCATCGCCTCGCGCAGTCCCTCTACCGAGCCGATTTGTTTGCGGTTTTCGTAATACTCCACCCGAATGCCCTCGGGCAAAAACAAACGGTCCATCTTTTCGTCCTCCCTTTTTAGTCCTGCTATAACCCTATGCAGAAGGAAGGCAAAAAAGACGGACCGTCTCTTTGAAAATTATACGTCGGGGGGTGTGAATCCGGTGGGCAGTTCCACGCCCTCGTTTTCTTTGACTACAAACGCGCAAAGTGCTTCCAAATCGGCAAGCGTATGAATCTCGCCGGCTTTGCGGCGAAACTCTGCGGCGCCGCGAAGCCCGCGCATATACCATGCGGCGTGCTTGCGAATTTGCAAAAGCGCCACCTTTTCGCCCTTGAAACCGGCGGTCATCTCCGCTTGACGATACAGCACCGCCATCCGCGCCGCGACCGGTTTCGGCAAAAGCCACCGCTCGTTTTCGAGATAGGCGTTGATTTCGGCAAACACCCACGGCGCACCGAGCGCACCGCGCCCCACCATCACCATATCACAACCGGTTTGTTCCATCATCGCGGCGGCGGCTTTGGCCTCGTAAACGTCGCCGTTACCGATAACGGGGATAGAAAGCGCCGCTTTCACCTCGCGGATGCCGTTCCAATCGACCGGCGGCGCATACATCTGGTCACGCGTGCGCGCGTGTACCGTAACCGCCGCCGCCCCGTTTTGCTCGCATTCTTTGGCAACGACAACGGCGTTTTTCTCGTCTTTCGCGTAGCCGAGCCGCATTTTGGCGGTCACGGGAACGTCCACCGCATCCGACACGGCTTTTACAAGCTTGCCGCAAAGCGCCGGCTCGCGCATCAGGGCGCTTCCGCAATGGTTGCCGGCAATTTTCGGCGCAGGACATCCCATATTGATGTCAATCCAGTCGGGGTGCGCGACCGAGACTGCAATTTGCGCCGCTTCGCGCATCACGGCAGGGTCGTCGCCGAACAACTGAATGGCGGCAGGACGTTCTCCCTCGTCCAGCACAAGCAGTTCGCGGCTTTTCGTATCGCCATAGCAAAGTCCTTTGGCGCTCACCATCTCGCTGACGGTAAAAGCCGCGCCGTATTCTTTGCACAGCATCCGAAACGCGCGGTCAGCCACTCCGGCCATCGGCGCAAGCGCCGCTTTACCCGTAATTTCCAAATTTCCGAGTTTCATCGTCCCACCCCCTTTTTTATTCTCTCATCTTCCCCAATCATACCACAAAAAAACCGCAACTGCAACGGCGGATTTTTGAAAAAACCTATGGAAATCATAAAAAAAGTATGCTATACTATAATTTGTATAGGCATTTGCCACTTGAAAGGATTGAAAACTATGGGACTTCTTACCGCCTTATTCGGCGATTATTCTAAACGGGAGATTAAGCGCATCCAGCCGCTTTGCGACAAAGTGCTCGCGCTTGAACCGACCTATAAAGCCATGGACGAGGAAACCTTAAAAGGTCAAACCGCGAAATTCCGCGAGCGTCTCGCCGCCGGTGAAACGCTCGATGATATTTTGCCGGAAGCGTTCGCCACCTGCCGCGAGGCCACCGACCGTGTGCTCGGCACACCCCACTTCCCCGTTCAGATTCTCGGCGGTATCGTGCTTCACGGCGGACGCATCGCCGAGATGAAAACCGGTGAAGGTAAAACCCAAACGCTCATCCTGCCGGCCTACTTAAATGCGCTGACCGGCGAGGGTGTCCACGTGGTCACCGTCAACGAATATTTGGCGCGCCGCGACAGCGAATGGATGGGCAAAGTGTTCCGCTATCTCGGTCTTTCGGTGGGTCTTATCATCCACGATATGCAAAACGACGAGCGCCGCGCCGCCTACGCCGCCGATATCACCTACGGCACCAACAACGAGTTCGGGTTCGACTACCTGCGCGACAATATGGTGGTGTATGCCGAAAACAAAGTGCAACGCGGTCACGCGTTCGCTATTGTGGACGAGGTGGACTCCATTTTAATCGACGAGGCGCGTACACCGCTCATCATTTCCGGTCAAGGCGACAAATCCTCTGATTTGTATGCCCGCGCGGATGCGTTCGCCCAAACCCTCAAGCTCATCAAAATCAAAGAGATGAACGACAAAGAGGACCAAGACCAGTTAAACGGCGACTACATCGTGGACGAAAAAGCCAAACCCGCCACCCTCACCCAAGACGGTGTGCATAAAGCGGAGCAGTACTTCGGCGTCGAAAACCTGATGGACCCCGAAAACACCACTCTGCTCCACCACGTCAACCAAGCGATTAAAGCGCGCGGCGTGATGAAACGCGACGTGGACTACGTTGTCAAAGACAACGAGGCCAGCACCGTCGACGAGTTCACCGGTCGTCTGATGCTCGGTCGCCGCTATAACGAGGGACTCCACCAAGCGATTGAAGCGAAAGAACACGTCGAGGTCATGCGCGAATCGCGCACCCTCGCCACCATTACGTTCCAGAACTACTTCCGCCTTTACAAAAAGCTGTCCGGTATGACCGGTACAGCGCAGACCGAGGCCGCCGAGTTCGACCAGATTTATCATCTGGACGTGGTGGAAATCCCCACCAACAAACCGGTTATCCGCTTCGATTTGCCCGACTCGATTTATAAAACCGAAAACGCGAAATTTAACGCCGTTATCGACCAAATCGCCGTCTGCCACGAAAAAGGTCAGCCGGTGCTGGTCGGCACGGTGTCGATTGAAAAGTCCGAACTGCTGTCGAAAATGCTGTCCCGTCGCGGTATCAAACACGAAGTCTTAAACGCGAAACAGCACGAGCGCGAGGCGGAAATCGTCGCGCAGGCCGGTCATTTCGGCGCTGTGACCATCGCCACCAACATGGCCGGCCGTGGTACGGATATTAAACTCGGCGGTAACGCCGAATTCCTCGCCACGTCCGAGATGCGGCGTATGGGCCTCGCGGAAGAACTTATCGTGGAGTCCACCAACTACGGCGACACCGACGATGAGGAAATTTTGAACGCTCGCGAAACGTTCCGCACCCTCGAAGCGAAGTATAAAGAGGAAATCGAGCCGGAAGCGGAAAAAGTGCGTCAAGCCGGCGGCCTGTTTATCCTCGGCACCGAGCGCCACGAATCCCGTCGTATCGACAATCAGCTCCGCGGCCGTTCCGGTCGTCAGGGCGACCCCGGCGCCTCGCAGTTCTTCCTCTCGATGGAAGACGATCTTATGCGTCTGTTCGGCGGCGAGCGGATGTATACCATTATGGACACCTTAAACGTGCCCGAAGATATGCCGATGGAAAACAAAATCCTCTCGAACGCCATCGAAAATGCCCAAAAACGCGTGGAGGAGCGCAACTTCGGCATCCGTAAGAACGTCCTGCAGTACGACGACGTGATGAACAAACAGCGCGAAATCATCTATTCTCAGCGTGACCAGGTGCTCACGGGCGAAAGCGTCCGCGACTCCATTATGAAGATGATTGACGAGTCGATTGCCGGCACCGTCGCCCAGTTCGCACCGAATAACGTGCCGCACGACGACTGGAACCTCACCGCGCTGCGCGAATACTACCGCGGCTGGCTTGCCGGCGACAACGACTTCCAATACACCGCCCAACAGCTCGAAGATACCGAGCCGGAAGACATCGAAGCCACGCTTACCGAGCGCGCCCACAAGATTTATGAGGACAAAGAGGCGCGCTACGGCGACAAAATTATGCGCGAACTCGAAAACGTCATTCTCCTGCGCACCGTCGACAACCACTGGATGGACCACATCGACAATATGGACGAGTTGCGCAACGGTATTTATCTGCGTGCCTACGGTCAACACGACCCCGTCGTGATGTACCGTATCGAGGGCTTCGATATGTTCGACGAAATGGTCGCCGCCATCCGCGAGGAAACGGCGCGCGTCATGCTCACCGTGGAACTGCGCTCGCGTGAAAACGAGCCGAAGCGCGAACAGGTCATGAAACCGACCGCCACCTCCGGCGATGGCACCACCAAAAAACAGCCGGTACGCAAAACCCAAAAACAACAAATCGGGCGCAACGACCCGTGTCCGTGCGGCAGCGGCAAGAAATACAAAAAATGCTGCGGCGCGAACGAGTCCGGCAACGACTAAACAACCCACAAGAAAATCCCCTGCTCGTCGAGCAGGGGATTTTTTTGCGGCAAAAAAGCAAAGCAAAAATCCCTCTCGGAAGTTCCGAGAGGGATTTTTTAATGCGGTTTATTCTTCGTTCTCGCGTTTACGGGAAGCGAACAGCACACCGGCCGCCGCCACCGCCAAGAGCAACGCTGCGCTCGGCAGCATATCGCCGGTTTCGGGCGCTTTCTCGGGCGCCGTAGGCGCCGCCGTCGTGGTCGTGGTGGTCGTCGGAGCCTCGGTCGGGGCTTCGAGTTTCTCGAACAACGCGATAAGTCTCACGTTTTCATCCGCCGTGAAGGTGTATTCCGGATCATAACTCACGATCTCGCCATCCAGCTCCCAACCGATGAAACGATAGCCGGTGCTGGGCGTCGCCGTCACCGTGGCGGTCTCGCCTTTCCAGTAAACACCGTCGCCGGTCAC
>JAZUEK010000024.1:0-10901 GCA_045640165.1 Acutalibacteraceae bacterium | reverse complement strand
TACCCCGTTTCGACGATTATGACCTTTACGAATCTGTCAAAGTTTTATATCCAACTGATTTTGACCGTGCTGATGTACGTGGTACTGATGCTGACCGGTGGCGCCGGACCGATGGTGCAAAACGTGCAGTTCTTGTTCTATGCGCCGCTGATGTTCTTCTTCTTCCTCGGTCTTTCGTGGTTTAACGCGCCGCTTGCCGTGTTCAGCCGCGACTTTGAAAACCTTGTCAACTCCATCTTAACGATGCTCTTTTGGGTGTCCGGCACGCTGTTCGATACCTACGCGCTCGAAAATCCGATCTTGCGCACCGTGATGTATTTTAACCCCATCACCTACTTCATCAACGGCTACCGCAAGACGTTTCTCTACGGCGAATGGTTCTGGCAGCAATCCACCTCCGTTGCCGACGGTCACGTGATGACCTCGGCGCTGTGGGAAAACGTCATCTTCTTTGCGGAGCTGATCGCGATCATCCTGCTCGGCGCCTGGAACTACAACCGCACCCGCAAAAAGATTGCGGACATTCTGTAAGGAGGGATTTTATGGACGATATCAAAACCGTCGATACGGCGCAGGAGCAGCCGATTATCGAATTCGACCACGTTTCCAAGATCTATACCCTCTATCGCAACGATAAAGAGCGGTTCTTCTCGCTGTTTCACAAGAGCAAGAACCTCAAGACCAACCTCGCGTTCAACGACGTGTCGTTTAAGGTCAACCGCGGCGAATCGATCGGAATTATCGGCTCGAACGGCGCGGGCAAATCCACCCTGCTCAAGATGGTCACCGGCGTGACCTTCCCCACCTCCGGCACGGTAACGGTGCGCGGTCAGGTGGCGGCGCTCCTCGAGCTGACCGCCGGCTTCTCGCAGGAAATGACCGGACGCGAAAACATCTACTTAAAAGGCTATCTGCTCGGTCTTAAAGACGCGCAGATCCGCGAGATCGAGGACAATATTATCGCGTTCGCCGACCTCGGCGACTATATCGATCAGCCCGTCCGCACGTTTTCGAGCGGTATGAAAATGCGTCTCGGCTTCGCCATCAACATCAACACGAAGCCGGACATCCTCGTTGTGGACGAGGCGCTCTCGGTCGGTGACGCCAAATTTAAGAAAAAGTGCAAAGCGAAGATCGCCGAGCTCATTAAAAACGGCGTGACCGTCCTGTTCGTCAGCCACTCCATCGACAGCGTGCGCGAGGTGTGCAACCGCGCCATCTACCTGCAAAAAGGTACCGTGATGTACGACGGCGACGTTGAGAAAGCGTTTGAGATGTATGGCGGAAAATAATCAAGAAAAAAAGACGCTTGGCGTGGTTCTCGCCGCTGGCAAGGGCAACCGCTTTACAGGCGACACGCCCAAACAGTTTGTGGATTTGGCGGAAAAGCCCGTGTTCATCCACTCCGTTCTCGCCTTTGAAGCGAGCGACTGTATCGACGGCATCGCCGTGGTCGTTCCCGCGGGATATGAGGACGAGATAACCGCCACGCTTACCCGCTTCGGCGTGACCAAAATCGTTGCCGTCGTTGCCGGCGGAGCGGAGCGTCAGGATTCGGTCAAATCCGCATTAGACGTAGGGCTTAAAGGTCGTTTCGACCGCATTCTTTTGCACGATGCGGCTCGCCCGCTTCTGTCGGACGACGTGATCAAGCGGCTGTGTAACGCGCTTGAAACGAGCCGTGCCGCGACCGCCGCGTTGCCGGTGACCGACACGGTGGCCGTGACCGAAAACAGCAAAACGATCGCCTCCGTTCCCGATCGGCGAACGCTGTGGCAGATTCAGACCCCGCAAGGGTTTTGCCTTTACACCCTTGCCGAGGCGTACGCCCGCCTTTCCCCCGAAATTTTGGCAGCGTGCACCGACGATTGCGGCGTTGTCCGCGCGTTTTTGCCGGATGAACCGGTGGCTTTGGTCGAGGGTGACCGCAAATTACAAAAGCTGACCTATCCCGAGGACTTCGCCGTGCTGACGGCGCTCGCGGGAGACTAAAATCAAAAATTTGGAGGGATTTCCGTGCGCGAATGGCTCAAAAGTGCGGCGGTGGAGGCTCATTACGGGTGCCTGCACCTCTTTCGCTTATTCCCCGTTCGTGCGCGGACTATCTTTTTTTCCGCCTATGCGGGCAAACGCGTGACCTGCAACCCCGAAGCGGTGTGCAAAAAGCTGCGTGAGCTGTACGGCGACGAATGCAAGATCGAGTGGTGCGCACAAAACGAAGACGCCCGCAAAGCCCTTGAAGCGCAGGGTTTCAAAGCCGTCGGGTTTGACACGCTCGCCTATTTTTACCGCATCTTGACCGCCAAAGTGGTGGTGCTCAACGACTTGTCCGGTTGTTCCTACCTCCCCTTCGGTAAAAAACAAACCGTCGTCCAAACGTGGCACGGCTGCGGGTTGTATAAGAAAGTCGGGCACGACGTACCGAACGAAACTGCGGGCTACCACCGCCGCCTGCGCCGCATTGCGAGCCATATCGACCTCTTCACCTCCGGCTCGACGACGTTTACCGAAACGGTCATCCGCGGCGCGTTCGGCTATGCCGGCGACGTGATGGAAACCGGCCTCGCCCGCAACGATATTTTGATGAACGAGACTGCCCGCGCGGATGCCAGCGCGAAAGTGCGCACGTTTTACGGATTCGACGAAAAAACGCCGCTTGTTCTGTTTGCGCCGACCTTCCGAAGCAGCGGCGAAACCGAAACCATGTGGTTTGAGGACGAAGCGGTCAAAGCCGCGCTCCAAAGCCGTTTTCCGGACTACAAGGTGCTTGTGCGCACCCATTATATGGCGAAAGAAGCGGGCTCGCAAACCGCGCTCGACGTCACCGCCTACCCCGATATGCAAGAACTGCTCTGCGCGGCGGACGTGCTTGTGTCCGACTATTCGTCCTGCATTTGGGACTTCTCGCTGACCGAAAAGCCGTGTTTTCTCTATGCGCCCGACCTCTCCGATTACCAATGCGAGCGCGACTTCTATTTAGATATTCACAAGTGGCCGTTCCCCCTCGCCGAAACCACCGAGGAACTGGCACGGCAGTTGTTGCAATTTGACGCCGCCGCCTACACCGAGGCGGTACGCGCACATCTTTCAGAACTCGGCAGCCGCGAGAGCGGTAACGCCGCCGAAACGCTCTGCGAGTTCATTGTCAATCACACCCGATAAGGAGGGATCTTGATGGTTTCCGTAGTCATTTTTGCCGGCGGCACCGGCGTGCGCTTAAAATCGGCGGACAAGCCGAAACAGTTTTTGGAGGTGGACGGCAAGCCCATCATCATCCGCACGCTCGAAAAATTCGCCTATCACCCCGAGGTGGATGCGATCGTGGTCGCCTGCCTCGCGGATTGGATTCCCTACCTTAACGAGTTGATTGCCAATTTCAACCTCCCGAAGATCACCGCCGTCGTTCCCGGCGGTAACAACGGCTTTGAGTCCATCCACAACGGACTTGTGAAAGCCGCCGAAGCCATGAACGACGACGACGTGGTTCTGATTTCGGACGGTGTACGTCCGATTTTAACGAACGAGCTTATCTCCGACTGCATCGCCACCGCGCGGGAATTCGGTACCGCCGTTCCCTGTGTGCCGAGCATCGACTCGGTGCTTCAAAGTCCCGACGGCAAGACCTGCAAGATTGCCATGCCGCGCAACGAAATGTTCGTCACCCAAGCGCCGCAAGGTTATCGCCTGTCGCGCATTCTGTGGGCGCACGGCGAGGTGGAGCGGTTAGGTCTTCCCGCCCCCGTTTCTTCGAGCGAACTGTTTATTTCGCTCGGCGAGGAGATCCGGCTTGTGCCGGGTGATCAGGACAACATCAAAGTCACCACCGATTATGACTTGCACGTGTTAAGATCCCGTTACGAATACAAAAAGCGCCACGAAGCGGAGCTTGCCGACAGCGAGGATGCCGCTTCCCACGGACTGTGATTTTTTGTGAAAGGACGGATGAAACGATGAATACACCGTTGAAAGACCTTTTGAAGCCTGCTTTGTATGCGGACGTTTTGTCCGTTGCCAAGCGGGCTTTGCCGTGGGAAAAACTTTCCGGCAAAACCCTCTTCTTGACCGGTGCCGCCGGTCTTATCGGGCGGTATCTCACGCTTGCGGTGCTTGCGCGCAACGACCTTTACGGTGACGACATCCGCGTGGTCGCGTTCGTCCATAATGCGGAAAAAGCGCGCAAAGCGTTTGGCGGTGCCGCCGAACGCGATGAACTGACTCTTCTTGCCGGCGACGTGTGCAACCTGCCCACCGATTTGCCGAAAGCGGATTTTGTTATTCACGCGGCAAGCCCTGCGAGCGCCATTCAGTATGAGCAAAACCCGGTTGGTACGTTGCTCACCAACACGGTCGGCACGGCGAACGTGCTGGAATACGCCCGTCATTGCGGCGCGGAGAGTGTGCTTTGCGCCTCCAGCCTGAAAGTCTACGGCGACGTGTATGACGGCGACGTGATGAGTGAAAAGACCAACGGCATTCTTGATTTCACTGTTTACAAAAACTGTTATGCCGAGGGTAAGCGTGCCACCGAAACGCTTGCAAACGCCTATTTCCACCAATACGGTACGCCGGTAAAACTGGTGCGCCCGGCGTACATCTACGGTGCGTGTAGTCTTGATGACGACCGCGTGTGGGCGCAGTTTATCGCCAACGTCGTGCGCCGCGAAAACATTCTCTTAAAGAGCAACGGCGGTGCGTATCGCTCGTTCTGTTACGTGGCGGATACCGCGGCGGCATTTTTGGCGGTGCTTCTCTCCGGAGAAAACGGCGAGGTTTACAACATCGCCGACGACCGCTCTAACGTGACCATCCGCGACTTCGGCAAAATTGCCGTCGCCGCGTTCCCCGAGCGTAAACTTACCCTCTCGTTTGCCAATCCCGAAGATGAGCCCGAACCGCCGAAAGTGTTTTCGAAAACGCCGGAAATCCTCGATTGCTCGAAACTGAAATCCCTCGGTTTTGAGGCCGAAATTGACGTCGCCGAGGGCGTGCGCCGCACGGTGGCGATTTTGGAGGAATCGGTATGAGCGGCGAACGGATTACGGTACTTCTCGTCGCCGGCGAGAACGAAGCGCAAAACGAGGCGCTTTTTGCCGCGTTTGAGGCGCAAACCGCGCGAGCGAAACTGATTCCTCTTCTCGCCCAAAACGGGCAGAAAAGCCCCGTTTTCGACGAGTATGCGGCATCGCACGGTGCGCGTGTGCTCTCCGGCTCGCTTGCCGAGGTATTTAACGCCGCCAAAGCGGATGCCGAGGGCGATTATCTGGCGGTGTTGCGCGCCGGTGACACGTTCCCCAAAAACTATTTTGAAAAAATGCTTAAATTCGCCGACCGCGTCAACGTGGACGACGAGTTGTTGGAGGATGAAGAGGAAGAAAAACTCCCGAAACTCCCCGATATTCCGCTGATTTGCCCGAAACAGAAGTTCGCAGGCGACGGCGTGGACCGTTTTTCTGCCGGCAATCGCACCGTCGGTGTGGATTTGCGCGGCAAAAAGCCGGTGGCGCTTCGTTTTCCGCTGACGCTTTATGGCGTGTTGTTCTTCTTGCCTACTCTCAAGAAGTTTGACTGGAATCCCTCGCTTTCGGAGGAAGCCGGTGCGCAGGATTTGCTTTTCCGCGTGCTCGCAAAGCACGGATTGCTCCTTGCGGCGGACGAAATGACGTACACTTACGCCACCTCTTACGATCCGCATTTTGCGGTGTTTCCGCGTGTGTATGACCGCGACTGGTACGTATCCGAACTCGACGAGTGGCTTTTGCCGCTGCTGAAAGCCGTTAAAAAAGAGCGCGGCTTTGTCCCTGCCTATTTGCAGGCGGCGGCGGTGCACCTTTTGTGGTGTAAAGCCGAGGCCAACCGCGACAACCGCAATCGTCGCGTGCTTTCTGCCGTCGAAGCGGACGAGGAGCAAGCGCGGTTCTCCGCGGTATTGCAATACGCGGACGACGAGATTATCGACCGCGTACTGCCGAACGGCGATGCGCTCGCGTTCTCCCAAAAAGTGATGTTTTTGCAGTTAAAACACAACTGCTTTACCGAAGAGATGAAACTCTCCGCCATGGGCGGACAACTGCTGTTGTCTCTCCCGAAAAAAGGCTGTGTGCCGTTCGGCAACTCCATGCTCACCCCCGTCAATATCCAGCGGATGGATTGCGTGGGCGACGCGCTCGAAATCGATGGCACGATTGCCAACGTCTACGGCGAGGCGGCGGAACTTTCCGTTTGTGTCGGCGGCGAAACCTTTGCGCCGGTATGGTGCGGCCGCTTTGCACTGACCAAATATTTCGGCAAATCCGCGTTTAAGCAACGCGCGTTTTCGGTGTCGCTTCCGCTCAACACGGTGAAAACGGCCGGTGACGTGCATTTTGAACTCACCTTTGAAAACAAGGCCTATCCGCTTCCGCTCGTCTTCCCCTCGCATTTTGCAAAACTCACCGAAATGCTTCGCCATTCGACGTGGCGGTTTGCCGACCGTGTTTGCCGTTATGACCGCGAAACGCTGTCTTTGCGGTTTTATAAAAACAAACCGCTTTCCGGCATCGGGCGCGAGGTTGCTCTTGCGTTCGAGATGCTTAAAAGCGGCAAAAAGCGCGCGCTGGCGATGCTCGCTATGCGCGGCGCGTATTGGATTACCCGTCCGTTTTGGAAGGGAAAAACCGTGTGGTTTTTCCTCGATAAAATCTACAAAGGCGGCGACAACAGCGAATATATCTACCGCTATGCCAAACCGCAACAAGACGGGATTTACAAGACGTATTTAATCGACAAACACGCGCCCGAGGCGGCGGCACTTAAAGCGGACGGCTTAAAACCGACCTACCGCAACACGTTGCGGCACTATATGGCGTTCCTCAATGCCGACGTGGTGGTCGCCTCCAACTCCACGGTAATGGAAGTGAACCACTTATCGGTGGATACGTCGGCATATCTCCGCGATTTGGTGCATTTCAAAACCGCTTGTGTCCAACACGGTTTGTCGGTGCAAAACATCGGTGCCGCCCAAAACCGCCTGCGCGACAATACCGAACTCTATTTCTGCGCCGCGCCGATTGAAATTGACAACCTCTCTCGCCCGATTTACGATTACAAAGGCGACGAACTGAAACTTACCGGCGTGCCGCGGTTCGACGGATTAAAAGACGCGAAAAAGAAGCAGCTTCTGCTTTCCCCCACCTGGCGTATGCAGTCGGCGGTAACGGTGCGCAAGAACGAGGGCGTACAGCGCGATTATAACCCCCATTTTCGCGATTCCGCCTATTTTAAGACCTACGACGCGCTCATCCACGATAAGCGGCTTCTTGACGCCGCCAAGCGCCTTTCTTACGAAATCGTCTACGTGCTTCACCCTATCGTCAGTCCGCAGTTAAACGATTTCGGCGACGACACGGATGTCAAAATCCTCGCCGCGACCGGCGACACGTCGTATGAAAAACTGTTTTGCGAATCCGCGCTGATGATTACCGATTATTCCGGTGTGCAATTCGATTTCGCGTATATGCGCAAGCCGCTTCTTTACTACCTGCCGGACAGTTTGCCGAAACACTATGAAGAGGGCGCGTTCAAAACCGAGGAAATGGGCTTCGGCAAAATTTGTAAGACCCAAGACGACCTGGTAGATGCGCTCATCGACGCGATGGAGCACGATTGCGAGATGCCGGCGGAATACAAAGCACGCGCAGATGCGTTCTTTGCCTATTCCGACCACCAAAACTGCAAGCGCATCTATGATGACCTCTTGAAATTTACCCGTAAGGAGAGCCGAAAATGAGCGAGAAAATCTTTTGCGAATACTGTGAGGCGCAAATCGACGCCGACTGCGCCGTTTGCCCCCATTGCAACGCGGTGCTCTCCCACAACGACCAGTTAAAGACCAAAATCGATGCGGAGAAACTCGAAAACGAGCGCAAGCAATCGGAAATTGAGCGCAACCGCACCGAAGCGGAAGAAAACCGCAAAGCCACCGAAAGCCTCGGCAAAATTTCTCGTGCTGCCGATGCGGCGTTCCGTTTTTTAAGCGGTGGCTCCTCCATTCTCAAAACGCTTAAAATCGGTTGCGGCGGCATTATACTTCTCTTTGTTGTCGCCGCGCTGTGTGGTATCGCCTACCGCATTATCA
Source organism: Acutalibacteraceae bacterium (assembly GCA_045640165.1). Taxonomy (GTDB): domain Bacteria; phylum Bacillota; class Clostridia; order Oscillospirales; family Acutalibacteraceae; genus RGIG426. The sequence goes on along the minus strand of JAZUEK010000024.1, from coordinate 2,788 downwards.
CCTGAAAATACGCGCAAAAAAAGACCGCCTTGGGCGGTCTTTTTTTTTTTATTTTACGGGCAAAGGATACCGGTGACAACACGGTCGAGGCCGGACGCGTCTTTATAAACGCGCACGTCGGAAAGTCCGGCTTCTACAAATAAGCGAGACACGGCATCTCCTTGGTCTTCGCCGATTTCCACCGCCATCATACCGCCGTCTACAAGCCGTTTGACCCAGTGCTTCGTCAGTCCGCGGTAGAATTTGAGGCCGTCCTCGTCGCCGTCCAACGCCATACGCGGCTCGTGTTTTACTTCCGTTTGCAACCCATCCAAATCCGCGGTGCGGATATACGGCGGATTACATACGATCAGTTCCGCCATGCCGGGAATGGAGAGCGAGTCGGTAAGAATGTCTGCTTGAACGATATCCACGTTGCAGTCGGGGTGGTTCGCGACGTTATAGCGCAGATAGTAGCACGCGGCTTCGGACAGTTCTACCGCCGTCACCTGCGCCTCTTTCACAAGCGTGCAGATGCCAAGTCCGACACAGCCCGAGCCGGCGCACAAGTCGAACACCTGCGGATGCGGACGGCTGCTGTTGCGGATAAAGGCGGCGCCGATTTCGCAAAGCAGTTCCGTTTCGGGGCGCGGAATGAGCACGCCCTCGCCCACGCGGAGCGTCAGCGCCAAAAAATCCCAACTGCCGAGTATGTACTGAAGCGGTCGGCCGGCCATACGCTGTGCCGCGGCGCGCTCTACCTCAAAGCGGATGGGTTCAGGGACGTATTCGCCCCAATACCGCGCGCGTTGGGCAAACGGCAAGCCGCCGATATCTTCAAGCAGACAACTCGCGTCAAAGCGCGCATCCGGCACGCCGGCTTCTTTCATTCCTGCCATCAGTTGGCGATATAACTCACGATAGGTCATTTTCTTCACCCGATTTCGTTAGGATTCGGTCGTTTCCTCGGTTTCTTTTTCGGCGTCCTTTTTCGGCTCTTCATACGGCGTCCAAAGCACCGTCTGCGCCGTGGTACGCGCCTTGTCGTCCAGCGGCAACACCTCGACGAACGAAGCAATCGCGCACTCAATCATATCGTCCTCCGGCTCGCGCGTGGTGATGCGTTGTACCCAAAGACCGGGCGCGGAGATAAAGCGCGTGAATTTGTTGTCTTTGCGGCCGGCCAGTTTGATGGCTTCATAGCCGACACCCATCACGAACGGAATCATCAAAATCTTGATGCCGGCGCGCAGGAGCGACGGGATATTGTGCGGAATAATCATCGAGAAAAAGATACCGATGAGGAGCATCAGAATCATAAAACTGGTGCCGCAACGCGGATGGAAACGGATTTGCTTTTTGACGTTTTCCACCGTCAGCGGCAAGCCGTGTTCATAGCAGAAAATGGTCTTATGCTCCGCGCCGTGATACTGATACACGCGGCGAATATCTTTCATCAGCGCGGTGGCGGCGATGTAGGCGATGAAGATGATGATACGCAAAAGGCCCTCGCAGAACGATTGCAAAAAGCGGTTGTCGAGCGCCGGAATGGCGCCTTTGAGCAGGTTATAAATCTGGATAGGAAGCCAGATGAAAAGTCCCACACCGAGCGCTACGCCGAGTGCACAACTGACAACCATCAACACGGCGAACAGCGGACCGTCGCTCATTTTTTTGATTTCTTTTTCGTTATTTTCGTTCTCCACTTCCTCGTCGCCCATGCCGGACATATCGACCGACAACATCAGCGCTTTATAGCCTTGAACGAGCGAATCGACGAAGTTGAACACGCCACGAATGAACGGCGTTTTCCAGAAAAATCCCTTGTGGGAAGCGCCGTTTTCCCATTGTTTCATCTGGATTTCTTTGGTTTCCGCATGGCGTACCGCCATGGCGGTTTTTTTCGGGCCACGCATCATCACGCCCTCAATCAGCGCTTGACCGCCGATCGAGGTGAATTTTGCGGGGCAGGATTTTGCTTTGTTACTCATATGGTCTCCTTCCCGGTTTGCGGTTGTTTTTTCGGAAGCGTGATGATGACGGTTGTGCCGACGCCCTCGTCGCTTTCGATTTCCAACGTACCGTTATGCTTTTTAATAATTTCATCTACAACGGCAAGTCCGATTCCCGAGCCGGGAATACCGCCGTTTTTGCCGGCGCGATAGAACTTGTCGGTAATATGCTGTAAATCTTCGTCCGAGATGCCGATGCCGGTGTCGCTGACCACCACTTGGGCAAACTCGCCGATTTCGGCGGCCTCTACGCGCACGGTTCCACCGGATTTCGAATACTTAATGGCGTTGTCAATCACGTTGACAAGTACCTGACGAAGACGGATGCGGTCGCCCTCAATCGGCAACATCACACGCGCGTTTTCCATATACTTGAGGGTGATTCCCTCGCGTTTGGCGCGGTCGCGGTAGAGCATTACGCTGTCCTCCACCTCGGCGAGCAGGTCCATTTTTTCGATTTGCACCGAAAACCGTCCGCTCTGCATACGGGAGAAGTCGAGAAGATCCTCCACAATACGGGCCAGTCGGTCGGTCTCGCCGGAGATAACCTTTAAGCCTTTTTTGGTCATCTCCTCATCCTCGGTTCCAAGCTCAGACAGCGTTTCGCTCCACCCCTTGATAGAGGTAAGCGGTGTACGCAATTCGTGGGACACAGAGGAAATAAAGTCGTTTTTCATCTGTTCGGCGGTGGCAATCTCCCCCGCCATATAGTTTATCGTATCGGTGAGTTCACCGATTTCGTCGTTATAGCGTTTTTCAATTCGCACATCGTAATGGCCGAGAGCAATGTTACGAGC
>JAZUEK010000023.1:0-7942 GCA_045640165.1 Acutalibacteraceae bacterium | reverse complement strand
CTGTCTAAAGAACAAATCACCGCGATCAACATCACCGACGCGGATATCACTCCGATTATCGGAGATGAGGCGGGCGACCACCTCGCCTATACCCTGCCGGAAAACTGCCACTTTACGGTGGATGAACATTACTGGTATATGGAGGGGGTCGGGTCGATTACGAACCCGACGGTCTTTGAGGAAGGCTTTGAGTATGATACCACGTTCGAACTCTATCCGGAGGATGGCTATGTCTTTGCCGATGATTTGACGATTACCATTAACGGAACCGATACGGTTATTGACTGGGCAAACACGCAAATCTATAACAATTATTGTTATGTTTGGACAAAGCCGACCGAAGCGGAAGAGCCGCCTGTGCTCGACAGCGGCATCAACCTGCTTGTCGGCAAAACGTGGGTGACCGGGGCGAACGCCGCGGACGTGCTGGGTGACGGCACGGTGAGTTACAACGACGAAACCAAAACCCTCACGCTCGATAACGCCAACATTACGGACTATATGTACGTAACGGATGAGTGGGCGTATTGCTCGATTTGTTCTGACCAATACATCACCATCGACTTGGTGGGAAATAACGTGGTGGATCAGCGCGGCACAACGCTCGATAAGAACTGCTACGCTATTGAAATCAGCGGCAGCGGCGAATGCCCGCCGCTTTTGACCGGTGACGGCAACCTTGAGGTTTACGCCGCCGATACTACGATGAGTTCCACGGCGATTTATGAAGGCACCAGTGATATGGAAATTGCCGCCACCGGCGACTTGTATTTTGAAGCAGGTGCTTGCGGCGAAGGAAAATGGGATTATAGTAATCCGATTGCAAGTACCGCCTCTCATTTCTTGTATTCCGGTGCCAACGCGGAACACGATTTGCTGGTGGTATCCGGCAAAGAGTTGAGTGTCGGCTGCAAAGCCCCCCGTGAGTTGGCGGTGACGCTGTATACCTCGCCCGAAGATCCGGGCACGGAAGCATCTGCCGAGTACTTTTCCAAGAACGGCGAGCTGAGCTATTTCTTCGTGAAAGAGGGCTATCTCGCGGCGCAGATTACGGCGGTGGATACGCCGGAACATACGATGGATAAAGTGGTGCTCAGCCAAGCGCTTGTCGAGGGCACCACCATCTATGATTCGTATTTTTCGCGTGAGTTTTATATTGACGGCGAGATTTCCGAGATTTCTCCGGGAGCCACTTGCACCTATTACAAAACCGAAGACTCGTCGAAACCGCTTTCCGAGTGGACGAAAATCGACTCCTCCGTGTGGGATGTTGAGCCGATCGATGCGAAATACACCTACGCGCTCGACTTTTATTGCTATTGTCTCGAGGGCGTTCCCTTTGATAAAAACATAGAGGTCATCGCCGACGACGATTCGATGTCTATCGAAAAGGTGGAGGTAAGCTCCAGCGGCGATATGCTGTACGGCATTATCTACTTTACGCCGGTTTCGAACAAAATCGACAAGCTGCAGTACGAGGCGAATCTCATCTACGACGATTACTTCTATCTGATGGACTACAAGCGTGAATTCACGCTTTACAGCGGCACAAGGGAGATTTCCGACGATATTGTTTGGACGGATATTTACGGCGTTCGCCGCACCGCCGACCCGTCGAAACCGTTTGACGAGTGGGATGACCTCTACGAAGAGGACGTCAACTCCTTCGAAAAGGGCTATTCCTACAAAGTGCAGATGGCGGTAACGCTTCCTGAGCTGTTCACCTTTGCGGATGACCTTAAAGTAGAGACTATGTCGGGTGACCCCGTGGACTTCGAGTGGGGCGGCAACAACACCCAAGTGATTTTCTGGATGGACGTGACGCTTTCCGACCCGCCGGCCTCCAAACCGTTGACCGTGTCGGTGGAAATGAACCGTGTTCCTTACGGCGGCGACAAAATCGGTGACGTCGGATACGACTTTACGATGACGTATGATGCGGATGAGGCGGACGTTTCCAACTACGATTATTCCTATTGCGCGGTCAGCGACGACCCGTTCGCGCCGATTGAAGATTGGGACTACTGCTCTGATGAAGAAAAATTCGAGACAGGCCGCAGCTATGCTTTCCGCTATTTTATCGGCTTAAATCCGGATAAATATAACGAGAAGACGGTGCTGGATACCGCGACGCTGACCATCAACGGCAAAGAGCCGGATTTGGTGGACGTAGACTGGGATGGCAGCACCTACATTGGCATCTATGTGGTGTTCCCGAACATCGACGGTGTGCCGCAGTTGCCGTATAACCTCATTGTGGGCGACACGATTGTGACCGCCGACAACGCCGCCGATATCTTCGGTGACGGCACGGCTTCGTACGATTCCTCGACCAACACGCTGACGCTCGACAACGCCGACATTACGACCGGCTATGAGTGGCACACGCTCGAACACAACTACGCTTCGATTTATGCGGACGGCGACCTGAATCTCGTTGTCAAAGGCGACAGCAAAATCACCTCCGAAGCGAAGGAAACGGGCTTTGTCGACTCCATCCATGTGAACGGCAACTTGACGGTTTCCGGCGACGGCGACTTGACGGTTTCCGGCGGCGATACGGCGATTTTCTGCGAGAACGATGTAAAAATCTTCGCCGAGGGCGCATATTCCTTTGAAGGCAACACCTTCGGTGCGATGGTGAACGGCGAAACGCAAATGCTGCCGAACACACCGGGCGCGACGGTCCGTTTCAAGGGTACTGGAAAATCGAAATTATGCGATTCCTTTGATTACTACGATTTTGACCTGACCGGTAACGATGTTGACGAAACTTACACCGCTCTTGAAAACACCGATTATGACTTGATGGTCGGCGAAACGTGGGTGGACGAGACCAACAAAGACGACATCTTCGGTGACGGCACGGCTTCGTACGACCCCAAAACCTATACGCTGACCCTCAACAACGCCACCATCGACACGTGGGACATCGTGGGAGGCGACTTGGTTTCGATTTTCTCCGGAAAACCGCTCAACGTGGTGCTTGTCGGCGACAACGTCATCGATATGACCTTTCCTGATTATGCGGACAATAGTTGGGGTGCTGCTATCGAGTGTAATTGGGGCGTGACGGTGACCGGCGACGGCAATTTGACGCTGAAAGCCGACAACATCGCGGACGAATTTGACCTGAACGGCATTTGGGCGTATTACAACATCGATTTCCAAATCGGCGGCGACTTCACCGTGACCTACGCGGATGCCGAGACCGCCGACACGCGCGTACTGTATGCGGACTTCGGGTCGCTGACCTATTCCGCGAAGAACACGGCGATTTCCGTCGGCGACACGAATTATGCCGAAGTCTTCTATGCCGAAGATGACATTTCGATTAAGAACACCGGCGACTTTACGATGACGGTGGGCGAGGCGCACGACGACACTAATTTGATGTATGCCTACTGGGGCAAGGTGTTTATCGAAAACACCGGCACGATGACGCTGACCTCCGGCAAGTCTTACGGCTATAACTACGGTATCGATGCGAACGAAGACTGCATCATCCTCAATGACGGTGACTTTACGCTGGACGTGGGTGACGGTGAGGGATCTCTGTGCGGCATCGACTGCAAGAATTTGAGCATTGTGAGCAACAAAGCGCTGACCGTTAAGACCGGCGAGTCCAAATCCAGCGGCTGTTACGCGTTGCACGCAGACAATAAGGCGACCTTTATGTGCAGCGGCACGGTGGATATCGAAGCCGGCGACGGCGACGACCATTCGAGCGCTTTGTGTGCCGAGGACATCCAGATCGCGGGCGATGCGAAATACACCTTCAAAACGGGCGATTCCGCAAGCGGTTATGCCGAAGGTATGTACGCCACTTCGTTGCGCATCGGAAACGAAGCGGACGTGATGATAGACGTTGGACTGACGAACGGCAATGACTACTATGGATACGGTATTTGCGCCGACGACGTGGTGGTTACCGATGCGGCGACGTTAGACGTGACGGTGGCGGGTGCCCCGAACGGCGTGGTTTACGGTGTGAGTGGATATTATTCGGTGGAATTCAGCACCGCCGGCAACGTGAGCGTGAAGGTCGGCGATGCCGCGACTGCATCTTACGGCATTGCCGCGGAGAAGGTCATCATCGGCGGCACGGCCGAGGGTAACACGATTTCCGTTGAGGCGAAAACCGCGGCGTTCGCGTGTGCTCCGGCGTATACCGAAAGTGCCTACAAGGTGACCGGCAACCTGAACGCGGAGGACACGATGGAAGACATCGCCGCCGAAGACACGACCAACTGCAAAAAGGTGCTGTTTACCGCGCTCAAAGATGCGCCGCCTATCGTTGTCGGCCTTATCGGCGACGCGAACGACGACGGTGCGGTCAACATGAAAGACGTGCTGACGCTGCGCAAAATGCTGGCAGGCATGGAAGTGTCTTACAACGCTGCGAATTCCGACTGCAACGGCGACGGCGAGGTCAATATGAAAGACGTGCTGATGCTTCGCAAGTATTTGGCAGGCCTTATCGAAACCTTGCAACCGGTCTCGTAAAACTTTTTATACAAAACGGGCAAAGTCGAACGACTTTGCCCGTTTTCTTTCATTGACAAATCCGAGCGATTCGTGTATACTAATTATGTTCGGATATTTTTAATAAAGATACAAGGAGAACGGCTATGAAATCGAAAAAAATGCGCTTGTTGGCATTAGGAATGGCGGTTGTGATGGTTTTGGTAACCTTGCCGCTGGTTTCCGTTTCTGCTGAAAACGAAAAGGTGATTACCGTCTTGTGCGGTGATGCCAACGGCGACGGTGTTGTCAATATGAAAGACGTGCTCGTCTTGCGTAAATTTATCGCAGGAATGTGCGAACCGGCGGATTACGATGCCGCTGATGCAAACCGCGATGCGGACATCAATATGAAAGACGTGCTGGCGGTGCGGTTGTACGTGGCGAATTTGCAGACGCTTCCGACCTATTCCTACACGATTCCTACCACAACGACCACCGCTCCGACAACGATTCGAACGACCAAAGCGACCGTTCCTGCGCCGGAAAACGCGCGTGAGGACTGGGACCCGAAATCCGGCATTGATTACAACGATCCGGCCATCAACTTCATCGAGGGGACAAACAAGACGCTCGGTGTGTGGTGGTGGGTGCCGCAGTACAACACCAACTCTATCCGTTCCTATATGGAACTGTTTAAGAAAAACCAAGTGACCGAGATTTACTACGAATGCTATTCCTGGCTGTACGGTGGTTCCGGAACGCGCTCGCAGTTGCACGCTTTCATCCAAATCGCCGAGGAATACGGTATGCGCGTTGCGGCGTTGTATGATGACCAAGGCTCGATTACCGGTGGCGGCCCGTTCAACCGTTGTGTAAGCGGCTTCTTGACCTATAAGAGCGAGTATCCGGATGACGCGCTGTATGCGCTCCATTGCGACGTGGAGCCGCGCAACTCTGAGTCGCAGTTGAAATCTTACGTTACGAAATTTATTCCGCAGGTTGCCGATGCGCGTGCGCAAGGCGTTCCGGTGGAACTGGATATCGCTTGCGGTTGGGAAGCGGCCGGCCGTGATTTGGAATGGAACGGCGTGACCGGTATTTACAACATCATCGCCGCCAACTGCGATTGTATGTGCATGATGTCCTATCGTGACAAGTTTGCGGATATCTACGGTTGCGGTAGCAACGTCATTCCTGCCGCCGAGGTGTATGGCACCAAAGTGGTGTTCGGCATCGAACTCGGCAACTCCGGTGAGGGTGATCACGTGGACTTCCACGACGAGGGCATTTACACCGCGTGGTCGGAACTGTATAAGCTCAACAACAAAATCAACACCCGTGATTTGGAGAGCAAATTCCCGGTTGGCTTTGCTATCCACTCGGAAAGCACGATGAGAGCGCTCCGTCTCCACTGGGGCGACTATCTGAACTAAGTAAATTCAAGAAATACCGCCTTGATATTCAAGGCGGTATTTTTGCGGAGGACGTATGACGAAAAAACAACAGGCAAAAGGAATTGCGATGCTGACGCTGTGCGCGCTGATTTGGGGCTCGGCGTTTGTTGCCCAAAGTAGCGCGATGCAGTACGTGGAATCGTTCACGTTTCAGTCGGCGCGCTCGTTTTTAGGTGCGCTTGTGCTGCTGCCGTGGATTCTTGTGCGGCGCAAACGGGGGACGGCAACCAAAAGCGATAAAAAGACGTTTATAAAAGTCGGGCTCGCTTGCGGTGTAACACTCTGTATCGCGTGCTGCTTACAGCAGTTCGGTATCTATTATAACGATTTGGCGGCATCCATCGCCGGCACCGCGACCGATGGTGCGGTGGTGGGTAAAGCCGGGTTTGTGACGGCTTTGTATATCCTACTTGTGCCGCTCTTTGGACTGTTTCTTCGGAAAAAAGTCGGCGGCAAGGTGTGGATTGGCGTGGGACTCGCGCTTGTCGGCTTGTATCTTCTTTGTATGACCGGCAAAACGCGCCCGGATTTCGGCGATATTCTTGTGTTCGGAAGTGCGATTTTCTTCGCAATTCAAATCCTCATCGTGGACCGCTTTATCGACGAGGTGGATGGGGTAGAACTGTCCTGCTTCCAGTTTGCGGTGGTGGGTGTGCTGTCCGGACTCGGAATGTTCGCGTTCGAACAGCCGTCGCTTTCGGCGGTGTGCGGCGCGTGGGTAGAGATTCTTTACGCCGGCGCGATGTCGAGCGGACTTGCGTACACCTTGCAAATCCTCGGCCAAAAGTATACACCGCCGACGCTTGCTTCTATGCTGATGAGCCTCGAATCGGTGTTCGCGGTGCTTGCCGCGGCACTCCTGCTCGGACAAATCCCGACGTGGGTTCAGGTGTGCGGTTGTGTCTTGATGTTCGCCGCGATCGTGCTGGCGCAACTTCCGGAAAAAAAGAAAGCGGAATAACAAATATTGCGCCCAAAAGTGCAAAATTCCTCTTTACATTCGGCAAAATGTATGGTATCCTTATGCGTGTTATTTTATGAACAAGAGGGGATGGCTTTATGAGTACAACGAAAAACCGGAAGAAAGTTCTTGCTATTGTCGCGGCGGCGGTCGTGGCGGTCGCCGCAATCGTGCTGCTGTTAATTTTCGTTATTATTCCGGCGCTCAAATACAATGCGGCTATGAAATTGTATGATGATGGGGAGTATCAGGCGGCGTATACGGCGTTCAAGGGGATTGACTATAAAGAAAGCAAAGCCTACGAAATGGAATCCCTTTACATGGCGCAAATGGAGAATATTGCCGATGTGAAAAAAGACGATATTATCAAGTTCGGACAGTATGAGCAGGACGGCAACGTGAAAAACGGAAAAGAGGAAATCGAGTGGCAGGTGCTGGACGTGAAGGACGGCAAGGCGCTTGTTGTCAGTTTGTATGCCCTCGAATCGAAAGCGTACCATTCGCCGTGGAAAGACGTGACGTGGGAAACCTGCGCGCTTCGTAAGTGGCTGAACGACAGTTTCTTAAATACCGCGTTCGGTGCGCAACACCAAAATCTCATTCCTACCGTGACGGTGCCCGCCGATGCAAATCCGAATTATAAAACGAACCCCGGCAATGATACGAACGATAAGGTGTTTTTGTTAAGTTTGAGAGAAGCGGAAACGTATTTTCCCGATAGTTATGAAAGACGTTGCGAAAAGAGCGAAAAAGTGCATCGTGCCACGGATGACGAGGCCTGCCACAACGACAGTTGGTGGTGGCTGCGGACACCCAGTTTTCGCCAAAACGAAGCCGTTATTGTCAGGCAATATAACGCGACCAGTGATTTCAGCAACCTCCCTGTTTGCAACACCTACGGTGCGGTTCGTCCGGCGATGTGGATTGACCTCAAAAAAATATACGACTAATAAAAAAGACCGTCTTGGCCGGGAGTTCGTAAGGAATGTATTCCTTAAAAACACGAGATTTTGGCGCAGAACATTGTCAAACCGCCTCGCTATACGCCAGTATAGTCGAG
>JAZUEK010000022.1:0-4618 GCA_045640165.1 Acutalibacteraceae bacterium | reverse complement strand
CCGCCCTTGCTGAGCTTAAAGCGTTTTTTCGCACCGCTGTGCGTTTTGATTTTCGGCATAATATTTTCCTCCTTAATAATGTGTGTATTTATTTTGCCGGCTTGGGCGCCAGGAACATCAGCATGTGACGGCCCTCGAGTTTCGCGGGTTTTTCAATCACAGCGGTCTCCTCGCACGCAGTCGCGAAACGGTCCATAATGGTCTGCCCGAGTTCGGGGTGACCCATTTCCCTTCCGCGAAACCGGATGGATACCTTGACTTTGTTGCCCTGTTTCAAGAACTTGGTCGCTTGGCGTTGTTTCGTGTCGAAATCCGCCACGTCGATGTTAAGACCGAGGCGCACCTCTTTAATCTCAACAACGTGTTGGTTCTTGCGAGCGTCTTTTTCGCGTTTCGCCTGCTCATAGCGGTATTTGCCGTAGTTCATAATGCGGCACACCGGCGGATTGGCGTTGGGCGAAATTTTCACCAGATCCAAATCCTGCTCATCCGCCAACTTTTGCGCTTCGGCGGCAGACATGATGCCGATTTGTTCACCGGTTTCGCCGATTACACGAATCTCCGCATCGCGGATTTGTTCGTTAATCTGCACTTCTTTGGTAGCGATAATAAGCACCTCCGTAACAACAAAAAAAGTGGGCAATTCTTGCCCACTTTCTAAAATTCATTCAAGGAATTTGCGCTCTGAATAAACTTATTGACCTGTCGGGAACGAAATCCGCAGGTGAAAGCGGGTAAGGCTTTGCTTTATTTTGCAACAAGTATTGTACCACCCGAAAATGGGTTTGTCAAGCACTTTTTTCAGATTTTTTCTTTTTGAGCACCACAATCAGCACCACGACCGCCACCACAACGACCGCGCCGACAATGGCATAGAACGCCCACGAATGCAACAGATTAAATCCGTGGTACGTCACCGCATATTTGCCGTAAATAACCTCGCCGTCAAGCGTGCACTCGCCGGAATAGGTGAAATCACAGCCGAGTTCAAAAAGCACGGGCTTTTTCTCGCCTTTCGGCACGTCCAACGTGATGGAAAGCAGACCGCCGGCTTTATCGTAAGTGTCTTCATACACCGTTTTGCCGTCGGCTTTTACTTTCAAGTGCAACGCCGCCAGATACTTCATAGCCGTCTCGTTTTCCGTCGGCAGGTGAAAATCGCTGAGCGTCACCGTCGCATCCTTGTCGGATTTATTAAACAGCCACAGCACACCGTCGCTGCGATGCTGACCGGCGGTCAGCGTGGGATATTCCCAAAAGCAGGATTCATTTTGCGACGGCGTCAACTCCGTCTGGCCGCTGTTTTGGGTAATCACCACCGTCGTCTCGTTGTCCAGCGCCTGCGCCGAAGCGGTCGTCGCCAGCACAACGCAAAGGAGAAGCGCCATCAACGCACATACCGTCTTTTTCATTGGGCATCCTCCTTGTTCCGTTTTTCTTCGTGTTTGTTAAGCGCGATGGTCAAAACCACCATAAGCACCACGGTCACTCCCAGCACAATCCAGGTGAAACCGGGAATGGTCACGCTCAATTCACCGCTGTTGTCGGTATCCTTAAAGTTGTCGCCGGACGTCTCACCCTGCGAAGTTTCGCCGCCGACAGCGCCGGTTGCGGTCGGTTTGACCGTCGGGGCAGGCGCTTTGAAATCAAGCGACGCGCCCTGCGCCAAATAGCCGATATCGTCCGCACTCAAAATGCCTTTGAACACCGCCACGTCATCGACCAAAGCCGCCAACGTATACGGCGTTTCGCCCACCGTTCCGCCGATACGAACACCGTTGGCGGCAAGCGTTTTATTGGCGCCCTCCAGCGGCTCTTCAAACCAGTGGCGACCGTTTACGTATAACTTAATTGCGTGCTTGCTGATGGTGACGGCAAGGTGGGTCCATTCGTTTTGCCGGATGGCATAGTCCACACCGCCGGTCGTCTCGTTATACGCCTCGACGAGTTTGCCGGCATTGCCGGAAATTTTATATTCCAGACACACACCGTCGATACGGTAGGTCGTTCCGTCCTCCGTCTGGCGCACGTTGTCGCGATAACCGTGAAGATTGAGGGTGAAATAGTTATCCGCATCACGGTATATCGTAAACAGCTGTTGGTTCAACGCGGCCTGCGGATTGCCCGTCACACTTCCCATCCAGTTCACCCAACCGGCCACGGTAATTTCTCCCGAGCAAAGTTTGGTGTTAGGATATTCAATGTAGTCGCCGGCACCGTTTAAGCGAACGGCTTGTCCGTGAATGCCGCCGTCTTCCCAGTCGAGGGCATCCACCGTCGTCACCGTACCGTTGCGCACCGCTATAACATGAGGAGCCACCACGTCTTTTTCCGAAACGAGTACTACCTCGCCCTTTTTGTAGCCGGTCGCCGGCGCCGCCACCGCAAAAACGGTCATGGTCAAAAGCAGAACGAGCACACAGCCAAAGAGAAGCACCGCTCGCAACCCGTGAAGTTTTTTCATCACACAATCTCCTTTTTGGGAACTGTTTATTTCTTGCCGGTAGAAAGTCCTGCCGCCGCACCGGCGAGCAGGTTGGTCTCATAACTGAACGTCAGCGCCTGCCGCTCCCGCTCGCGCTTAAACGCGAGGGCAATCATCCGGTCAAGCAGGTCGGCAAACGGCACTCCCGCCGCTTCCCATAAGTAGAAGGACAGCGACCCGGGAATGGTGTTGATTTCGTTCACCCACAGTTCGCCCGTCTCCTTGTCATTCAAAAAGTCGATACGCGACACGCCGAGACAGCCGAGCGCCTGAAAGGTCTTTACCGCGTATTCCTGCACCTGCTTCGTCATTTCGTCCGGAATATCCGCCGGGCAGCGACGTTTCAAATCGGACATACCGCCCGACCCTTTGCTTCCGCCGTCGCCTTTGCTGCCGCCCTTGCTCCCGCCGGACATATATTTGTCCTGATAACTGAGAATGTCGGTCGCGTTAAGCGGTTCTTCGCAGACAGACGCCTGCGCCTCGTACATATCGCCGAGCACCGAACAGTTGATTTCGCGTAGGTTGCTCACCGCGTGTTCAATCAAAATGCGGGCGGAGAACTGCGCCGCCAAATCGAGCGCACGTTCCAGCGCTTCGCGGTCATCCGCTTTGGAGATACCGACCGAACTGCCGAGGTTGACCGGCTTCACCACCACGGGATAACCGAGTTCCGCCTCCACGCGGTTCATCACGTCGTCCGCCGCGGCGGCATACGCCTGCCCCGTCACCTCCATCGCGGGAAGCACCGGCACACCCGCTTCGCGCAGGACGGATTTCATTCGCCCTTTGTCCATACCGAGCGCGGAGCTCGTCACATCGCACGAGGCATAGGGCACGCCGAGCAGTTCAAGATAGCCCATCAATGTGCCGTCCTCCACGTTGGTGCCGTGCACCACGGGGAGCACCACCTCAAACGAGCCGATGCGGTTATCGCCGAATTTCTTTTGCGGAAAACGGAACATTTCCACCCCGTTTTCGCCTTTCATCAACGTCACCTGCACCCCGTTTTCCAGGCAGGTTTTCAGGTCGGCGTAGTTTTTAATCTCGCCCATCGCCGCGCCGGTAAAAAAGCGGTTGTCTTTGGTGAGATACAGCGGAATCGGCTCGTATTTCTCGCGGTCAAGCGCGTGAAACGCCTGCAACCCGGAAATCACGGACACCTCGTGTTCCACGCTGTTTCCGCCGAACAAAACCGCCACTTTCGTCTTCGTTGTCATCGTAAAAACCCCTTTTGCGTTTCGTTATCGTCAATCGTAGTTATCCGGCAAATCGTTTTCAAGAAGCACCGTGCGCGCGCCGTTCACCGGAACGGTTTTCAAAAATTGCAAACCGTCGTTGAGACTTTTTGCCACATAAATGCGGCTTTCGTCAAATCCGGCGGACAGCAACCCTTTTTTCAGCGGCGGCGCCTGCCGCTCACCGACGAGCACCGCAAGGTCGCAACAATCTGCCGCATACGCGCCGAGTTCCTCGTTCAGCGCCGCTTCCCGCTCGCCGAGTTCCACCATACCGGGTGTCACCAGCACCCGTTGCCCGGAAAACGCTTTCAGCGTATCGAGCGCCGAGCGGAACCCCGCGGGGTTCGAGTTGAACGCATCGTCAATAAACCCGTTCGGCAACAGTTCCAAACGGTGGCGCACCGGTTTTAAGAGCCGCACCGCATACACCGCTTTGTCCGTCGGCACGCCGAGTTTTGCGGCAAGCGCCAAACACCCGGTCAAATTCTGCACGTTGTGCCCGCCGAGCAATTTGGTACCGAACGCCGTCTCGCTGCCCTCGCGGTCACACAGAGTAAACCGACACCCCGCGCCCGACACGCGTATGTCGCGCGCGCGGTAATCCGCCGTGCTGTTTTCCGCCACGCCATAGGTGACCACGGTTTTGCCGTCGCCCTTGCGGGCTTCCAGTTCCGCGCGGATGAGGTCGTTGTCCGCATTCACGCAGATAAACCCATTTTCGGGAATGGCATCGTACAGTTCAAACTTAGTTTTGACGATATTTTCCACCGAGCCGAAACTTTCCAAATGCTGTTCGCCGACGGAGGTCAAAAGCCCGTACTGCGGGTGCACAATATCGCAAATTTCCTTAATTTCGCCGAGCCTTTTCGCGCCCATCTCCACGATAAACACC